>JAQXXU010000050.1 GCA_029226225.1 Lachnospiraceae bacterium | reverse complement strand
TGGCATATCAGCCGAGACTAACGACTATATCCAGAGATTACAGGAATATGGCATATACTGCCATGTACGAACTGAAGAATCATATAGAAGGCATTCACACTGATGTGGAGAAGCCTGACCACTACGCGCCTATTTTTTCAGAGTCATGTGGCTGCCATGATAACAGTCAGACTGAAGAGAAACTTATCAGGAAGCGTTTCTTTAAAATGAACCGTTTCATGAATAACTATTCCCGCGCGCAGGAGGACATGGTATCACGCATGATGGATGCGGGCACTTATGCAGAGGTTCTGGACATTCTCGAGAGCTACGGAGATATGTTCAGGGTGCCGCAGGTCATTTGCTGCTCGAACAGGACAGGCGTCGAAGATACCGGAGACCTGGGCCGGATCACCGGTTACAGCGATGAGATCGGGATCCTCGCGTACTGCGGCAGCAGGCATATAGAACACGATGAAAACCACTCCTACGGTCATTTTTCTAAGAAGGAGATGCTTCCATCCAGCTTTGTGCGTCCTGGAAAAATATATATTTTCTATCCGGTACACTACAGGGAGTATTCACTCGGCTACATGGTATTCGAAGGGGCATCCCCAGCCATCGAGTATAACCTGCTCGAGGGAACTCTCCGATTCATCGAGAGTGTCTATGAGAACATGCGCCAGAAGTACCTGCTAAGGGAGCTTAATGAAAGTCTGAACAGTCTGTATGTGAAGGACTCACTGACGGGACTCTATAACCGTTTCGGTTTCGAGCAGTACGCGAAAAAGACTGTGGACGATATAGTGAGGACTGGGGGCAAGCCGGCGATACTTTTCGCAGATATGGATGATATGAAGTCGATAAACGACGATTATGGTCACGAGGCCGGCGACATCGCGATAAAGACGATAGGTTCGCTCCTACAGGAAGTACTTTCGGACACGAAGAGCTTTGTGATGCGTTATGGCGGCGACGAATTTCTGGCGATAACAGATATCACTGGTCACAACTACCGGGCAAAGATAAATCATGCCGTGAAAAAAGTCGACATGACGCAAAAATACCCGTTCCATCTGAGCCTGTCAGTGGGTCAGGTACTTATAAAAGATCCTTCTGCGCCGCTTGACCAGTATGTCTCTGAGGCTGACATCCGTATGTACGAGATAAAGAAGAAAAAGAAGATAATGAGAAAATAGCAATCCTTTAGAGCTTGTTACAAATGACTATAGTGGTAATGCTGATGGTTTCAATTATAAAGTCACAGATGGCTTAGGAACTATCATCAAAGAAGTGACAGAGAAGGATGACGAAGGCGAATATGAGGTTTGTGATCCAGGTAGTAAAAAATGCACAGGTGATTTCAGATGGCGCGATGACTGGAAAAATAGGGCGGGGCTATGCCGTGCTGATCGGAATCGGTAAAGAAGATACGGAAGAAACCGCCGATAAAATGACCGACAAAATGCTAAAAATGCGGATCAATGCTGACGAAAACGGTAAGACGAATCTGGCACTGAAGGATGTGGGCGGAAGCCTGCTTTTGGTGTCACAGTTTACGCTATACGCTGATTACCATCATGGCAACCGTCCGAATTTTTTAAATGCGGCAGGACCGGATCTGGCCGTGCCGCTCTACGAGCGGATCATAGCGCGTTGCAGATCAGCAGGGTATGATGTTCAGACAGGGGTATTCGGAGCAGACATGCAGCTGACACTCACAAACGACGGACCGTTCACGATAGTGCTGGATTCGGATGAATTCATCAAATGATATCAAAAGGAGGACTTACTAGATGAGGATTGGAGCATTAGAAGCAGGCGGGACCAAGATGGTCTGTGCCATAGGAGATGAGAGTGGAAGGATCTATGAACAGAAGTCGATTCCGACAGTAAAGCCTGAAGAGACTCTGCCGCAACTTCTGGATTTTTTCAGGGATAAGGATATAGAAGCTCTGGGAATAGCCTGCTTCGGGCCGGTCGACCTGGATGAAAATTCGAAGACATATGGCTATATCACAGACACTCCGAAGGAAGCCTGGGTTTATACAGATATAGCAGGATATTTCTCAAGGGGACTTGGTGTGCCGGTCGCGTTCGATACAGATGTGAACGGATCTCTCCTGGGTGAAGTCACTTACGGACAGGCAAAAGGCATCGGGGATGCTGTGTATTATACTATTGGAACTGGTGTGGGTGCGGGCGTGATGAGCAGCGGCAATCTCGTGCATGGAGCCCAGCACCCTGAGGCTGGTCATATGCTACTTCGCGTCAGGGAGGATGACCCGCTTCCGGATGGCATATGCCCATATCACAAGGGCTGCCTCGAAGGAATGACCTGCGGGCCGGCCATCGAAAAGCGCTGGGGTAAAAAAGCGATAGAGCTGAAGGATGACCCGAGAGTATGGGATCTGGAGGCGTATTATCTGGCACAGGCGATGGTGACCACGACTGTGATGCTTTCGCCGAAGATGATCATCCTCGGTGGAGGAGTAATGCACCAGGAACAGCTTTTTCAGCTGATACGTGAGAAGACAGCAGCGCTTCTGAATGATTATCTGAAAAATGAGCACGTTCGTGACATGAACTGTTATATCGTACCTGCAAGTCTGCACGATGACCAGGGAATTATGGGCTGCCTGAAACTGGGATTTGACGCGGCGTCATGACGCTAACAGGGCTGTAGAAATAGATGACAAAAGTATCTGTTTCTACAGCCCTGTTTTTTGTGCTATAATATACGAGGTCTCGGGAGACTATAAGAAAGTATGGATCTTTTCTGCGATATACGATATCATATAAGTCGTAATTTATACGAAAGAGAGACATACTATGGACATCACAAAATATCTTGACGAGAAGCTGTTAAATCGTTACGAGTTTCTTAACTATGGTCATGCATTAGAGATTCTTTCCGAGTCATTCCCAGAGGAATGGGGTGAGCTACAGGAAGCCCTTCATAAGCTATATATTACTATAGAAGACTTACAGACTGCTGGGGGTAATGAGTCTCCAATACCAAAGAAATTTGATGATGTCCTATATCCATATGGCTGGCGTGAGATACGAATCACGGGCGACCTGCTCATAAAGAAGTATCCACGTCTGGCGAACAAGAAGCGTGGTCATTTTGAGGACTTGCCAGATGATGAAATAACCATTGCAGGCTATATAGATGGTCACAACATAGATTTTGTAAAGGGTAAAGTTGCCTTCGACTTAGAATGGAACAGTAAAGACCAGACGTTTGATAGAGATCTGCTTGCTATGCGTACATACTTTGACTGTGGTCTCATAGATGTCGGGGTAATAGTGACACGGTCACAGGAACTGAACGATATCTTCAGACAGGTCACAGATAGTTCGGGTTCACCTCTTATGAGAAAGTATGGATCAAGCACCACATGGCTTGGAAAACTGAAATACAGACTTGATTCCAGACGTAACGGTGGCTGTCCTATCTTAGCAGTTGGTATTGGTAAAGGATGCGTAGAAAATGAGCGACTTACAGCTTACAATAAAAAACTTTCAGAACTTCACTAAAGGCAAGAAGTATAAAGTAATATATGCAGACCCACCTTGGCAGTTCTCCAATAGAACGGGTAAAGTAGCACCAGAGAACAAGAAGCTCAACAGATATGAGACAATGACATTAGATGACATAAAGGCAATGCCAGTACAGGATGTCACCGATTCATGTGCCCACCTTTATCTATGGATACCTAATGCCCTGCTTCCAGAGGGTCTGGAAGTCATGAAGGCGTGGGGCTTTGAGTACAAGACTAATCTTATCTGGGAGAAAGTCCGTAAGGACGGATATCCAGATGGTCGAGGGGTAGGCTTTTACTTCAGAAATGTAACGGAGATACTGCTTTTCGGGGTAAAGACAGCGAAAAAGTCCGAGACATATCGAACTTTACAGCCAGGTCGCTCACAGGTCAATCTGATACGCTCACAAAAGAGAGAGCACTCCAGAAAGCCAGATGATTTTGTAGACCTTATAGAGCGTTGTTCAGAAGGACCATATCTAGAAATGTTTGCACGAGGTGACCGTGAGGGCTGGGATATGTGGGGAAATCAAGCTGAGTATGACTATGAGCCTGATTGGAAAACCTATGCCAATCACACAGTACCTGTTAGAAAAGTAGCCAAAGGGTAGTCTGTTAAGCAGACTGCCCTTTTTATGTCAGTTTGTTGTGGTCAAGCATTTTTGACAAATATGGCTAAAATGTTGTTCTTAAACAGATACATCAAATGCTCTGTCTAAGAACTTTAAATCTTTTAAGTTCATTGATTCCTTAGTCGGTTCTGACAAAATATATGTGTATGCCAGGGAGTATTACAGGCATGAAGCTATGAGAAATGACATCGAGTGAGATCATTCGATGATATCTTCGCCGACATGCTCCATCAGATCGCTCATTTTGAAGTGAATTTGGGGGAAAGAGATGATATTTAGCTCGGTATCCGGGTTATTCTCACCGGAGACTATGTCGTGGAGCAGATACTTCTCACCGTTGTCATCCAGCATATAGCGCTCTACACGCCCTCCAGTGACACGCCAGTCAATGAGCCAGTATTCCTGAACACCGACAGTGGAATAGACGTCCATTTTTTCTCCTCGGTCAGTTTTTTCGGTAGAGTCACTTAATACTTCCGCAATAAAGCGTGGCACATCTGTATAGCAGAGTTTTTTCCTGTGACGGAAGCCGCAGAGCAGGCTGATATCCGGATCAAATTTTTTATCAGGAAACTCCGGCCACTCGTATTTGGCTTCGCGTATAACTACACACATCGAATTAGAAATATATCCGTGTATCAGGTTCTGCAGATTATCCATTACAAACCGGTGCTCTGGATACATATTTGACATTTCAGGAGTCATATCAGACATGGTTGATCACTCCTTTTCTTATTTTATAATAGAAAAATAGCCGCCCTGTCCTAAGAAAACAAGCGACTATTCTTAACAGATAAAAAATAAAGCAAGCGACGGGAGTCGGACCCGCGTCCTCAGCTTGGGAAGCTGATATAATAGCCGTTATACGACGCCTGCACATATGAAGGGTTCAGGGATGGACGATGAATCCTGGTATCAAAAAAGCAGGTGATGAGAATCGAACTCACGTATCCAGCTTGGAAGGCTGGTGTTCTACCATTGAACTACACCTGCACGTCGACATGGACTTCGCTCCATCACATCCGGCTTGAAAAACAGCCGGATGTGATACCGCTACGTCACGTCTCCTCCTCCCCACGAGTCAGGCCTCGTGGGGGCCCCTTTTCAGGGCATTCTGCCCAGTTCCGGAATCGAACCAGAGACACGGGGATTTTCAGTCCCCTGCTCTACCAACTGAGCTAACTGGGCCCGTCCGCTTGTCGCGAACAAATGATATTTTATTCTATTTAGGCATTTAAGTCAAGCAGAATTTTTGTTTTTTATAAAGTGTTTCTTGACGTGTATGCAAAACCTCTGTAATATAAAGATAATGCACTTCTTATCAGGGAGGTTTATTTTTTTATGACAAAAAGCATGACGGAAGGGAAGATCCTGCCGGAGATCCTGACGTTCTCGATACCACTGCTCTTAGGGAATATCGTCCAGCAGACGTATAACTTCATAGACGCTATGATAGTAGGTCGTACTCTGGGACCGGACGCGCTAGGGGCGGTAGGTGCGACGAGCAGCGTGCAGTTTCTGGTACTGGGGCTCTGTATCGGTATGTGCGTCGGATTCGGAGTGCCTGTAGCACAGAGATTCGGAGCGAATGACCTGCCTGATATGAGGAGATACATCTATAACAGTTACGTACTGACAGGGATTTCGATGATCATCATCACGACAGTCACGGCACTGCTGTGTAACCCGATACTGCATCTGTTAAAGACACCGGCTTCTATTTTTAAAGATACATATGGATACCTGCTTATCATTTTCTTAGGGATTCCGGCGACGCTCGCGTACAACCTGCTCTCGTCAGTACTCCGGGCGGTCGGGGATTCGACGACACCGTTTATTTTTCTGGTGATAAGCGCCGTGCTGAATATCTTCCTCGACCTGTTCTGTATCCTGGTGCTCCATCTCGGGGTTCCTGGGGCGGCTCTTGCGACGATCGTGTCGCAGGCGGTTTCAGCGGTTCTGTGTTTTTTTTACATGAGGAAGAAATTCGATATTCTGAGAGTCAGAAAAGAAGAACGCGGCTTTGATAGGAAAAAGGCCGGAAAGCTTCTGTACATGGCACTTCCGATGGGTCTTCAGTACTCGATAACGGCTATCGGCTCGATGGTCATGCAGTCGGCGAATAATTCGCTCGGAGCGCTCTATACCTCTGCTTTTTCAGCGGCGCTAAGAATCAAACAGATGGCTATGTGCCCGTTTGACGCGATAGCTTCGGCGGTTTCTACCTTCGTAGGACAGAACTATGGTGCGAGGAATGTCGACAGGATAAAGAAGGGCATAAAGCAGGGAGTAGCAGTAGGTGTGACTTACGGTATAGTAATAGGCATAGTGCTGATCTTCTTCGGGCGCACGATGTCAATGGCGTTTATCACTGATACCGGCGGTCGTACTTCACAGATCCTCGATGCATCAGGCAAATTCCTTCGTGCCAGTGGATTTTTCTACTGGTCACTCGGCATTCTGAATGTTGTAAGGCTTGCGGTACAGGCATTAGGCTATTCAAACCTGGCGATCATCTCTGGTGTCGTAGAGATGGTGGCGCGCTCGGTCATGGCGCTGGTATTCGTACCTATAGGAGGATTTACAATCATCTGCTTTACCGACCAGACAGCATGGATTTCGGCGACGACCTATTCGACACTGATCTGTATCTATGTCGTGAAAAAAATAGAAAAAAGGTTAAAAAATCAGACCACTGCTCCGATATAATTTTTAGAAAAAGACAAGTGTGCCATCACGGATGCAGGCACCTATTTCACTCAAACAGTCATAAAGGCACAAGGAGGTACGAATTATGGCAATCGGATCAGTGGGGTTTGGCGGGGTGAACCCGTACAGCTTTAAGCCCCAGACTAAGAAGACAGATGATGCGAAGGACACGAAGAATTCAGATAAGACTTCGCAGAGCACAAAGGCTGAAGTCACGAATAACGCATGGGCGACAGGCCTTGATAAGAAAGTGACATCTAAACAGGATGTCACAGAGAAGACTGACGATGATCAGACTCTCTACACGAACGGTAAGACCATCGGAAAGCCGACCCTTTCGAAGAAAGCTACAGAGTACTATGAGAAGCTTCAGAAGAAGTTTTCGAATATGAACTTCGTTCTCGTATCAGAGGACCAGAAGGCGAACGCGCAGGCAAATGCCGCCAGCTTCGCTTCACAGAACAAGCAGACAGTCCTGATAAACGAGGATAAGATCGAGCAGATGGCTTCAGACCCTGAGTACGCGAAGAAGTATGAGAATATAATCGCGAACTCATCCTCACAGCTCCAGGATATACAGAAGCAGCTCGAGGCAAAAATGGGAGCAGGTGTCCTGAAGGGCGTA
>JAQXXU010000049.1 GCA_029226225.1 Lachnospiraceae bacterium | reverse complement strand
CTTCGTCCCGGCAGCAGCATTTTTAAGGAACTCTGCATCAGGCGCAAGTGAAAAATAAGTAAAATCGGCACTTCCGTCGTCATTTACGACGCCTTCGAACACGTTCATATCCATGTCATGCGGCATCAGATGAATGGCTTCTCTCGGGAAACCTATCCCTATTGTGCTTCCGATCTCGAGTTTCCTTTTTCCGTTTGCTGTGACCTCGTATTTGCCGAATTCTGCCGTGATCTCATGGTGTGTACCCTTATATATGTCTCCTGTCACGACAGCGTCTATAGTCCCCTCTCCAGCCTGCGTTATCTCGACATTTTCAGGTCTTATCATGGCCTCGATCCTGGTCCCGGCCTCAAGCTCTGTATTCGTCTTAAATATCTTCCCGGCAAACCTCGTACGTCTTTTCTCTGTCACCACTCCGGTGAATATATTGCTCACACCAATAAAGTCGGCCACGAATATATTTGCCGGATGATCGTAGATCTCCTCAGGGACTCCCTCCTGCTGGATCACTCCGTTTGCCATAACGACTATCCTATCTGATAAGTTCATGGCTTCTTCCTGGTCATGTGTCACGTAGATGAAGGTCATACCGAGGTTATCATGCATACTTCTGATCTCAGCCTGCATTTCAAGCCGCATCTTATGATCCAGGGCAGACAGAGGCTCATCTAAAAGCAGGATCTCAGGTTCATTCACGATAGCACGGGCTACTGCCACTCGCTGCTGCTGTCCTCCTGAAAGTGAGTCCACCCTTCTCTTTTCAAATCCCTCCAGATCTACTACAGTAAGCGCATGCTTTACCTTCTGTCGGATCAGGTCTTTGTCCATTTTTTTCTGCTTCAGCCCGAAGGCGATATTATCATAGATATTCAGAAACGGAAAAAGTGCGTACTTCTGAAATACTGTATTAATCGGACGCTTGTCAGGGGGCAGCTGGCCTATGTCCTCTCCATGCAGGAGGATCTCCCCGGAATTCGGCAGGTCGAAGCCTCCGATCATCCTGAGCAGTGTAGTCTTTCCGCAGCCTGAAGGCCCCAAAAGTGTGATCAGCTCGCCCTTCTGTACTGTCAGGTTCAGGTCTTCAATGACATTTATGCCGTCTTCATAGCTTTTTGTTATGTGGTTCAGTTCAAGAATTTTTTCCATATGATACCAGAAAAGGCTGCAAGCACTTCGTGCCTGCAGCCTCTGTGATGCTAGTGATAAGTATCTAATTAAACGAGCTCGAGAACTACTTCGAGTGCGCCGTCACCTTTACGCTGGCCAATCTTTACGATACGGGTGTAACCACCGTTTCTTCCAGCATACTTAGGTGCTATCTCATCGAAGAGCTTTGCAGCAAGGTCAACCTTCTTTGTGTCGGTCTTCTTCTTTCCGTTCTCAGTTACGTCATAGAGAACTGAGAGGATCTGACGACGAGCATGAAGACGTGAAGGCTGATCCTTCTTGATCTTCTTCTCTTCAGTAACGTACTCTGTTACTTTCTTTCCGTCCTTTACAGTCTTTACTCTGTGTCCATCGGCATCCTTCTTAGGAACCTTGGCCTGAACTGTAACCTCATCGAAGTTATCCTTCTCCTTGATAGCAAGAGCAATAAGCTTCTCTGCGATCTTTGCTACTTCCTTAGCCTTAGCTTCAGTAGTAACGATGCGGCCGTGCCAGATAAGCTGTGTTACCTGGTTTCTAAGAAGAGCCTTACGCTGTGAACTGGTTCTTGAAAGTTTTCTGTAATGTGTAGCCATTGTCTTATTCTCCTTTTCATGGCGGACCCTTTTCTGCCTGCGGTCTTACGAAAACAGCCCTTTATCCACTTGGCATTTATAGATTGCGGTGCCTTTCAGGACTTATCCGCATTACTCCTCGTCCTTTCTCAGTGAAAGGTGGAGTTCGTTAAGCTTGTCCATAATCTCGTCAAGAGATTTTCTTCCGAGATTTCTGACCTTCTGAAGCTGATCCGGAGTCATATCGCAGAGCTCCTTTACAGTTCCGATTCCTGCCCTCTTCAGGCAGTTAAATGACCTGACTGTAAGCTCTAAGTCATCTATAGGCATATCAGCTCCGATGGTAGGTCTGTCCTTCAGTGTGTTATCGATAACTGTAACCTCTTTTCCGGCCTCTGAAAGGTTTACGAAAAGATTTAAGTGATCGGTAAGAACCTTTGCAGCAAGTGATACTGCATCATCCGGGCTGATGGTTCCATTAGTCCATACCTCCAGAGTCAGCTTATCATAATCGGTAACCTGACCTACACGGGTATTCTCGACCTTCATATTTACTCTGTCGATAGGAGTGTAGATAGAATCTACAGCGATGACACCGATAGGAGTGTCCTCATTCTTGTTCTTATCAGAGCTTACCCAGCCTCTTCCTGAAGTAATAGTCAGCTCCATCGAAAGTCTGGAATCTGGTCCACCGTTTAAGTGAGCGATCTCCAGATCCGGATTTACCACTTCTATATCCTCATCGAAATGGATATCAGAAGCATGAACTGTTCCTTCTCCTTCGAAATCAAGGTATGCTGTCTTTGGCTCCTCAGTCATATTGGAATTCTTCAGAGCTAATTCCTTGATGTTCAGGATGATCTCTGTGACGTCCTCTTTTACTCCTGGGAGTGATGAGAACTCATGGAGAACTCCGTCGATTTTTACCTGACTAACAGCTGTGCCCGGCAGGGATGAAAGCATGATCCTTCTCAGAGAGTTTCCAAGTGTAGTTCCGTAACCACGCTCGAGCGGCTCTACGATAAATCTGCCGTACCTGTCATCTTCACTGATCTCGTCGATCCTGATATTCGGTTTTTCAAATTCGAACAATTATATTCCCTCCGTTAATAGTTGGAAGTTGATAGTTCTGTATTTAAGAGACGGCAGATAACTGCCGCCTTTAAAAAATTACTTCGAATACAGCTCGACGATAAGCATCTCATTTACAGGAACATCGATCTGATCCCTGTTTGGAAGCTCTTTGATAGTTCCAGTCATGGTATCTGCGTTGTAGTCGATCCAGTCTGCGATGATACGTCCGCCTGTAGCCTCAGTGATATCCTTGAATCTCTGACTGCTCTTACCCTTCTCTGTGACTGTGATAACATCTCCAGCCTTTACGAGGTATGAAGGAATATTTACTTTCTTTCCGTTTACAAGAATGAACTTGTGGTCAACGACCTGACGTGCCTCACGACGGGTACGTGCAAGTCCCATACGGAATACTACGTTATCGAGACGGCTCTCAAGAGTACGCATAAGGTTCTCACCTGTCATGCCCTTGCTGTTAGCTGCCTTCTCATAGTAATTTCTGAACGGCTTCTCAAGTACGCCGTAGATGAACTTTGCCTTCTGCTTTTCTCTGAGCTGAAGCTTGTACTCTGAAGGCTTTCTGCTCTGATGAAGCGGAGAACGTCTGCTCTTCTTGTCAACTCCGAGATATGCCGGCTCTAAACCTAAAGATCTGCATCTTTTAAGAATTGGTGTCTTATTAACTGCCATCTGTAATATACCTTCCTTTCAATCAGACTCTTCTGCGCTTTGGTGGACGGCATCCGTTATGAGGAACCGGAGTTACGTCACGGATAGAAACTACATCGATACCACATGCTGCGATAGCACGGATAGCTGCTTCTCTTCCTGATCCTGGTCCTTTTACAAATACGTCAACGTTCTTAAGTCCGTGCGGAAGTGCTGCCTTAGCTGCTGTCTCAGCTGCTACCTGTGCAGCATAAGGAGTGGACTTACGTGAGCCTCTGAATCCAAGGCCGCCTGCTGATGCCCAGCTTAATGCGTTTCCTGCTGCGTCTGTTATAGTAACGATCGTGTTATTGAAAGATGCCTGAATATGTACCTGGCCATGCTCAACGTTCTTCTTTTCGCGCCTCTTTGAGGCCTTCTTTACTGTCTTTGCCATTTTATATCAACCTCACTTCTTCTTGTTTGCTACAGTTCTCTTCGGTCCTTTGCGTGTACGCGCATTTGTCTTTGTCTTCTGACCACGTACAGGAAGTCCCTTTCTGTGTCTGATGCCTCTGTAGCATCCGATTTCCTGGAGACGCTTGATGTTCAGTGCTGTGTCACGGCGAAGGTCACCTTCTACAAGGATTCCCTCTTCAGCGATAGCTTCTGAAATCTTCTTAACCTCATCATCAGTGAGATCCTTAACTCTGGTATCAGGGTTAACTGCAGCCTTCTCAAGAAGACGGTCAGCTGTAACTCTGCCGATACCGTAGATATAGGTAAGGCCTATCTCGATTCTCTTTTCTCTCGGTAAATCTACACCTGCGATTCGAGCCATGTGTATTTACTCCTTTATCTCAAAAATATACTTCCGGACATCTCCGGATCTGGTTTCTAAAAAATCCAACTGACAGCTCCGGTGTCCCGGCCTGAAATGTGTGTCAGCCTTCAAATGACATCGACCCTTTTCTGATGAAAGGATCCTGCTCCCTCGGTATGTATAAGTATATGGGAGCGATGCTTGTGCCCTGCCTGGCAGGACCATTTGAATGTATTTATGTATATAGGGTTCATGACCCTACAGCCGCCATAGAATACATCAGGAGACGGGGTGCATCAGCCCTGTCTCTGTTTATGCTTAGGGTTCTCGCAGATAATGCGGATCTTGCCCTTCCTCTTTATGACCTTGCACTTTTCGCACATAGGCTTTACAGAAGATCTGACTTTCATGTAAACGGCTCCTTTCTTTAAAAATATGCTTTTTTCGAGGGCGCATTTCACCCACGAAAAAACGTCCGTGTAATATTATACTCGGACGCATGCAAATAAGCAACTATTCTTTTTGTATTTTATATAATGCAAAATACTGGAAAATTTAGTATTTTTACTTGTCTCTCCATATGATCCTGCCCTTTGTCAGGTCATATGGGCTCATCTCTATAGTTACCTTATCTCCAGGAAGGATACGGATGTAGTTCATACGAAGCTTTCCGCTGATATGAGCTAAGATCTGATGTCCATTCTCAAGCTCTACTGAGAACATAGCGTTTGGAAGCTTCTCCAGTACCTTTCCTTCTACTTCTATAACATCTGCTTTTGACATTTCATTACTCCTTGGTCATAAGACCCTTCGTATATATACTGATTACCCGTTTGATCCAGAGATCATTAAAATCATTTTCCTTTTCTGAGACGGCACTGACTTCAGCCGGTATATTTTTTATCAGCTGTACGTGCTTTAATTTTTTTCTCTTTGGAGAAGTGACCGTGCGG
>JAQXXU010000048.1 GCA_029226225.1 Lachnospiraceae bacterium | reverse complement strand
AAGTATATCAGAATTTTTTATAAATTTCTATCCTTGACACTTTTTCGTGAATACTGTAAACTAGATTAGTAAAAAATTTAATAACCTATTAAGGAGGTGCTCCTGTGCCAGGAATTATAATCGCAGTAGTGGTGACGCTCGTGATCGCGGTTCCGGTGAGTATCTTCGTAACGAATTCCTACCATAAGAAGATCACGGAACAGAAGGTAGGAGGAGCCGAGCAGCAGGCCAGGTCCATTATAGATGAGGCAGTGAAGACGGCGGAGACGAAGAAGAGGGAGATCCTTATCGAGGCAAAAGAGGAGTCCATGCGCTCGAAGAATGAGCTCGAGAAAGAGATCAAGGAACGCAGGGCTGAAGTATCCAAGAGTGAGACGCGAGTACAGCAGAAAGAGGAGAATCTCGACAAAAAGCTCGAAAGCGCTGACAGAAAGGAACAGTCTCTTGTAAGCCGAGAGGAGAATCTCGAAAAGGAACGGCAGAAGGTAGCGAAGCTGAATGAGCAGAGGGTACAGGAACTCGAACGAATCTCAGGTCTTACCTCCCAGCAGGCAAAAGATTTTCTACTGAATACTGTAAAAGACGATGTAAAGGCAGACGCAGCAAAGTATGTAAAGGAATCGTTCGCGCAGGCCAAGGACCAGGCTGATAAGCAGGCCAAGGAAATCCTTGTGACAGCCATTCAGAGATGCTCAGCAGATCATGTGGCTGAGTCTACGATTTCTGTAGTGCAGCTGCCGAATGATGAGATGAAAGGCCGTATCATAGGTCGTGAGGGAAGGAATATCCGTACCCTTGAGACCCTGACAGGCGTAGAACTTATCATAGATGATACTCCGGAGGCAGTAGTCCTCTCAGCATTTGATCCGGTGCGCCGTGAGGTAGCCCGTATAGCGCTCGAGAAGCTGATAGTTGACGGACGTATCCATCCTGCAAGGATAGAGGAAATGGTTGAAAAGGCAAAGAAGGAGGTCGACAACACCATTCGCGAGGAAGGTGAGCAGGCAGCCCTTGACACCGGAGTACATGGACTTCATCCTGAGGAGATAAAGCTTTTAGGAAGACTTAAGTACCGTACAAGCTTCGGGCAGAATGTCCTGAAGCATTCTATAGAGGTATCACAGTTAGCCGGGCTCCTGGCCGCAGAGGTAGGAGTTGATACACGTATAGCAAAGCGTGCCGGACTTTTACATGATATAGGTAAAGCTGTAGATCACGAGCAGGATCAGTCCGAGTCACAGTCACATGTGGCTTTAGGCGTCGAGATCTGCAAGAAGTACAAGGAATCACCGGTTATCATCAATGCAGTAGCCGCCCATCATGGCGACTGTGAGCCGGAGTCTCTTGTTGCGCTCCTGATCCAGGCAGCAGATACCATAAGCGCAGCACGCCCAGGCGCGCGCCGCGAGACTTTAGAGAATTATACGAACAGAATTCAGCAGTTAGAGGATGTCGCAGACAGTTTTGACGGCGTCGAGAGATCTTTTGCCATTCAGGCAGGAAGAGAGGTTCGTGTCATGGTAGTTCCTGAGAAAATATCTGATGCGGATATGGTACTTCTGGCCAGGGATATCACAAAGAAGATCGAGAACGAGCTTCAGTATCCTGGACAGATAAAAGTGAACGTGATCCGTGAATCACGTGTCGTTGATTATGCCAAGTAAAGACAGGGCCGGCTTTAAAGCCGGTCCTTTTCTGTACACGAAAGAATACATCAGATTTTACAAATTGTTCATTGTAAAGCATACCCCCTATATGTATAATTAACTTTAGTTGTAAATCCAATGGAAAAAACTCGATGAAGAGTGATAGTATATGACCAGATTAAAGAATGGAGGCAGAATAAAATGTCAGATATCCTTCAGGTAAAGGATCTAAAAGTAAAGCTCGCAGAAGAGGATACGGAGATCCTTCACGGAATAGATTTGAATGTCGGAGCAGGTGAGGTACACGTGCTGATGGGACCAAACGGAGCCGGAAAGTCTACACTCGGCTCTTCACTTATGGGAGATCCCAGGTATAAAGTAACTGGTGGTCAGGTCATTTTTGACGGACAGGACATCACTCATGAGACCACGGACAAGATCGCAAAGGCCGGGATCTTCATGTCATTTCAGAACCCAGTGGAGGTTCCGGGAGTTTCCGTAGCGAACTTCATCCGCACAGCCTGTGAGAACAAGACAGGAGAGCATATAAAAGCATGGGATTTCATGAAGGACTTAAAGAAGACGATGAAAGTCCTCGACATGGATC
The DNA here is from genome assembly GCA_029226225.1 of Lachnospiraceae bacterium. Taxonomy (GTDB): domain Bacteria; phylum Bacillota; class Clostridia; order Lachnospirales; family Lachnospiraceae; genus Weimeria. Next base: position 6,060 of record JAQXXU010000048.1, on the reverse strand, counting down.
CTTCATATGCAGAGCGTGACCTGAATGTAGGTTTCTCAGGCGGTGAGAAGAAGAAGGCGGAGATCCTCCAGCTTCTGATGCTCAAACCTAAGCTTGCCATTCTCGATGAGACAGATTCAGGACTCGATGTAGACGCGGTCCGCACGGTAAGTGCCGGCATCGAAGAGTACAAAAAGACCGTAGGCGGCGCTCTTCTTATCATAACCCACGCTACGAGGATCCTCGAGTCACTGAAGGTTGATAAGACTCACATCCTTGCAGATGGCCGCATCATCGCAGAGGGCGATGCATCGATGGTAGACGACATAAATGAAAACGGATTTGAGAAGTATCTAAAAGAAGGCGGCGCTCAATGAAGGAAAAGGCAGTAGTAAAAGACATAGACCGTTCTATGTATGACTTCCGGTATTCCGAGGACGACGCGTACAAAGTCGACGAGGGACTTACACCGGCCATCGTAGAGCAGATCTCAAAAGAAAAGAACGACCCGGACTGGATGCATGATTTCCGTCTGAAGTCGCTCGAGATATATAATCAGATCCCGGTTCCGAACTGGGGACCGTCGATCGAAGGACTTGACATGGACCACATCGTGACCTATGTCCGCCCTAAGGATAACAAGATGGTAAACGACTGGGACAATGTCCCGACCGATATCAAGGATACCTTCGAGAAGCTCGGTATCCCGCAGGCAGAGCGTAAGTCACTCGCCGGAGTCGGAGCCCAGTACGATTCAGAACTCGTGTATCATAACGTAAAGGATTCAGTCGCAGAAAAAGGCGTAGTCTATACAGACATCGAGAGCGCCCTGCACGGACCATATGCAGATATGATCCACGACCATTTCATGAAGCTGGTTCCGCCTACAGATCACAAATTCGCGGCTCTTCACGGAGCAGTATGGTCGGGCGGTTCATTCGTGTATGTTCCGAAGGGAGTCCATCTTGATTTCCCTCTTCAGTCATACTTCAGACTGAATGCCAAGGGAGCAGGACAGTTCGAGCATACGCTTATCATCGTAGATGATGATGCTTATCTCCACTTCATCGAAGGCTGTTCGGCGCCAAAGTACAACGTAGCGAACCTTCACGCCGGCTGCGTAGAGCTCTTCGTAGGCAAAAACGCTACGCTCCGTTATTCGACTATCGAGAACTGGTCGAAGAATATGTATAACCTGAACACAAAGCGTGCAAAGGTCGAGGAAGGCGGAAAAGTCGAGTGGATCTCAGGTTCATTCGGTTCACACGTGTCCTACCTGTACCCGATGAGCGTACTTGCCGGAAAAGGCTCACGCTCGGAGTTTACATCGGTTACTTTTGCAGGAAAGGGACAGAACCTCGATACCGGCTGTAAGGTAGTCCATGCGGCTCCGGACACCTCATCATACGTAAATACCAGAAGTATCAGTAAAGACGGCGGTATCTCGACATTCAGAAGCGCTGTGACCATAGCAGAAAACGCCACAGGTTCTAAGTCATCAGTTTCCTGCCAGTCTCTGATGCTCGATGATATATCACGTTCAGACACTATCCCGGCTATGGACATCCGTACCTCAGACGCAGATGTTGGCCACGAGGCAAAGATCGGCCGTATCTCAGACGAAGTCGTATTCTATCTGATGAGCCGCGGCATGTCTGAAGAGGACGCCAGAGCACTCATCGTATCAGGTTTCGCTGATAACGTCGGAAAAGAACTTCCTCTTGAGTACGCAGTCGAGATGAACAATCTGATTCAGTTAGAGATGAAAGGAGCGATTGGATGACCGAAAGCACAGAGACGAGAACAAGCCAAAGGCGCAGTTCGAGTCCTGTGCGAGGTCGCTGTCTGAGATTAGCGAACGCGAGCTTAGGGCGAAGCGTAAGCTTAGCGAAGACAGCTTCATATGAATGAAAGCACAGAGATGAAAACAAGCGAAGCGCAGTTTGAATCCTGTGCGAGGTCGTTCTTTGAGATTGGCGAGAACGAGTCGAAGACGAAGTTCGAGCTTAGCGAAAAGAACTTCATTGAATGGAGGTCTTGTAATGAGTGAATTAAAGCTTAACATCCTGCCGTCTCCTACCTGGAACTGGCTTCGGATGAACGATACACAGGCACAGATTAAAGCTACCGACGGAGCTGCCGTTCCGCAGATCACCCTGACTTCAGGCGTTAGTGAAAATGACGGCATTTTTCCGGCAGCCTACGACGGCGGTATCGGCGTAGATTTTTCAAAGTTCTTAGACGATGAAAAGGTCGGGACCGAGGTATTTGACATAAACGGTGATACTAAAGAACCACTTAAGTTGACATTCTCATATGACAGCGATAAGACTCTTGACAACCGTTTCGTGATAAATCTCGCTGAAGCAAAAAAAGCGACAGTCATCATGAACTTCGCTGCTGAAAAAAATGCCGGACAGTACAGCGTACAGACTGCAGCCCGCATCGCCAGGGGCGCTGAACTTACAGTGGTACAGGTCATGAGATTTTCGGATCAGGCCACATTTTTAAATGATATAGGAACTGACATAGATAACGGCGGAAAGTTCAATCTCGTGCAGATAGTCCTTGGCGGAAAAAAAGTATTCTTAGGAGTAAAGAACCGTCTGTCAGGCGAGAAGAGTGCCATCGACATGAAGCTCGGCTACTATATGACAGGCGACGATAACCTCGATGTAAACTACGTGGCAAGCCATACCGGAAAGAAGACCACCTGTGACATCTATGCAAACGGAGTCCTCCGTGACAGAGCTCAGAAGACATTCCGTGGAACCATCGATTTCATAAAGGGCTGTAAGGGTGCCAAAGGAAATGAGATGGAAGACGTGCTCCTGATGGATAAACCAGTCAGGAACAAGACTATCCCGGTCATCCTCTGTGCAGAGGAAGATGTCGAGGGAAATCACGGAGCTACTATCGGAAAGCTCGCAAAGGATGTACTTTTCTATCTCGAAAGCCGCGGCATGAGTCAGGAAGCAGTCTACGAGATGATGGCGCGCGCAAGGATCGATGCGATAGCCGCAGAGATACCGGACGATGAGACAAGAGAGCTGGTTGGAAAGTATTTGGACGAGTTCAGAAGGTGAGGCCTGAATTGGACATTAAAAAAGAGTTTCCTATATTAGAAAAGAGACAGATAGTCTACCTCGACAACGCAGCAACGACACAGAAGCCGCCATGCGTTATAGAGGCGGCCAGCAGATACTATAACGAGAATAACGCGAACCCGCTCAGAGGTCTCTACCAGCTTTCTATAGACGCGACAGACGAGTATGAGAACTCGAGGCAGGAAGTAGCTGACTTTATCGGGGCAGCTGACAAGTCCGAGATCATTTTTACCAGGAATGCGACAGAGAGCCTTAACCTCGTGGCATATGCATACGCGAGAAACTTCCTGCATGAGGGCGACGAGGTCATCACGACCATCGCCGAGCACCACTCGAATATGATCCCATGGCAGCAGGCCTGCAAGGCTACCGGAGCTCATCTGACCTATCTCTACTGTGAGAAAGATGGTACGATGACTCCTGACATGCTTGAAAAGATCATTTCAGACAAGACGAAGATCGTAGCTGTGACTCAGGTGTCGAATGTATTCGGCCGCGTGAACGACATTAAGGGATTTGCCGAGGTAGCTCATAAGCATGGAGCTATCCTTGTGGCAGACGGCGCCCAGTCGGTGCCTCATATCCCTGTGAATGTCCAGGACTTAGACTGCGATTTCCTCTCATTCTCAGGTCATAAGATGTACGCTCCGATGGGAATCGGAGTGCTCTATGGAAAGAAAGACCTCCTCGAAAAAATGCCGCCGTTCCTTTTCGGTGGTGAGATGATAGAGTACGTGACGACAGAGGGCGCTACCTGGGCCGAGCTTCCGCACAAGTTCGAAGCCGGAACTGTAAATGTCGGTGGTGCTGTCGGACTCCGCGAGGCTATCCGCTTCATGAAGCGCTTCGGCTGGGAGACTATCGAGAAGCGTGAGGAAGAGCTGACAGTATATGCCATGGAAAAAATGGCCGACTATCCTCATGTGCACATCATTGGCTCGAAGGACCCTAAGGAGCATCACGGTATCATCACCTTTACTATAGACGGAGTCCATCCGCATGACTGCGCAGCAATCTTCGATGAGCATGATGTAGCGATCAGAGCCGGACACCACTGCGCTCAGCCGCTCTTAAAGTACTTAGGCACGGCATCGACGGTCAGGGCTTCAATGGCATTTTATAATGATAAGAGTGATATTGACGCATTCTACGATGCGCTGGTAAGCATTAGGAAGGAAATGGGATATGCAGACTAACAGTACTTTTTATAAAGAGCTTGTTACGGACCACAACCTGCATCCGGCCCATAAGCATCATATAGACGGCGCGAACCTGACGCTCGAGGGCGTAAACCCGTCCTGCGGCGATGATATTATTATCAATCTCAAGGTCGATGACAATGATCAGATCGTGGATGGTGCGTTCGAGGGTGATGGATGTGCTATCTCACAGGCTTCAGCCGATATGATGATGGACCTGATCATCGGAAAGAAAAAGGACGAGGCGCTTCACCTCGCTGATATTTTTCTTCGGATGATAAAAGGAAAAGTGACCGACGATGAACTCGATGAGCTCGAAGAGGCCGGAGTTCTTCAGGACGTAAGCCATATGCCGGCACGTGTTAAGTGCGCTGTCCTTGGCTGGCATACAGTTCAGGAGATGTTCGGCGACGAGAACGAAAAGGCAAAGGAAGAAGCAGCTGCTAAATAAACTAACAGCTTTGAAGTGACATCCAGATGACGGAATTCATATGCATTCTGTCACCGGGGTGTCACTTTTTTTGTGTATTATGGGAGCATAGAAAAAGGAGGACAAATCAATGGAAATACTTAGAGCTGAACATCTGAAAAAAATATATGGACAGGGAGAGACCGCCGTCCATGCCTTGGATGACGTGAGTTTTACGATAGAAAGAGGACAGTTTGTCTCGATAATCGGGCCGTCAGGCTCTGGTAAATCGACACTTCTACATATCCTGGGAGGCGTGGATAAGCCGACGTCAGGAAAGGTGTATCTGAATGGGCAGGACGTATATGCGCAGAATGAAGAGGAGCTGGCCATTTTCAGAAGGAGACAGGTCGGACTTATATACCAGTTCTATAATCTGATTCCGTCCCTCGATGTGGAAGAGAATATCACCCTGCCACTTCTGATGGACGGCAGGAATCCTGATAAAAAGCTATTGAACGAGCTTATCAATACGCTGGGACTAAAGGACAGGATCCACAATCTGCCAAACCAGCTCTCAGGAGGACAGGAACAGAGAGTATCGATAGGCAGGGCTCTGATCACATCTCCTGCCGTGGTACTGGCGGACGAGCCTACCGGGAACTTAGATTCTGTCAACAGTCAGGAAATCATAGAACTATTAAAGGAGTCGAATAGGAAATACGAGCAGACTCTTATAGTCATAACCCACGATGAGAATATAGCCTTGCAGGCTGACAGAATGATAGCTATAGAGGATGGCAGGATAGTAAGCGATGAGGGAATAAGAGCATGAATATATTTCACAGACTGACAATTCGGATTCTAAAGAAAAATAAGGTCAGAACTATTGTTACCATAATAGGCATAGTTCTGTCAATGACGCTATTTACAGCAGTTTTAGAGGGTGCCTGGAGTGGTCTCGTATTCATGAGGGATATTGAATCGCATCTGAGCGGTGAGTATCACGGCGTTATACAAAATGTATCACCGGAGACTGTATCAAAGGTCAGAAAGCTTGACAGTGTTCAAAAAACTGAGGAGTTCAGGGAAGTAGGATTTGCAAAAGTAAATACAGAGAGCAAGTCAAATCCGTATATGTGTATTCTGTCAGCTGACAGGAAAAACGGGATTCTGCCTATTAGTGTCATATCGGGACGCATGCCGAAGAATAACCGGGAGCTTTTAGTATCATCAAACATGGCGAATAGCAGTAATAGCGAATACCTGAAAATAAGGGTCGGGGATACTATTAAGCTTACTGTCGGAACACGCTCATATAGGGATAAGCAGCTTCTGGATAGTGACAGTTATCAGGAAGGAGAAA
>JAQXXU010000047.1 GCA_029226225.1 Lachnospiraceae bacterium | reverse complement strand
GCTTGCGATACAGCAGGGGCTTTCGATGGGCTATCCACTTTCGGCTGCGACAGGCCATGTAAGTGCCTGCCCGAACCATCAGACGCTCAGAAGGACTCCGATGAACACGAGATTTAACGTGGCTGCGTTTACGAGCTACGGAATGGAGGTAAATCCGCTCGACCTATCATCTGAGGAGTTCGAGGAGCTGAAGTCGTACAACGACCTCTACAAGCGCTTGAGACATACGCTTCAGACCGGTGATTTTTATCGGGTAAACGACGAGGATAACACAGTAAAGTGGGTTACCGTATCAAAGGATAAGTCACAGGCTGTCGGAATGATGCTTGTAAAGGAGATAAAGCCTGGCATCAGGTACGAGAACCTGAAGTTCAAAGGCCTGGATCCCGAGAAAAAGTACCACGTGTATAACATCCCGATAAATATCGATGTCCGCACTTTTGGCAGCATGATAAACACGATGGCTCCGGTACATGTAAAGCCAGGGTCTGTAGTGGAGAGTGCTGTGGCAAAGTTCGTAAAGCTGAAGAGTGAGGTTCTCGATGAGACAGTTTCCGGTTCAGTTCTTATGAATGCGGGACTTAACCTGCCGTCGGCCTTTACCGGGACAGGCTACGATGAAAAAATAAGAGTCATGACAGATTTCGGGTCAAGACTCTACATAGCTGAAGAAGTATAAACCAAAGCGAGGTCACAAAAAAATCACAGATTTTTTTGTGACCTCGTGTTATAATCAGTTCAGGTTTTTCCCAGACCTCTGCCTCCAGCAAAGGAGGCATATGACATACGAAGTTTTTAAGACACATTTGATAGACACATTGACACAGGAGCTTGGGGCTGACGTCAGTTTGAGCGTAGGCGACCTCTCCTGCCCGGGGATTTCAGGAACGGGTCAGGATGCCTGTGTTATCACAATTCCAGACAGGAGGCTATCTCCTGTATTCTATCCCGGTTACTTTTACCAGCAGTTTTCAGAAGGCACTTCACTCGATGAGATAGTGGAGAACATAAAGGATTCTATCCGCTACACGAGCGAGGATTCTTTGGATTTTAATGAGATAGCAGACTATAATAACGCGAAGAATCACATCGTGCCACGGCTTATCAGGTATGAAGGACACGAAGTCTGCCTCGGAAAGCGGGCGTTTATTCCGTATCTCGACCTGGCGGTCATTTTTACCTATGTGATAAAGGCCGAAGGCGATGAGCTGGTATCTTTTTCGATAAGCGATGACCAGATGGATGACTGGGGCATCACTGTAGAGACGCTCTATGCTGATTCCGTCAGAACTGCACAGAGGCTTTTTCCACCAAGGATCGAGTCGATAGAGGACGTGCTTTCTCTTTCGAACGATTCTGACATGTACCATACTTTCTACGTGCTTTCGAATTCGAAAAGACAGTATGGTGCGGCCTGCCTGCTCTATGATCATGTGATGCAGGACTATGCGGAGAGGATAGGGGAGGGCTTTTATGTGATCCCATCGTCAGTTCACGAAGTCCTGCTCCTGCCTCAGAGCATTGGCATTGGTCCGTCTGAGATGAAAGAGATGCTTGATGATGTGAACGCTTCGATCGTAAAGCCTGATGAAGTGCTCTCTGACAGGGTGTACCATTATGACAAGAGCCGTCAGTCTCTGGATTTTGCCGTGTGAGACATCAGGAGTATCACGATAAGAGTCGTGAGTTCTGCGACTGCAAATGACAGGAAGACTCCATCCAGTCCGAAGAATCTCGACAGTACGAAGCCGAACAGGGCGATAAGCACCATTCCGCGGAGCAGGGAACCGGTCACTACGATCTTTGCTCTGGCGGTTGCTGAGAAGTAAGCCAGTAGGAAGATATTTATCCCGGCAAAGATAAATCCTAGGAAATACTCCCTGAGTCCGCTGTGTGCTATGGCAAGAAGCTCTGCGTTGTGCTGGCTGTTGAATACATTTACCATAGGGTCGGTGAACAGGAAAGCCGATATGACGAAGAGAGCTTCAGCGACTGAGGTGATGATAAGCCCTGACTTAAGGACGAACTTTAGATCTCCTATTCTTCCCTTGCCGTAGGAATCACTGATAAGAGGCTGGAGCCCCTGTGAGATTCCATTGAAGATAGCTGTGACTACGAGAGCTATATTTGCGATGACAGAGTAGGCTGCTACGGCTACGTTTCCGGCTATGCCGAGACACAGGTAGTTAAAGACCAGTGAAGTAAAGCCATTTGATATCTCACCGACAAATCCGCTCATCCCGAGTGGAACGGCTTTTCTAAGATATGAAAAAGACAGGCGGCGGACTTTAAATCCGACTCTGTTATTTTTTCCAAGGAAATGGATAAGGCAGATCGCCATAGAGAGGCCAGGACAGCAGATCGTAGCGAGTGCTGCACCGGTGAACCCGAATCCGCAGACGAACATGAACACGTAGTCGAAGACTATGTTAAAGGCGCTGCCGGAGAGCTGGGCTGCCATGGCTATGGACGGGGCTTTATCGTTTCTGCAGAATGCCGTAAAGGTGTAGTTGCACATGAAGAAAGGGGCAAAACAGAGACAGAGTCTAGCATAGCCTTTTCCCATTTCCTGTAATGCTGCGTCCGCACCCATCAGTGCTAGCATCTGCTTCGGGACGAAAAGCCCGAAAAGTATAAATGGGATGCTCGCGATAAGCGACCAGCATAAAGACTGCATGAAATACCAGCTGACATCACGTCCGCTTGCTCTGTGGATGCTGTAGATGACTGCTGAGCCTATTCCTATCATGGACCCCAGTGCGAACATCAGCCCATAGAGCGGAAGCGCCATGTTCAGGACTGCGAGTCCGTCTGCTCCGAATCCCCAGGAAATAAAAAAAGTGTCGGCAAGTATGTAGACTGACTGTCCTACCATGCCGATCACGTTCTGGGATACGTACTTTGCGATTTTCTTTTTCATCGTTGCTCTTTTCCTTTCTTTTCTGATGAAATATGGACAGAGCCGGCGTCTCGGACACCCGGCAGCAGCACTGTCTGTGTCGTTGCCAACCGATGGAACAGAGGGTATTTTATAGGAAGCCGCAGTAATTGTCAACTCTCAGATTTTTAATGAAAAAATTCTTATCATCGGCTATAATAGGGCTCATGGATAAAAAAATCGTATTGAAAAGTATAAGACAGCTGATAGTTATCATAGCGGCATCGCTTATCATGGCTATAAATATCAACACCTTCGTATCGACGGGCGGGCTTTTTCCTGGTGGAGCTACGGGACTTACGCTTCTGATCCAGAGGTCGTTTGCCAAATTTTTAAATGTGAGCGTGCCTTATACTCCGCTAAACCTGGCTATAAACGCTGTCCCTGTCTATATAGGCTTCCGCTTCATCGGTAAAAAATTCACCGGCAGTTCACTTCTTGTGATAGCGCTCTCATCTGTCCTTACGGATCTGCTTCCAAGCTATGTGATCACCTATGATACACTGCTGATAAGCATCTTCGGCGGCATCATAAACGGTTTTGCCATCTCCATGTGTCTAAGAAATGATACGACTACGGGCGGGACTGATTTTATATCTATCTTCATTTCCCAGAAGACCGGTAGGGATTCGTTCAATGCGATTCTCGGGATGAATGTCGTGATACTCGTAGTAGCTGGCCTGCTTTTTGGCTGGGATAAGGCGCTGTATTCGATCATTTTCCAGTTCGCGACGACTCAGGTCGAGCACGTGATGTACAGGAATTACCAGCAGGTAACTCTGCTCATCATCACGAAGATCCCTGATGAGATCTGTGAGATGATCTACAGCGAAACTGATCACGGCGGCACGATAATCGACGGTATCGGCTCGCATGAGAAGAACGACAGAAAAATAGTCTATTCCGTTATCGGTGCATCAGAGCAGGATTCGATGATCAAGAAGATAAAACAGGTAGACCCAAACGCCTTCTGCAACGCCATCCGCACTGAAAAAATAGCGGGCAAGTTCTACCTTCACCCGCACAGCTGAAAATTTCATATCTTTTGACAAGAGTGTGCACCAGATGTGCGCCAACACCCACTAATATAATACCGTATAAAATAAAACACCTAAAATCAAAAAGCCTTGAAACCCTCTGGTTTCAAGGCTTTGCTGTGAAGCTCTGAATCCGACTCGAACGGACGACCCCTTCATTACGAGTGAAGTGCACTACCAACTGTGCTATCAGAGCCTGCGCGACTGATTGCGTCACAACGAATATTATTATACATTAACCAATCCTGTTTTGCAACTATTTTTTTTAATATGGTTGACTTTTCACTGTCATTCTAATAAAATAGCCTCTGTCACATCGACTGGCACCAACACAGACATTGCTGCTGCCGGGTGTCCGAGACGCCAGCTCTGTCCAGAATTTCATCAGGAAAGAAAGGAAAGAGCAACGGTGAAAAAGAAAATCGCAAAATACGTATCCCAGAATGTGATCGGTATGGTAGGGACTTCGGTCTATATACTTGCCGACACTTTTTTTATTTCATGGGGATTCGGAGCAGACGGACTGGCAGTACTGAATATGACACTGCCCTTGTATGGGCTGATGTTCGCGCTTGGCTCCATGATAGGCATAGGCTCGTCGGTGGTCTATAGCATCCACAGGGCAAATGGGCGGGATGTAAGCTGGTATTTCATGCAGTCCCTATGCTGGACGCTTCTTATCAGTATCCCATTTATCCTGCTGGGCCTTTTAGTGCCGAAGCAGGTTCTCTCACTGATGGGCGCGGACGCCGCGCTGCAGGAAATGGGAAAAGGCTATGCCAGACTCTGTCTCTGCTTCGCGCCGTTCTTCATGTGTAACTACAACTTCACGGCTTTCTGCCGGAATGATAAAGCCCCGTCTGTCGCCATGGCAGCGCAGCTTTCCGGAAGCGCCTTTAACATAGTCTTCGACTATGTGTTCATGTTCGTATGCGGATTCGGATTCACCGGTGCTGCTCTGGCTACTATCTGCTGTCCAGCCCTGTCTATGGTGATCTGTCTTATACACTTTCTTGGAAAAAATAACACAGTAGGTTTTAAAGTACACCGCCTGTCATTGTCATTCATAAAAAAAGCTGTACCTCTGGGAATGAGCGGATTCGTAGGCGAGATCTCAAATGGATTCACTTCTCTGGTATTTAACTATCTATGCCTCGGGATCGCTGGGAATGTCGCAGTGGCAGCCTACAGCGTCATCGCCAATATAGCACTCGTGGTAGTAGCCATCTTCAATGGTATCTCACAGGGACTCCAGCCTCTGATAAGCGATGCTTATGGCAAGGGCAGAAGAGGCGATGTAAAGCTTGTCCTCAAGTCCGGACTTATCATAACAGCAGTCGCCGAAGCGATGTTCGTTCTGGCAGGATTTTTGCTGACAGATCCTATGATAAATGTCTTTAACAGCCAGCACAACGCCAAGCTTCTCGCAATAGCACACAGCGGGCTTCGCGAGTATTTCCTCGGATTTATCTTCGCAGGGATCAATATCTTCCTGCTGGCCTATTACTCTGCCACCGCCAGAGCAGGGATCGTAGTGACCGGCTCCCTTCTCCGCGGCATGGTACTTATAGCACTGTTTGGCTTTCTTATGTCGAGATTCTTCGGCCTCACCGGAGTCTTCATGTCATTTGCAGTATCAGAAGTCGTTACCCTTGCAGTGATCATTCTTATGGCTCATACAACAAAATCCAGAGATCTACTTTCCCGGTCATAGTAGTATATCCTGTCAGATAGGACTTCTTCAGGTTTTACGACAGAGGCATTTACATCATCAAGCATCTCCTTCATGTCAGCTGGGAGTATTCCAATACTCTCCGGCAGAAGGAGCACCTCATGTACAGAAGATGGTATCATATAGAATCCCTCTCCTATCCTGTCCGCAAAATCCCCAAGCACATGATCATATAGGATGCAGGCCGCCCCGTACTGTCTCTTGCAGTTCGTCAGCACATGAAAAGTCCTGTACATGTCAGGCGCACCAGTAAGTGAGAGTACATCCTCTATAGATTCGATCGAGGATGGAAAAAGTCTCTGTGCGGTCTCTATGGAATCACGCAGCATTTTCTCTACTGTAATCCCCCATTCGTTCATCTGATCCCAGGAAATCGAAAAAGATACCAGTTCATCGCCTTCTGATCTGATCACATAAGTAAATATCACGGTAAGGTCCAGATACGGTACTTCTACCCTGCCTCCGTCTCTTTCGGCCTTAATACCACTACCGCGAATGAGTCTTGGTACTATATGATGTCTCGCGCGCTGATAGTCTGCTATCTGTTCAAAATCCAGAGAATCCTCCGAAGTATAGCGGATCGAATCCTTTATATTCTCTATTATCTCTTCGAATGAAGTGCCTTCAGTATACTTCTGGTAAAAATAGCCTGGGTAAAATACAGGAGACAGTCTCCTATCGGGAATACTTATGACACAGGCATCCTGCCCTGTACCAGAAATCTCCGGGCCTGAGAGGTCTCTGACGCTTAACTGCACTTCAGCGCCAAGCTCCTGTGTAAGTGTGTCTAATAGATGTGATCTAAAATCTGAGTATTTCATATACCTCCATTCCGGAGGCAGCGGTTTGGGAACCTGGCTTATTATAGCATGAGGTCACAAAAATTTCCATGAAATTTTTGTGACCTCTGATATTATCTGATCTCTTCTGCTATGTAGAGCCTTGAACCGAAGTCGGTCATAACTCTTATTTTTTTATCGTAGCCAGTGCCTGTAAAGGCAGACGGCAGATTCAGTCCGGCATTCATGAGCACGGAACCTGATACAGTCTCATCTAAGACTTCGCTTTTTAGCTTCACGAGCTTTGCTACTACCTTTTCGGTGGCCGAACCCGGTTTTACATGAACTGGAGCCATAGTGTTTATCATACTGCCAAAGGTACGTACATCGATATTTATCGGGATGTTATACACATGATATTTTTTCTCAGGGTCAAGTCCCTTAAACTTCAGGTTCTCGTACCTGATACCAGGCTTTATCTCCTTTACAAGCACCATGCCTACGGCCTGCGACTGGTCCTTAGCTGTCATGACCCACTTCACAGAGTTATCCTCGTCGTTTACCCTGTAGAAGTCTCCTGACTGGAGAGTGTGTCTGAGCCTCTTATAAAGTTCATTATAGGACTTCAGCTCATCGAACTCCTCCTGTGACAGATCTAACGGGTTTACTTCCATGCCGTAGCTGGTGAATGCCGCTACGTTAAACCTGGTATTCATAGGAGTTTTCCTTAGTGTATGATGGTTCGGGCAGGCACTTACATGACCTGTAGCAGCTGAAAGCGGATACCCCATCGAAAGTCCCTGCTGTATCACAAGTCGGGATATAGCATCCGTATTGTCCGAAGCCCAGATCTGCGGGAAGTATGAAAGAATTCCCAGATCAAATCTGTTTCCACCTGAAGCACAGCCCTCGAACAGGATGTGCGGATATTTTTTCACTAAGGCGTCCATGATCTGATATAGACCCAGGATATAGCGATGGAAGAGTTCTCCGTCACTTTTTTCTTTGAGGTATGGTGAGTATACATCTGAGAAAATTCTGTTATAGTCCCACTTCACATAGTCAATCGACGCTGATGAAAAAATCCTGCTCATCGCATCTATAGCAAACTCTACAACCTCGGGATTTGAGAGATCCAAAAATCTCTGGAACCTTCCCTCTGAGTGTGACTTTCCCGGGATATCTATGGCCCAGTCCGGATGCGCACGATAAAGGTCTGAATCTACATTGACCATCTCAGGCTCTACCCAGATACCAAACAACAGGCCAAGACCGTGGATTTTATCTGCTAAGTACGGAAGTCCATGAGTCAGCTTCTTTTCGTTTACATTCCAGTCGCCTAAAGAGCTGTGGTCATCGTTTCGTTTTCCGAACCATCCATCATCCATGACAAAAAGCTCGGCACCTAATTCTTTACCCTTCTTTGCAAATGTGAGAAGCTTTTTTTCATTTATGTCAAAGTACGAAGCCTCCCAGGAATTAAGCACAACCGGTCTGTCCTTGTGAGCCCACTCACCTGAGATGATATGATCTCTTACAAAGTCTGACATGATAAGGCTTAGTGCAGAGTATCCTCCATCAGTAAAAGCCATGATAGATTCAGGCGCAGAGAAGCTCTCTCCCGGCTCCAGTCTGAAGCCAAAATCTACAGGATTTATACCGGTCAGTATCCTGGTCTTACCGTAGGTATTTACCGATACGCTTTCATAATGGTTTCCGCTGTAGATCAGGTTGCTTCCTATACATCTGCCATGTTCTTCGGTGCAGGCTGGATCAGATATGATCACATACGGGTTTGCTCTCGATGATGACGAGCCCACTACCGATGAAACACTGTAGTTTCCGGCGCTTACCGTGACTTCATGCATATTCATCTCGCGGGACCAGGCACCTGTGAATGTAGTAACCTTGTATCCACTTCCGAAGACATCGAGCTGTCCGGAGAGAAGCCTTTTAAGCTCTACAGGCTCATCTGAAGCATTTTCAAATCTGGCGCTTCTGGCTATCACATCGCTGTCCGGGTATACCGAATAGAATACGTGCAGCACATAACCGTTATTTTGGTCTGTAAAGGTAAAATCAATGGTCTGTGCCTTCTCTTCTTCAGACTTCTCATGTGAAGAAGGGAGGCCTTCTATAGTATTTTTCCCATCGGTAATAACTGTTCCGGTAAGCACGAAATCAAGCGTAGTACTGCCATCAGGAGCCACAGCCTCTACAAACGGCTCACGGATATCACCCTTGCCGTAAGTACCGACTAACAGACGCACATCCTCTAAGCTGTAAGGATTTTTGTCCGCATTATAGTCGATCGAGTTTCCTGGCGGAAACTCATTTTTTTCAGAGAGAGCCAGAGCTTCGTCTGCTGAGTCTATGCCCACATACGCCCCATAGTAAGCTGTCTCTATCTGTCCAGTCGGAAGTGTGAGGAATACGAGAGTCGTACGCGGCGTATCAAGTACATATGCTGTTCTTTCACCTTTTAATTCTCTTATCATAGATTCACCCTTAGTAGTTAGCTTTCTTTAAGATGTCCTGAACTTTCTTCTCGTTGTAGAAATGAAGGATTACAGCTCCTGCTGCACAGAAGATAACTGCTGCAAATGCCGCGATCCTGTAGCCTCGGCCTGTAGCCACTCCTATGGTTCCGAGTGACGTAAAGAGCAGGATTGCCAGTGACTGTCCGAGCTTCATCGAAAAAGTACGGGCAGCGAAGAACATGCCATCGTGATTTTCACCTGTAGTGACCGAGTCTGACTTTGCTATATCTGCAACGATAGTCTGTGGTATGATACCAAGGATCGCCATAGGGAATGCCGCAAATACGACTACCAGAATTCCACTCACAATTCCCGGAACTCCGAATAATCCCGAAAGACCAGTGATCAGGAAAACTATGCACATACCAACGAAAGCAAAAACTACCAGCTTTTTCTTAGGCACTTTCTGCATCAGCTTATTTACCGGAACATAGCATACTACTGAAAGGAGTGTCATAGCTATGTAGAGGATCGTGCTGTACGCGTCATCGAGTTTCATAAGGACCGTAACATAGTGCAGAAGTCCTGTCTGGAACATCGTGATGCCGACCCAGTAGCAGATGTCGCTTCCTACAAAGAAACGGAAATTCTTATTAGAGAAGCATTTTCCAAGGGACGAAAATGTGCTGCCCTCTGTCGGAACTGCATCGATGTAATCAGTTTCCTTTAACGTAAGGGTAGGTATCAGACAGCAGATCATAGCGATCACAGCCATAATGATAAATACTATTCTCATCGCCCAGACACGGCTTCCAACAACAGGTGTCAGGGCTCCCCAGATAGTCGGTGCCATATATCCTAAGGCTGATCCGAAAATGAAGGTAAAAGAGATGGCGGTAGATATATTTGCTAATGTCTTTTCATCTCTTGAAAATTCTGCTATAAGCGCATTATAAGGAGTGCAGTAGATAGTCATGAACAGATAGAACAGAAGCATCATGACAAGTACCCATACTGCATTTACCATACCACCATTTCCAAGTGCCGGATTTACCAGCTTTGCGTAAGCCGTAGTATTTGATACATGAGCTCCGTTGAGCACGTATCCATAGCCGTTCTTTACTTTCTCAATGGCTGATGAAGCATCGTATCCTCTCATAGGGCATATGTAAACCATTATCGTGATAAGTGTCAGAGGTATAGCTGCCTTCTTCATGAAAGGAATACGGCGTCCCTTAGGATTCTTGCTCTTATCTGAGAGGTTTCCGATCAAGGGATCTGTGATAGCGTCGAACACACGGCCCAGTGCATAAATGCCTCCGATGATAGTAACTATCCCGAGTATCACACGTCCCTGTGGAATGAAGTACTCCATTCCCTCGAAAACAGATCTGTTATCAGGCTGGTAAAACTGCTCGATAAAGTTCGTGAGTACCGCGCTCATTAGCGACCAGCCCAGCTGTCCAATGGCAAAAAGCCAGATGACTTTTTTAGTGATGGGTTTTAATTGTTTACTTTCCGACATAGTAGCCTCCTTAAATCTCTTTCCCCATAGCCAGTTTCACACAGTTATACGCTCCGTCATATACTCCGATACTCTTATTTTTCTCTATAGATTCACACATGCCTCCTATGATGCCAGGATCCTTTATCATAAGTCCTATCATCTGGAGCACCTGCGGGATTTCCCTTATCTCATAGGTTCCGTCACCAAGCTCTGCCGAGTGGATAGCTCCCCACATCTCGTGCTTTCCGACACGTCTGATGAAGAGCTTCGGTACAGGATAAAATGCGAGCTCCGACGGCTTAGTGATAAGACAGTCACAGGCTCTCATCAGGAGATTTGTGATATAGACTGCTTCAAAGATATTTTTATGGTAAAATGCGTGAACACCTGTCATATCACCGTCAAGTGAATCCTCTGCGAATCCTGCTGACTCTTTAAAATCCTCGAAGTGCTCAGTCGATACGTCCTTAAGTCCGTCCACTTTTGTCTGAAGCTCATCCCAGACATTCCGGTAGTCTCCGACGTTTACCATGACTGAAGCCCTGCCTTTCTTTACCGCAGGCATCAGGTACTTAAGTATCGCCTCAAAAATATCTGCCTGAGCTCCTGCTCCTCCGATAGTAAGTAAGAACCTCACTGGCTTCTTTCCATTCAGACGATCCATTCTTCTCTTACAGTCTGCTTCGATATTTTTGACCAGCTCATCATCGATGTAGTGTCCGGTATAGTAGATCTGATCACCTGGGATAGGGTTTAAGACCTTTTTACCATAGAAGCCGTTTAAGACCCTGTATCCTAAGTAGGAGTTATGAGTCTGGACTGTGTGGATAGCGCCCTCTGCTAAGTGCAGGGCCATCGGCCAGTTATCAGGGATGGCTTCGATGACTCTCTTCATGCCGCCGTCAAGTGCCGACTGTGCTGGCCAGGCGTGTGTAGCTATGACAGGGATCTCTTTAGGTATGTCTCTATAAACTGGTGCCATCAGCTTACTCGTCTCGAGGTCTGAAGCGTTATAAGTCAGCTTCTTGAAGCCTGTGTAGTTTATAGGCTCCCATACCAGCTTATTAAAAATAGGATTCTTTGACAGTCTGGAACCTAAAGAGTAAAGGTCATTCTGCTTTGTGATGATCTTTGTCGCCGCTGTCTTAGGAAATGAGTTAAGGTCCAGCCAGTACGGAGTATACCCCATCGATCTGGCAGCAGACGCCATAGCCATAGAGATACGGTAGTGTCCGAATCCCATGCGGATATTTGATACCACTATTCCCTTCTCTGTGTCGAACTCTGCCTCATTCTCGCCTTCGAGACGTAAATCCATGATCCCCAGATAATCATAGAGCGAAGTATTTTTTCTGATGCGGATATGATAGTCCACATCCTTATCATCCGGGCAGCTCTTTCTGTACCCCTTCGCAGCCTTAAGTGAAGCTTTCGCCTCATGTTTTGTTAATCTATTTCCAAAAATCTCTTCCAACTTTCTGCCTCCACGTATAATAGTCTTTGAAGTCTCTCCTTAAGCAGTGATCCCATCGATCAGCATATCAGTCATGCCTTTAAGAGCATCGTTATAGTGGATCTTCAGCCTCGTCAGCTCATCTGATGAGAGAAACTTCTCTATCGAAGCGTTGTATACGAGTCTGAAAAACTCCTTGTCCACCTTTTTGAAGGTACCGTCTTTCATCCCTTCGTCTATCAGCTCAAAAGTAGTATCCCAGTCAGACTCGAGTCTGTCGCCTATTCTTTTATATACTGCAGGGTACTTCTCCTGGAAAGTATAGATAGCCGGGAAATCGACTCCCGAGAAGTTCTCCGGCATCACTGTAAGAACGCCTCTAAGCTTCTCCTCTACCGAAAGGCTCTGGTCATTAAGGATTTCCTGCTCTCTTTCCTTTATCTTATCAAAAAAATAATCGACTTCCTCTAAAAACAGATGCTTCTTATCTCTGAAAACCGTGTAAATGGTCTTCTTGCTCCTCGACATCTCCTTTGCGAGGTCATCCATAGTAAACCTCATCCCCTTTTTCTTGTAGACTGCCATTGTAGCTTCAAGGATTTCTTCTCTTAACATAAAGACCTCCGGTAAACTGGTTCCGGCTGTTTAAGGAAACCGGAAACTAAAATCATTTGTTTTGGTTTCCTTAATGATAACAAAAAATCCCCGAATTGTCATCGGGGAATTTTTCACAAAAATATATGTGCGTTTTTGTGCACTTTTACTAAAAAAATGGAGGCAGGTCGATAAGCCGGGTTATGTCGTTGCGTGACCATCTATCCAGGACTTGCGTTGCCGCAAGCCTCAAGCGACCTACCTGGAACAGACGGGCAGCCTTATGTCCCTATGCGGTCTTGCTTCGGATGGGGTTTACATGGCTCCTGGCGTTACCGTCAGGACGGTGGTCTCTTACACCGCCTTTCCACCCTTACCTGTAAAAACAGGCGGTATATCTCTGTTGCACTGGCCCTGGAGTTACCTCCGCCGGCTGTTAGCCGGCATCCTGCCCTGTGAAGCCCGGACTTTCCTCCCGCACAGCCTTTCGGCTCTCGTGCCGGCGGTCACGTGACCTACCTCCGAGGTGGTATTCTACTACTTTTTACACATTAAAGCAACTGCCACCGATGAATTCACGGATAAGCGAAGTGTTCGCTATCTCCTCTGTAGGCATCGGAAGGAAGTAGTCAAGGAGTTTTAATAGTCTCTTGGCCTCAGAATGCTGCGGACTGTCAGGCTTTATCGCATATAGCTGCGGCTGAGCATAGATCTTTAAGACCGCCATCTCATAGATAAGCGCTGAGTTAAACATCGCGTCTGCCGATTCCTGGAATGGGAAGATATTTTTCTTCTCGCCGCGGTGGACGGAGTCCCACATGGCTATGGTCTCCTCGGCTGAGGTTCCACGGGTCCTGGCGTCACGGACTATACGTCTGATCAGGCGTCCATCTGTCGTGGATAGAGGGTTGTGCTCGTCTATAGACAGCTGTGTTAAGGCCGATATATATATCTTATACTTTGACTCCTTTGGCAGTGTGTAGCTTAAGGCATCGTTCAGACCGTGGATCCCTTCGAGGACTAAGACGTCATTTTTGCCAAGCTGCATCGGTATGCCTTCGGCAGAACGCTTACCGACTGTAAAGTCAAATATAGGCAGAGTCACCTTCTCACCCTTTAAAAGCCTCGTCATGTCAGAATTAAACAGTTCTATGTCAAGTCCTTCAAGAGCCTCAAAGTCTTTCTGTCCATTCTCATCGAGCGGCATCTGATCACGGTTCAGATAATAGTTATCGAGAGAAACCGCATGAGGTGTCAGTCCTCTCGCGCGAAGCTGGATAGAAAGCCTCTTTGAAAATGTGGTCTTTCCCGAGGAAGACGGGCCTGCGATCATGATAAACTTTCTGCTCTTATCTGATGCGATCTCCCGTGCCAGAGCTCCAATGCGTTCCTCCATGAAGGCCTCCTGCATCAGGATGATTTCCTTCGTCCTGCCTGCAGAAATAGCGTCGTTTAGCGCTCCCACCGTATCTATGTCCATCGCGTTAGCCCATTCGCGGGTCTTCTTCAGGATAGAAAAGAGCTTCTTCGGCGGGTTGAACTCTGCTACTTTGCCGTCATTGCCAGGAAACTGCAGCACAAAGCCATCGTCAAAAGGCACCAGATCAAATGTCTTTATATACCTCGTAGATGGCACCATATAACCGTAAAAATAGTCGTGAACACCATCTATCTCATAGATATTCGTGCTCGAGTTCGACCTGTAGTGCAAGAGCTTTTCCTTATCAGGCATTCCGGCTTCTTTAAAAAGCTCGGCCGCCTCCTGAGTCGGGTATATACTCTTTGTGATAGGTAAATCTAACTCTACTATCTGCTTCATTCTCCGCTTCAGGTCTGACAGAAGCTTCTTCGTGACTTTTTTTCCTTTGCCAAGGGTACAGTAATAACCGTCCCCAAGTGAAAACTGGACGAAAACTGTCGGTTTCTCATCTGGAAAAATATCATGTAAGGCCTTGTGCATCAGGAATACAGCACTTCGCCTGTAGGCCCTCTCTCCGTCCTTGTTTTTTACGGAGATAAACGCTATCTCACCGTCATTTTTTACCTGATGGGTAAGCTCAGTCAGCTTGCCGTTATATACGGCAAGAACCATGTCCTCATTTTTTTCACCATAGACTTTTTTGGCCAGGTCAACTAAGGTCTGGCCATATGGAACCTCCCTCGGCTCCTTTTCATCAGCCACCTGTATGGTACAGAATTCCTGCAATTAAATCCGCCTCCTTTTTTAAGTCTTCTTTTCTTTCACTCTCACCGGGAATACCAGTGATAATACCTTTTATGATGCTCTGTCTTTTCTTCAGGTGCTCCATGAACGCCGCATCTTTTTTTTCTATCAGATAGGGTCCGTACTTAAGACCGAAGTCGCCGTACTTATCCCATAAAGTAAGACTTCCGCCGGGGCGCACCTTCATCAGCACGTAGTACTTGCCGGCATCTGTCACAGCTTTCTCCTCCACGAGAGAAAAGCCGCTGTCTCTTAAGAAGCACCTGACTTTAAAAACATCCGACTGCGGAGACAGGATAAGTTCCTTCGCCTGTCTTGCCTTCTCGATGCTTTTTTCTATGATCGATATGACCAGTGAGCCTCCCATGCCACAGATGACAACGGAGTCAACCGGTTCCTTAAGCCCTACAAGCCCGTCAGAGAGCACGGTGTGGATTTGGGCACCAAGACCCGATGCAGTGATATTCTCCCGGGCTTTTTCAAGTGGTCCCTCGTTCACATCACAGGCAAAAACCTCCGGACTCTTTCCTGATGATACTAAAGCTATAGATAAAAAAGCGTGATCGCAGCCCACGTCTGCGACCACGCTTCCCTCAGTAACCATATCGTAAGCGGCAGAAAGCCGCTCTGATAACTTCACACTCATCACTCGAGATAGTCCTTTAGCTTTTTGCTTCTGCTTGGGTGACGAAGCTTACGTAGCGCCTTGGCTTCGATCTGTCTGATACGCTCACGGGTGACGTTAAACTCTTTTCCTACTTCTTCGAGAGTTCTGCCTCTTCCGTCTTCGAGACCGAAGCGAAGGATAAGCACCTTCTTCTCACGCGGAGTAAGTGTATCAAGCACTTCATTCAGCTGCTCTTTAAGCAGTGTAAATGTAGCTGCATCTGCCGGTACCGGGACATTATCATCCTGGATGAAGTCTCCTAAGTGTGAGTCTTCCTCTTCACCGATAGGAGTCTCAAGAGATACAGGCTCCTGACTGATCTTTAGGATCTCACGAACCCTGTCTACCGGCATATCCATCTCTTTGGCGATCTCCTCCGGGGTCGGTTCACGGCCTAGCTCCTGGAGCAGCTGACGAGATACACGGATCAGCTTGTTTATAGTCTCTACCATATGAACCGGGATACGGATCGTACGGGCCTGATCAGCGATAGCTCTCGTAATGGCCTGACGTATCCACCAGGTAGCATAGGTCGAGAACTTGTAGCCCTTCTTATAGTCAAACTTCTCGACAGCCTTGATAAGACCTAAGTTTCCTTCCTGGATCAGATCGAGGAATAGCATTCCTCTGCCGACGTAGCGCTTTGCGATAGAAACTACGAGACGAAGGTTCGCCTCCGCGAGCTTTTTCTTCGCAGCAGTCTTCTCGGCCGGAGTTCCTGTCTCCATCTGCCTTGCTAGGGCTATCTCCTGATCAGCAGTAAGAAGAGGGACTTTACCTATCTCCTTTAAGTACATCCTGACAGGGTCTTCAAGTGATACCCCGTCAGGTACTGACAGATCGATATTCTCAAGGTCCACATCGTCTTCCTCAGATGGCACGAAGTCATCAGGCTCCGGTACATCATCGAGATCAGCGCTGTCGTCGGTCCGGAGTACTTCGATGCTATTATTCTCGAGGAAATCGAGGATCTTATCGAACTGCTTGTCGTTAAGCTTCAGCTCCTTGAAAAAATCCTTTATCTCTGTTAACTCAAGGACGTTCTTTTTCTTCTTCGCAAGCTCAAGGATTTCCTGGAGTTTCTTCGTAAAAAGAGCTTCCTTCTGGGCATTTGACATCTCTTTTCCGGTTTCTTTTTTCTTTGAAGCGGATGTCTTCTTTGTAGTTGAAGTCTTCTTCGTGGTAGAAGCATTCTTTGTCGTAGAAGTCTTTGTGGTACTCTTCTTTTCAGCCATAAAAATCCTCCTTACGCGTTCGGAATACGCAGCTTACTTATTTCCGAAAGTGATTCTTTCTTCTCACGTATCAGGTCAAACCGGGTCACGTCTGTCTCTTCAAGCGCATTCATCCGCTCATCGTATGCCTTTGCCACTGCCCTCGAAAGAGTCTGGACAAACGCTGTGCCTCTTTCATCCTTCGGAGTCGCCTGAAGGTCTCTCACGTACTCGTGAAAAATCCGTGACACTTCGTTCTGATCCTCTACTTCGTCAAAAGAATCTATGATAGAAGCAGGATTCATGATCCCGCTTTTTTCCATTTGCCTGTACATACCCTCTGCTGTACTTCTCAGTACTCCATCCTCGAAATCAGACGGCTTTAAGTATTTAGAAACCGTCCCGAACAGATCCGGTCTGTAGGAAATCCAGGACAGAAGAAGCCTCTGGTTCTTATCAGTCTGTCTTACCTTTACATCTGCAGAAACCTTTGCAGCCTGCCCCTTGTCAGGTGCCTTATGTCCCATCATGCCTGACTTTCTCGCCTCACCGGCTGCAAGCTCCTTTACGAGCTGTTTCATCGCCTGGACCGGTATATCAAAAGCCCTGCATACAGCATCGATATAGTTATCTCTCTCGAGCTGTTCTTTAAAGCCCATGAGCTTTTTTGCGGTTTCCCGCTGAAACTCTGTTCTCTTACCCGGGTCAGACATATCATACTGTGTCTGTAGCTGTCTTATCTCAAAGATGAAAAAATTCTCTGCTTCATCTATCCGCTTCTGGTATTCCTCAGGTCCCAGGCCTTTAAGAAACTCGTCCGGATCCTTATAAGGGGCCATGTGGATGATCCGCGGCATGATACCTCTGCTGCGAAGCATCGGTATGGCACGAAGTGCAGCTTTAATGCCGGCGCCATCACTGTCATATGACAGGTAGACGTCCTTAGTGAAACGGCTTATCACATCCACCTGCCCCGGGGTGAGCGAGGTGCCAAGAGAAGCCACAGCACAGTCAAAACCACCCTGATGCAAAGCTATGACATCCATATATCCCTCACACAGGATAAAGTACCCTCTTCTGGACCTTCTCGCAAGAAAAAGTCCATAGAGCGTATGGCTCTTGTCGAAGATATCTGTCTCAGGAGAGTTTAAATACTTTGGCTTTCCATCTCCCATGACCCTGCCTCCGAATCCTATGACCCTCGAATACTGGTCCATGATCGGAAACATCGCCCTGTTGAAGAATTTGTCCCGCACTCCCCTCTCATCAAAGGTGATAAGGCCACTGTCTTTTAGTATATCGTCCGTATATCCTTTTTTCTTAAGATGTCTGTACAGATCATCTGAAAAGGCATCCGAGTAGCCGAGGCCGAAGTTCCTCATGGTCTCATCTGAAAGCTTTCTGTTCTTAAAGTACTCCAGACAGTGCTTTCCATGATCACTGTGCAGAAGCGCATAATAATAGTATGCAGCCTCCTTCTGCAATGCGAGGAGCTTGTCACGGCGCTCTTTTCTTTTCTTCTGCTCAGGTGAGTATTCTGTCTCCTTCAGAGTGATGCCTGCACGCTCAGCCAAGGCCCGTACAGCCTCTGGGAACGACATATGCAGATAGTTCTCGTAAAACTGATACACTGTTCCGCTTGCTCCGCAGCCAAAGCAGTGATACATCTGTCTGTCCGGACTTACCGAAAAGGAAGGGCTTTTTTCACTATGGAACGGGCACAGCCCGAAGTAGTTGGCTCCACTTCTCTTCAGCGGGACATACTCACCTATGACCTCTACTATGTCATTTGCCCGTCTGACTTCTTCTAAAGTATTCTCGTCGTAATGGCTCAATACCCGTCCACCTCCCAGGCTTTCGGTATAAAGAATTCCGAAAACTTCGTCCTGCAGTAGCTGTCAGTCATCCCGGCTATATAATCACAGATGATCCTCTCCTGGTCATCTCCGTTCCTGCCAATGGCCTTAAAGTACTTTTCCGGGAGCGCATCCGGATTCTCATCGTAATACTCAAAGAGCATCCTGACCATCCTCTTGGCCTTTACTTCCTCTCCCTTGGCCTTCGGATTCTTATATACATTCTTAAACAAAAATGCCCTCAAGTCCCTTGCTGCCTGAAGCACTTCATCAGACATCCTGATATCCGGAGAATCGAGGCTTGTCATGATCACATCATGGATCATCGTGTTAAGCCTCTCCTTCGCGTTCATGCCGAGAGTCTTTCTGATCTCAAGCGGGATCTCCTCTTCCGTGATGATCTCGCCTCTTATGGCGTCATCCACGTCTGCATAGATATATGCGATCTTATCGGAGAGACGAACCACAGCTCCCTCTGGAGTATGCGGCTTTCCCTCGGTCTGGTGATTTCTGATGCCATCCCTGACTTCCCAGGTCAGATTTAAGCCCTGTCCGTCTTTTTCAAGCTTTTCTACTATACGAACCGACTGCTCCGAATGTGAAAAGCCATTCTTCGTAACACTGTTCAGTACATCCTCCCCGGCATGACCGAAAGGCGTGTGTCCAAGGTCATGACCTAAGGCTATAGCCTCTATCAGATCCTCGTTTAAGCGAAGGGCTTTTCCGATAGTCCTCGCATTCTGTGACACCTCAAGCGTATGCGACATCCTGGTCCTGTAGTGATCGCCCATAGGATAAAGAAACACCTGGGTCTTGTTCATAAGTCGTCTGAACGCCTTACAGTGGAGTATCCTGTCCCTGTCCCTCTGAAAAAGCGGTCTGATATCACACTGTTCCTCTTCTCTCTCCCTGCCCCTCGAATCCACATCAAACGTAGCATAAGGAGAAAGCACTTCCTTCTCCATCTGCTCCATCCTCTCTCTGATCAGCATACCAAAACGCCCCTTTCGTTGTCCAAAGCATAAAACAAGGAAAATAAGACAACAAAGGAGCGGATTATCTATAGAAAATAACCGCTCCTTTCCTTATAAAAGTAATGCAGGAAAAGGGACTTGAACCCTCACGACTGCAATAGCCACAAGCACCTGAAGCTTGCGCGTCTGCCAATTCCGCCATTCCTGCGTCCTAGTCCGTTCGCACGGATAAATAAACTATACTCTTTTCGCATAGTTCTGTCAAGCATTTTTTCAAAAAAATCATGACTGTTTTATCAGATGCTCTCCATCGAACCTGAATACTTCATCACAGTAGTCTAATATCTTCGGACGATGGGTCGTGATAACCGTGATGCGGTTATCTTTTTTCTTCATGATGTGCTCTATGACTTCTGCCTCTGTGTCTGTATCGAGAGCCGAGGTAGCCTCATCTAACACAAGGACCGGAGCAGCGCGAAGCAGCGCCCTGGCTATGGCTATACGCTGTATCTGCCCTGACGACAGGCCCTCTCCTCCCTCGAGGATTTCCGTGTCAAGTCCGTCTCTTTCCCTAAGGAAGTCCCAGGCGCAGGAATCGGCTAAAGCCTCTGTCATCTCTTCATCCGTAGCCTGCGCGTCCGCTAAGAGCAGATTATCTCTTACAGTTCCTGAAAACAGGATACTCTTCTGCGGCACCATCGCAAAAAACCGTCTGGTAGAAGGAGAGAGCCTGAGCTTCTTTTCACCGCACTGCAGATACTCCTCTCCTGCAGATGGCTCAGTCAGCGAAAGCAGGCATCTGAGAAAAGTAGTCTTTCCGTCACCTGACGGGCCGACTATCGCATAGACTCTTCCCTTTTTCATCTGAAGTGAGACATCTGAAAACACTTCTTTTTCATCGTCTCTATAGTGAAAAGACGCATTCTCTATATGAATGGAAAAGTCTTTTTTCTCTATCAGATTTAAAAAATGCTCTGCCCTTTTATCATCTGAGAAGTCGTCCTTTCTGAGGTCGAGGATCTCAAGTATCCTTCTCGCTGAAGTATCAAGTGATATAGCCTGTGAAAAAGAACTTCCGAGAGAACTGACAGAGCCTGTCAGCGTTCCTGAAAGGCTTAAGAACATAGTCATCGTACCGTATGAGATAACTCCGCTCCAAACCCTGTAGATACCCCAGCCATATGACGTGTAGCTTACTAAAAGTCCCGCAAGGCTCATGATGATCGATGATACTATGGACATCCGGTTGTAGTCGATCTGCATACGATTATACTCTGTAAGTGACTCCCGGAATTTTTTCGTGTACATATCAAGGAGGCTGAATGCCTTTACAAAGCCGATGTTCGTAAAAGTTTCCTGCATAAATCCGTACACATCAGCATTTTTCTTGGAAGCATCCAGAGAGTTCTGCTGCATGCGCCCGACCATTTTTCTTGAGATGATAAGAGAGAAGGGTATGCCCAGGAGAGCAAATATAGCGAAGGTCCAGTCATACCATAAGACCATAGCAAGTGCTCCGAAGAACCGGGCAGCGTTCGTGACTATACCCGGAATGAAGCTTAAGACTCCGGAGGCGATATTCCCTGAATCTCCGCTTATACGGGACATCAGATCGCCGGAATGGTATTTCTTCAAGCCCTCCCATTCCGAATCCGTCATCCTGTCAAATATCTCTGTCTTTATCGCTGTGCTTACCGACAGACTGATCCTGAGTGAAAAATAGTTAGTGAGCTGTGCTATCGCTACATTGACCAACGCGATGACTATCGTAAGTAAAAAAAAACGCAGCAGTTCGCCCTTCTTCTGCCCGGTTACGATGTCGACTAAATCCTTAGATACAAGTGACGACAAAAATCCTGTCGCCACTCCCGAAAGACTCATGACCATATAAAAGATCATGCCACCGACATGCTGCCTTGTAAAATCATAGACGAATCCAATGCTGCGCTTTATAGAATCTATATCAAGTCTGGTTACTTTTTCGATGTATTTTTTGATCGTATCTGTCAGCCTTTATCAACTATCGTGCCGCCGGTTACTGCTGGTTTTACATTATTTTGTGTCTTAACCCGCATTCCTATCGAGAAGTTCTCATTCTGATTGTTCCCGAGTCCCATGTCTGTAGTAAATGAAATAGTAGTAGTTCCATTCCCGCTAATTCCTGATGTACCACCGCTCACGTGGTCGCAGGATACAACTGTCACAGGATGGTTAAAAAATAAGGTCACATATGCGTCTTTGCTGTTATAGTGATTTACTTCTATGTGCTTGAAATCCACGCGGAATCGATACTCATCTACTCCCTCAACAAAGAAGTTATCGTCTGGTCTCCAGCCCTGATACTGCCAGCAGGTGTCTCCCGCTCCACTCGACAGGTAAATGCCCTCTGCCAGATCATCTGTCTCAAAAAACATCGGTTTCTCGTACATATCTGTCACCTTTTCCCTTTCGAAGCTTTCTATAATAAATTCTCTCTAAAATCACAATCTAAGTTATTATACCATGTTTACCATATTTTGCAACCATTTTTGGAAACCGGTCCCATAAAAAGTGTAAAAAATTTTACTTTTTAAAAAATATGCCTGAAAGCTCCCGTACCATATAGTTTATGGCATTTCTCGGTGTCAGGTAGCTTTTTCCGGCCAGACGGTCATGCATCATGACCGGAGCCTCAGTTACTTTCGCCCCACGCCGCATCAGGACTGCTATGGTATCAGGTTCCGGCCCACAGCCATTATGCGTAAGGAAAAACCTTTGCGCTCTCCTGTTATAGAGCCTCATGCCCGATGTCGGATCGGTGATGTTTTTCCCGGTCGTCAGATAAATGGCCCACCTTAAAAGCTGGCTCCCCGAGCGTCTCAGAATATCTGCATTCTGCACCTGCCCTTTCAGATAGCGCGAACCTATGACCACATCATATCCGTCGTCGGCTTTTTCTACCATCCTGCCTATGTATTTGGGGTCGTGCTGCCCATCGGCGTCGATCTGGACCACGTAACGGTATTTTTCCCGGTAAGCGTATCTGATGCCTGTCAGAAAAGTCGCGTCAAGTCCTGAGTTCTTCTGATGTGTCAGATGGTTATACCCGTTCTGCTCTATGATCTCAGCCGTTCCGTCTGTGGATCCGTCATCTATCACCACATAGTCATATTCCGGATACTTAAGTACCTGTGTGACCGTATCCGCCAGCGAATCTGCCTCATTGTACGCTGGTATGATCAGCAATACGTCTTTCATAAAACACCTCTGCCGCCTTTCTCTCATTTTTGAAATAATAGTCATATGACTTTATTTTCCCACTGATCACTCC
The DNA here is from genome assembly GCA_029226225.1 of Lachnospiraceae bacterium. Classification (GTDB taxonomy): domain Bacteria; phylum Bacillota; class Clostridia; order Lachnospirales; family Lachnospiraceae; genus Weimeria. Next base: position 41,218 of record JAQXXU010000047.1, on the reverse strand, counting down.
TGCACAGTACAGCTTTGCATCAAGCATCTCCTCTGTCCAGGACGGAGTTATAAGCCTGTTAAAGAAACTGACCTGTGCCTGTCCGTACCCCAGCCCGACCGACCTGTTTTCCTGTGCCTGATGTAAGAATGCAGCCATATCGACAGGCGCGGTAGTGTTGCTATAAGTTTCTGATGTCCCACACCAAGGAATCCCGTAGAAGTAGGGTCTGCCATCCTCTGTTCCGACAAGCGCCAGATCGCCATTTTTGATGCACACCCCTTTATACGCCTCAGTTATAAGAGTCGCCAGTGTGGTCTTTCCCATTCCTGAAGGTCCGCTCAGAAGAAATGTCCCGGACTTATCCTGCAGAGCGGCACAGTGAATGGCCACCTTTCTGTCCTTTAATGCTGCCAGAAGAAAGGCCGTGCGCATTACGGTAAAGAGTTCTTCCCTTAACTCATCATCCGGCTTTCTCCTGTCTTTTAAGAAAAATACCGAATGTGAGAAGTCTTTCGATACTACCGAAGCTCCGACTCTTTTAAACCCGTTGTAATAAAAGATATACTCAGACATATTTTCACTCAGGATAAACTCTTCTGTCATAAAGACAAGGCTTCCGTCCTCAGGAGGATCTCCTCTCGTGATCATCACTTCATGGTCTGCCTCCTCGTCGTCAAATGGCGCGCATTCAAAGGCATAGAGCTTGTCGCTCAGATATGTATTTACAGCCTTTACACTCCCGGAGACATACATTTTTATTCCCGCTATGTCAAAAAACTCTGCGTCCAAAGGCACCTCAAAGTCCGAGTCATCGTCCTCTAAGAGTCCTCTCTGATCAAGCTCAGCCAGGAACTCATCAGTATCTGACTCCACCTCAGATGTTCTCTTTCCAGTGTTTACTGCCACCGTCTCATAGAGCGCCCTGTCTGTTATCTCAAAAGCCAGCTGCTTCGCTATAAAAGCGCCAGCCGCGTTAAGCCTTACGCTTCTTACCCTGTCAGCCTGAGCTCCGGCAAAAGGGACCAGGTAAAATTCATCTCCGATTTTTTTTACAGTCATGTCATCTCTTAAACGCATTCTTTACCTCTCTTATACACCATCTGAACGGAAGGCCTGCTGCCCAGACTTTTCCTGCCAGATGCCCGGCCTTTATGTATCTGCCTTTGTGGTAGCAGCCTTTCATAACTCCCTTTACCTGTTCTCCTGCCACTGCCTCAAGCTCTGTCTGGCTGTCTCCAGCCGTAAAGTAATAGCCATATCTGATATCTATTATCCTATGAAGCACCAGAGTTTTGTCCCGTCTTCTGTAAAGTATCACATCGTACTTCTTTAAAGGCCGACAAACCTCGGATATACGTACCATATCGCCGTCTTTTATGAAAGGCCACATACTGTTCCCGTGCGCCTTTCTTATAATGCTGTCATCATCTTTAAAGACCTTAAGAGCCTCTGCGCTTTTCCCCCGGGCAAGCGCATCTCTTATCACTGAAAAAGTGCTCACTCCTCGCAGGGTCCGGTTATTTTTTAAAAAACCACAGAATGTCTTTATGCATAGAAACGGCCGTTTCAGCGGATCATGGTATTCGACAGGGTTCTGTCTTCTGACCTGGGATAAAAATACCGACCATAGAGAACCTGCTGGGACAGCCATTTTTTCTGGACCATGATGGCCAAAATCTCCGGTATCAAGAACTGTGTCATACAGCTTCCTGCCCTTCTCTTCATCGTATTCGCAGTCAAACTCTGACATGGGATTTTTCTCCGATAGAAGCCCCAGATACCTCTGGCAGAATCCCATCACAGTCACGGCAAAGGTCTTAAGTCCGGCTCGGAGCATAAATTTTTTGAAGTACTTTAACGACTTTTCAGCTTTTATATGGTTAAAGTACATTGAAATATCTAAAAGAAGCCGTACAGATATCCCTTCACCTAAAAAATGCGACAACAGGTGAAGAAACAGGTAGACTCCGTTATCCTTTTCACTGAGTGCTGGCAGAGTAAGTGTAGGTCTTACAGACACTTCAGTTATCGTAAGCTGTTTTTCGAAGGAGGAAGTCATCGCATTTATCCTGTCATCAGAAAATGGCTCTAAAAGCGATGAGTGAAGCTCTGTTTCTATACCGTCCTCTCCGAAAAATCCGACATGGTGAAGGCTGTATGATCTTTTTTCACGGACAAAACCTTTATCCATGTAGAGCGTGCAGGCTTTTTCGAATGCCTCCTTTCCTGGCACATAGATGTCTATATCGCCGTACCGCCTTAATACCGGAGAAGAATAGCAGGCTGAGAGCGCTGCGCCCTTAAGTACCGCGCAGGTAATGCCGTTCTCTTCTAAAAGCCTGACCTGACGGGCTGTGTCGTACATGAGCCGCTCATCTGATAATACCGTATTTTTTGCTGATGATTTGAAGCGTTCTCTGACCTCTGAAGGCATGTCCTTTTCGATAAACTCCTGGTACACATAGGCTGTGATGCCCTGTTTTTCAGCGAGATCATATATTTCTTCCCAGGACATATTTTTTAATAAAAGATTTTCTTTCATGGCACTACAAACTCTGTTATACTTTTTACTATGAACACAGCAACACTTACTATCACAGCAGGGAGGACACGGATGCAGCGATATATAAAGCTTTTTTTCATCGCCGCAGCCGCAGCAGTCATCATCTCTGCCATCTATCTGATAACACCGGGGGACATCATGTCATTTATCACTCCTTCTTTTACACCTTCTTTCGGAGGCGATAGTCACAAGGTACTTACCGGGCAGCCCGACTGTGGCTGGTATAACCTCGGTGGATACTGCCTGGGCGATGACTATAGTGAAAGCGACCTGCAGATGAACCTGAACTGGGATGATGAAACTGACGTCACTACAGACCTCGTAGAGATAAATCTGAAGGCTTACTCTGATCGTGACCTCGATGAAAAAGCTCTGTCGCAGCTTGATCACATCCTATCCGAATACAGAAATAGAAAGCACTCTGTGATACTTCGTCCCCTGTATGACTGGGAAGGAAAGTCAGCCCTTACAGAGCCATCGTCGGTGGATCAGGTATATTCACATATAGATTCCCTGGCTACCGTCATAAACCGCTACAAAGACACCGTCTTTGTGATCCAGGGCGTTTTTTTAGGAGACGTAGGTGAGATGCACGGTTCTGCTATTTTTACCAATAAGCTAATGACTGATATCATAAAGTACCTCTACGAAAAAACTGATCCGTCCATCTATCTGGCAGTAAGGACTCCTGCCCAGCTTCGCTTCATCACAGGCTCTAAAGAGCCGCTGTCTTTATCAGATGCTTTCAGTGGTTCACTCAGGTCAAGACTAGGTCTTTTTAACGATGGGTTCTTAGGATCACAGGATGATCTGGGGACCTACGGCTCCTCTGATAAAGTCAGGGCTAAAGACCTCCTGACGCAGTGGAAGAGATCAGATGAAACTGACTTTCAGAATACACTCTCCCGCTTTGTGATAAGCGGAGGAGAGACCGGAGCCGACCCCGATCATCCATCATCTCTAAGTGACCTGCCACAGGCCTTAGATGAGATAAAGAAAATCCACATCTCCTACTTAAACCGCGGCTACAGCGAAACTGTCATAAACAAATGGAAAAACACCCAGGTGACTCTCCCTGACGGCTCCACTACCACGGACGGCTCCACCGCTGTAGGCATGTACTTAGGTGTACGCCCTGAAGTCACAGACGTCGCTATAAACCTGGACGGTTTTCTGCTCTCACATACCGATGTCTCTGTCACGATAAAAAACTCAGGTTCAGCTCCACTCTACCGCTCTGCCACAGCAAGACTTACCGTGACATCGGAGAGCGGTGAGACATACGAGGTTTCAGAACCAGTCGATCTGAAGGCCCTTGCCTCAGATGACTCGGTCACAGAGACTTTCTCACTAAAGACCAGAAGCCTCAAGGCCGGGACCTACTCCCTTCATCTGTCTCTAGAAAGCGATGCCTCCGGCCGCCCGGTTCTCTTATCAAACAGCGGCGCTGATGCAGACGGTCTCAGCCTCGGGACTCTTGAAAAGAGATGATAGCAGAAGCCAACGCCTCCGGAGACGGCTTTACAGCTATCTCCAAAGTGTCTTTTCTATCACTTCCTGTATCAGTTACCATCACTGTCTTTCCTAAAGCCATAGCCTCGCGGACCGACATACTCTTTCCTTCGAAGGCAGTCACCTGCACATACAGGTCGCACTCCTTCATAAGAGGATAAGGATTGTCTAAAAGTCCTGTCAGAATAAAACAGTCACTTAAGCCCTTTTCTTTTATCAGTGATGTTAGCCTACTTCTTTCCTCTCCATCTCCCGCGAGGATCCATTCAAAGCTGATACCCTTTTCTTTAAGTATAGCTGCGGCATTTACAGATAGTTCCGGTGATTTCTGGGGCACCAGTCTCATAGCTGTAAAGATACGCAGGACATTCTTCTTAAAATGCAGGTGGATATCTTTTTCTGCAAGTCGTTTTATCCTGTCTTTATTCAGCGGATTTTCATAGATAAAAAGCCTGTCTGAAAGCTCAGGGTATACTTTCTTAAAGCTATAGAGTGTGTCCTCTGACACGGCTCCTATCCTGTCGAACTCCTTCCATATATCACCATCAGTAAGTCTTGAATAGCCTGCTTTCCGGTAGTCCACATGGATGATCGCAGTTTTTTTCTTTGCCCGTACTCTCCGGCTCACATAGTATGCACTGCCGCCCTCTATGTATGCCACAGCCTCATCGTATTTTTTTCTTACCGGAGGTGCCGCACGGCTTATCGCATCCCATAGCAGCCTGTCATACCGGATGCGCCCGTTGCGCTTCATATGGCGGTAATTCGCAGACAGGTATGAATGTTCTCTTATCAGATACCCTCCATGTAGAAGCGACGCCGCGCTTTTTGCCGCGAGAAAAAGCCTTCCCGTAGCAGAGAGCACTGATATCCTGTCTACATGCCTGTTTATGACATGCACATATGGCGGAAGTTCTGTAACTAATTCTCCCATTCCGGTAAGTATCAGAAGATCTACCTCCATCCGGCTGAATCTCTTCTGCGACAGCAGATTTATAAGCGATCTCTCAGCGCCTCCGCGTCCCAAGGTATTTATCACAAAAAGAACTCTTTTACTTCTCATAGACGACTGAATCAGGGCGAATCCCCTCTCCTTTCTGTACTATGGTCCCGCGGCAGAATATATGTGTCTCCAAGTGCTTTGCCATGTACTTAAGTCTGAAGTAGCCATAGGTCCAGCCGGCAAAGCTTCCACACAGCGGACCCAGGCCATAATACACAACAGGCAGATGCTTTGCGAAAAGGCTTACGGTAAAAGTTCCTGCCAGCATTATCCCCGTCATTATCATGGCTCCCTTGGTATCGTCGAAGTAGTAGGTATAGAGGATGGTCCCGTATGATAAAAAAATCACAAAGAATGCCGCTGCAAGCACAGGATAGATGACCATGACAGTCCCGGCAAATCCAATCCTCGGAAGCACTATCATAAACAGGAGAAAAATGATCACTGAAATGATAAACTGTACCCTGACTAGCGCCAGAAGCCCGCTTGAAAGCGAGGTCAGCATCCTCTCCTTTGATGCCTTTATATCTGAATATCTGCCTCCCGTGATGCTCTCGGAGAACTTTTTATAGGTCACATGGAAATTCGTCTCCATGTTCGAGATAAAAATAGCCGTAGCCGAGATGTTCGTAAGCATCGCGAGAAAAGACGCCATATCATACGGTTCGCATACTCTGTATACGCGAGCCACAGTAGCTCCCATGTCTGAGCCCCAGAATACGAAGTTATGCACGTAGAGGGTCAGGATATACATGAAGTTCGACAGGATTATCTGCCAGTAGGCCCTGAAGTATGACAGAACTCCGGTAAAGCTCCCGTCATTTTTCTTAAAGTATGTAAGTGTCAGGGCTGAATTCATCGAAGCCACCAGCAGAAATCCTATGCCAAGAGCCACCAGCATCGCGAAGTCGACATCCATCCCGAATACCCTGACGAAAATAACCGACAGAAGTACTGAGACTGCCATGGCTATCAGGTAAAACACCGTTATCTTCACATAGTCCTTCGTGATCGAGAGGTAAAGCATAGAATAGAAACTGAACGCAAGCCCCATAAAAAGGAAGTACGAAAAGAATAGATACCAGCCGCCGATATCAGAGATGATATACGCCCTTATGTAAAAAGGCAGGGCAAAAGCCGATGACACTGCTGCATTTAAAAACAGGCCGAAGATAAAACACGGTTTTATAGCGTCAAACCTCTCCTCGTATATCAGGTCAGATAAATACCTCGAGAATACCGCATTAAAAACAGACGTACACAGCAGTGAAAAAATAAAGCAGTACATGATGCTCGCCGCAAAAAGTTCTCTTGATGAGAGCGCTATGTCTTCAAATCCGTTTATTTTTTCCATGATGATGACTGCCACGATAACGAGGAACATCGGAAGCACCGATACACCCAGGATGTAAGCAAAACCACCCAGTCTCGAAAGCAGGGATCTCCTTTTATAGAATTTGTTAAGTCTAATCCCTATTCCCGCCATTTTCTCTCCTTTCCCTGATATCATCCGCAAAGCGGCCGTATATACCAGCATATCTGGCTTTCATATCATCGAGCCTGAATCCATCCATCAGTCTTTCATATCCGTTCTCTCCCATCTGTTCGGCTGCCTCCCTGTTATCATGGATAGTTACCATGGCATCCGCCGTCTCCTCTGCATGCATGATGTGAGTGATGATCCCGGCTCTCCCGTGTCTGTCTCCAGCTTCTCCGTATATCAGCCCTCTGCAGTCTCCTACATCTGTAGCTATGCACGGCTTCTTTGCGGCAAAGCCTTCGAGGATAGTAAGCGGCTGGCCTTCGCTGATGCTCGTAAGCACCAGGCAGTCCATCCGACCGATATAGTTCGGAGTATTTACCCTGCCGGTAAATACCACATCAGAAAGCCCCATATCCTTTACCATGTCAAAGACACTTCTGGCGTACTCCGCCTCCTCGTCCCACGGCCCGCAGATATAAAGCTTTATGTCATATCTCTTTCTCTTTGCCAGTGAAAAAGCCCTGATCAGAGTTACTACATCCTTTATCGGCGCTATCCTGAGTATAGCTCCAAACACCGTAAAGCCTCTGTCTTCATCGGGTTTTCCAGGTATAGAAACGTACTTTGACTCATCTATGCCGTTAGGAGTGACTACCGTTTTATCTACCGGAGCGCCAAGCTCCAGCTGCAGCTGCCTTGCATATCCATAAAGACTGGTGATCAAGTCTGCCCTGTCATAGGCGAGCTGTGACATCTTCCGGAACTGTCTGATCCATATATCCTTATATCCACCCTTCACCCAGTCAGCCCTGATGATCTCCTCTTCCCTTTCTCTGGTATAGATACCGTGCTCACTTACAAGCAGAGGACAGTGATAAAAGTACTTTGCCATGGCCCCTATGACCCCCGAGTATCCTGTAGCCGCACAATGGTACATATCTGCCTCAGGGAGCTCTGTCTCGAGAGCAAAGAACAGCGGCAGGTACATAGATCTCATGGTCCATAGGAAATCCGTAAATACTGCGTCAGTGCTGCCTTTCATATATATCCTCTTTACAGCATTGAAAAAATCTTCGCCCATCAGAAGGTCGTTTACCGATACTTTTCTTTTAAAAAGCTCGAAGATATCGTCCCATCTGTCGTCATCTCCTGATACCAGTGCATTTAAGGCAGACTTTTCTTTCGATGAGAGGCGAAGCCTGTTCCTGTGGTTCCTTGTCGCCTGTGTGAAGTCAGAGTCATTCAGATACACCTCAGTGACACTCACCAGATTTTCCGGAAGTTCGTAGGCGAATTTTCCTCTGTACGACCTGTCTGATAAAACTGCGACTACCTTAAAGTCGTATTCGGGAAAGGTTCTTATCATCGAATCTATCCAGCTCGAGACTCCGCCCACCACATACGGATAACAGCCCTCTGCCACCATGCAGACGGTCATGTCAGCTTTTCTTCTGTTTTTAAGGTCTGTCCCTGTCTTCAAGTTCTACCACTGCTTTCCTGCCATGTACTGTAAGCACATATGCATCATCTTCTGCTTCTTCATACTCTGCTCCACTTATGCTTTTTATATCCTGTCCATGTGTCCTGAGCATTAGCTTTGAACTGTCAGAAGCCTGTGAATTCATCTCTATCTCCACTCTGTTTCCCTCTGTTTTTACGGTAAAGTCCGTATTTAAGAATTCAGAGATCCTGCTTCCGGCCTCAGAGAGCGTCAGAGCGTTAAGGTACCTGAAGTTCGTGTACCAGCTATTCAGGTTGCCGGCCACTCTCTTTGAAAACTTCTCGTATCTGTCAGCCTTTTTTTCAGGATAGAATGCCTTTGATAAATCTATATCTGTCAGGTAAAATCCAGTAGCAGTGACCAGACTTTTAAGCCTCAGGTCGTCTGAATAGCTCATCTGATCAGCCTCTTCAGTAGTCTTTACGATAAGCCTGCTGCCTTTCTGTAAAAAAACAGCTGCCTTATCGCCCGTAGTGACCGTAAGCCCCTTCTTTGGCTTTCCATAAAAGCAGTTCAGCCTGTAATTCGGAAAGTACTTATCAAGCCCTGCGCGGATATCTGTAGCATCTTCTGACTTCGCACCCAGCTCCGCTCTCTGATCCTCTATCAGTGATAGGTAAGTGTCCAGGTTCTTATAGTTTCCGCTTCCGCTCTCTAAGTGGTCAGCACCCATGAGTGTCAGCCTGTCGTTATTCTCAGAAGCGACAGATACCAGAAACGGCCAGACTACATTCGTCTCAAAATCCTTCGTACTCATGCCGTACAGCCTCTGCATTTCTGTTTCGTTCTCGTCTGAAAACAGCGGGTACGATGAAGTCATAAGGCTTCTTACATCAGCGAACTGACTCACCATGACTTTAGCCGATGAGTATTCCATGGCCATCAGGATTCCAGCCGCTGTATCAGTTTTCATGACAGGGATATTTACACAGAAGACTCTGCCTGAGTGAAGAGCATGCTGCCAGATCACTGCCGGATAGTCCTCCGAGTCGAACTGATCTTTCAGGTTCGTATTATCCTTATCCAGATCCTTAAAGTCCTTCCTGTCCTTATCCCGAAGCTGCGCTATCATGTAGAGCCTGCTTGACGATGCGACCTCGTAGTAAGTGATCTCTGAAGGCAGGTCCTGTCTTGACTTCTCGCCGTGCTTTGGCTTTTCTGTCTCCACATAGTAGCCTTCCCCTCCGAGAAGGAAGCCGCCAAACAGCTGATATCCGGCTGGTTTTACTCTTCCTCTACTGCGCTGTATCCCAAGCATCTCTCTTAAGTCTTCAGAGGCTGATATGAGCTTGTCATCAGGCATAGTAAGAAAAATGACAGTCATTTTTTTCTCAAGAGATTTTTTCAGACGGACTATGTCGTTTTCCGTGAAGATGTCTCCATCGACTAGGATCACATCATTTTCTCCTGCCGCAGCCGAAGCAGCTCTAAAGCTTTCTGATGTCTTAAGCCTGTAGTTTCTGAAGGAAGCATACTGCTTGGCCTGCCTCTTTTCATCCTTGTCTTTTCCCGCGAAAAATATCCGCTTCCTCTGATCTGTTTCGGAAGCTTTCTTTTTTTCTTTTTTTACCAGAGTCAGGCTGTAGTGATTTGTTCCCTTATCAGAAAGCCTCGGTTTCATGATACTCTGGCTTATGAACAGGAAAAAGAGCACTGCTATGACCATCGTGATGGTGATATAGTTTTTTACCTTTATCATTCGTTATACCCGTAGTCAAAAGCCAGATTTACCGGATCGTTCATATCCTGGTCAAGGCTTACACACATGAACTCGCCGTCCTCGTAGTACACGTGGGTGTACTGCGGGAAGCGGTGTCTTAACTCATTTACGAAGTAGTAAAGCCTGCTCATCTCCACGTACCTGTTCTCACCCATGTAGATGGACAGGCCTCCTTCTGATCCCGGAAGTTCTTTCTTAGCGTACTTCTCCGATACCTTATGTCTTTTCCCGTCTACTGTACCGTAGAACTCAAGCGGTCTTTTTTCTATGAAAAAATATACCTTCTCAGTCGGTATCGTAAAAGAAGTGTCGGCATCCGGCTTCTCTATCGATTCCAGCAGATCTGATACTTCCACGTGGTAACCGTATGCTTCTACCATCCTGAGTTCATCGTTTGCGGAAACCACTGTATAGGTAAATGGTTTCTGGCGTTTCATGATCGCGGAAATCGAAACAGCCGCTCCGTTTGCCTCAAGCTTTGTGACGGTAACAGGAGTCCTAAGCATTTTTTTCCCGAAACAGGTCAGGATAAAAACCGCACAGGCTGCAACAGAAGCCGCGTTCAATACCAGCTTCTTTCTTCGCCCGGCAAAGTCTGATGCAAAGGTAATGACAGAATCTGTAAAGACCACAGCTGAAAGCGCCAGCCACAACGAAAAGAAGCATTCTGCCCTTCCCTGGTCCATAAGTACCTTAAGTCCCAGGCTTCCGGCACAGAGAAGCGCTACATACATAAGTCCTGAAATGCTTATGAACAGAAGCACTCTGCCATAATTTCTTTCCTTAATGGCAAGCACAAATGAAAACAGTGTAAAGAATACATAGGCAGCCACCGTTATCTCTGCCGCCTTTTTTCCCTTAACCGGATCAGTGATCCCATAATAGATGGATCCTGCCATATCCTGATATACGTTATCAGCCTTACTCTTTATCCTCTGAGAAAGCGACTTCTTTTTCGGCGGCACCTGTTTTACATTACCGTCAGGCTGCTCCTCATAGGTGTCCCCATTTGCAGTCTGATAAGTCACTGTTCCGTCTGAGTCAGTTTCCTTGCTGACATATCCGACAGAAGAAGACCCGCTGTCCTGATTTGATACGTTCATGGCCCACTGGGCTGATCCCTGGAGAGGGATACCCATCAGTGCTCCTACTCCTATAGACCAGCCTGCGATCACGACTCCTAAGAGCGCACCTTTTACCAGTGGGAAAAAGCAGACTGGCTTAAGAATTCCAGGAAGGTACGCTATGATGATCACAACACACTCCAGGAAAAGCACTATAGCAGGATAGAGGTGACTTCCAAGACACATCGACAGTGCAAAGGCAAACGATATCACATCCTGTCTGGCATATGTTTTTTGATTCCGGTACTTTTGCAGGTAATCAAGTGCGTATATCAGCGCGATCACCATGAAAAGTGTCGAGAATTCCTGAGGGAGTACGGCCGAATACCTGTAGACCGAGTTATCGTTTAAGTATCTGCATCCGAACCAGATGGCAGGTACCAGATAAGCCATAAATCTGCCCTTTATGATCTTTGCCGCAAGAACAGTGATGAAAAAGGCTGAATAGATGATCACTGCATAGTTAAAAAATGTCAGCAGATACATCACCGGTATTCTAAAAAGCAGGAACAGGTAGGCTATGACCGTATGGAAGGCAAATGGATACAGCCCGTCTGTAAAAGGCTTCTGATGCATGAGCATCTCATCTATCCAGTGGTTGTGCACCGGTATATCCGAAGCGTGGTAGCCATAGCTTGTAAAAATCCCTGCTTTGTATAGATACAAAAGCAGGATACAGATCAGAAGGCCTGCCACAAGCTCTACAGGCTTTTTCAAGACGTATTTCTTTATCCATCTGCCTGCTGCCTTAAAGCCATTTCCCATACTCTTTATGAGCTGCTTCCCCGCATACCTGCCTCCCAGGTCATTTCCTAAAGCCTTTAGCAGGAAGTCTACTATGATGTATGGCAGCTCTTTAAGCGGCTTTTTTCTCGTCTTAAAGGACAAAACCACTGTGACTGCCACAAGAGAGATCCATACCACCGGTGTATAGAGGATGTGAAGGTACACCAGGAGAAATACGACATTGGCAGCAAAGGTATTCCCGCAGAGGAAATAGATCCCGAGCCTTATCGAAAGTGAACGGTTCTTCACCTTCGGGTAGAGCACTATCGCAGCCGGGACTATCGTAGACAGTGTGTACACGATAAAAATCAATGCAGTTGTAAAAATATTCTGTGCTGCCATCTGATCACCTGAATGCTCTTATGTGTTCCATAGTTTCCTCGTCTACTGGAATGCCCGAATTCATCAGGGCATCCAGCCCTTCGTTAAACCCATTTCTGCGTCCTGTCTTAAAGCAGTACGATATCATAGCCAGGTAGCTTTCCTTTACATCAGGAAAAGCATCTGAGAGCCTTATGCACCACTCCCTGCATCTGTCTGTAAGGCCTGCGTCTAAAAGCCTCATGCTGATCTGATACATATCGTCATAAGTAAGCAGCCGCTTTTCTCCCTTATAGACTGTCTCTCCGAGTTCTGCCATCCGAAGAGCATACTCGCACTCTTCCTCCGGTGAAAAAATTCCCTGCCGCAGGTATTCATTTATATATCTCTCTGTTACAAGGCAGGTCCTCATTTTTTCATCTCCCTCTTCATCCGGTATCTCAGAGAGTGAACTGTATACAGTGCTCCTGAACTCATTGATCTCCTCACGGAGTACCGTAGCCGCGTAGTGGGCTGTCTCTGAGTCTTCGCTCTCCAGAGCTTCTTTTAGCTTCGACAGGGAGCCTGACACATCATTCTTCAGGACGTTCAGCATGAAAGTTCTAAGGTCAGTCCTGTCAGTTATCGCAAGAGCCTCCTCTATCGGAACGAGGTTATTCTCGACTTCGAAGTCTCCGTGATGCGGTTCGGTGATCTTTTCTTTTCCGAATACGACATCCGAAAGGTCTAGTTTTAAAAGCCTCATGACAAGCTTCATAAGCCAGGTCAGAAGCAGGTACATAAGAAAAAACACCGGGACTATAACAGCCAGAATGATATAGATCAGGATTTTCTTATTTCCCTTCAGTTTCTCTCTCATTCCTGCACCGCCTCTATGATCTGTGTCCTGATCCCGGCATCAGAAAGTCTCTTCTGTACCCCTATCGCATTCGTATAGTCTGTATTTGAAAGCAGTATCATGAGTCTGTTCTGTTTTGTCATGCCCATATAATCGCTGGCTCTTAAGTGTCTTTGTATCATAGGCGCCACCGTCTCGGCTGATGCCTTTGTGATGACCCACATCAACGAAAAATCAGTCAGCTGCTTTTTCCTGGCATTCATAAAGGCCCCTAGCATCGTCTCAAAGGCATCACTCTCAAGCACCGGAAGTCCAGGCATATATCTCTTTTCTTCGAGAGCGTTTATGTACCTCGTAGATGAAGAGATCGCGTTCTGTATCAGCAGCCCGACTACCGTAAGCTTATTCGACTGGGCCAGTGTCATCTGCTCCCAGGCAAGTCCCCAGATCATGATGATGACGTCAAGTGAGCCATCAGACCACACGCCCGATGCCATCAGGGGAAGTCCCTCTTCCATCTGACGGTTTATAAATACTTTTTTATGTCCTATAGCGTCATAGAGAGGCTCTATATCTGTGTATCTGATCGAGTTTCCAAGTGATCTGGAAAGCTTCGATGTGGAAGCATAGAGTCTCGCGAAATCACCGTTTGCCACCTGATACACTGCCACATCACCAGATCCCATGATATCCCCGACTACCTGTGCAGCATCGAAAAGTACTTCGACTGGCGAAGAATTATCGAGCTTCGAAGTGATGGAGTAGATTTTGCCAAGGGAATCGTCCTGGTTTATGATCTGTGTCTCCAGGGCGCCCTTTATCCGGACATTTGCCGTGTTTACATTCTCGATATCAGACAGACGGCTCTTTAAGTAGTTTATCTCTCTTTCGTCCTCTTCCCTGACGAGACTTATCCTGTCTTTTAAGTTCCCGACCACTAGTCCTACTATAAAAATCTGGGCTATCCAGATATAGGTGTTATAATCGACTAACACCTCAAACCCGCTTCTCGTGTACTGCTGTCTGAATATAAATCCGCAGGTCGCCAGTATTGCCGAAAAAGCACCCTGCTGCTGCCCGAATGCCACGGCAAACAGCAGTACATACAGCAGATAGAAGTCGATATACTCGAAGTAGCTGCCACCTGAGAATCTGTTGTTAAGCATGAAAAATGGTATAAATACTATGGCATTCTCGATAAACGGTACCAGAAGTCCAAGAAGCGCCTTAAGGCCTTCCTTTAAGCCACCAGACTTTTCTTCTTGGTCTCCCAGGTATTTTTTCCTGTGGGAAGCTATGTATTGTGAGAGCTGTGCCACAGACGGCTGCGCTTCATGAAAGGCATGTGTGTTAAACTCGCTGTTAAAGCGGGAAGGATCGAGCTTTCTGTGGGAACCTTTTGCGAGTTTGTGCTCTGTGACGCGAAGCTTTCCTCCAAAACCATCGTTTATTGCGTCAGCTATCTGCTTTTCTTCAACTATAGCATCAGAGCTCAGATGATAGATGTCCTCTTTTACCCTGTCGTCTGTTGCCAGCCTATATATAAAAAATGCCGCGTCATCCTCATAAAGCATTCCAAAGCCGCTGTCTTTTCTTACGTCTATCCCGTCTTCGTGGAGTGCCTGCCTGAAGAAATCCTTAAGAGCATATGGCATGTCCTTATCGCTCTCAGAAAGTCCATAGAGATGATCGAGACGCGCAACTATCACAGGCATACCAAAAGACTCCTGGTATGTGAGGGCAGCCAGTTCTCCCTGCCTTATGGCCTGGCCTCTGCTGTCATACGATATGCACTCAGTCTTTTCGTCGTAAGTGCCTTCATCACGTCCGCTGAAGACCTCCTCAGAAGACAGATATATAAACCTGGTATTCTGATCTACGTTATATGATGTCTGAAGGATATTGATGAGTCCAGAGGTATACTCTCTTGATTTCTCGCTGTCTGAAAAATCCCCATAGTAAGGGTCCTGCGCTCCCATAAAAATAACCGTATCCGGAGCTGCGCTGTTTATGATCTCAGACATCGAAGGACTCTCAAATCCAAAATCATACTGCCACCTGAACTCTCTCTCTTTTCTGGTCTGGTAATCCTCACCTGAAAGCCAGTAGACCTCATGTCCTTCTTTTTTCAGTCTGTCGCAAAGCGAACGTATAAAGAAACTGAAATGTCCTGCCAGAAGTATTCTCATCTATTATTCCTTTACCATGTATCCTTTTTTCTCCAGTGCCTCTATAAACCCCTCTATATCCGCCTTCACCTGTTCTATCGCTTCTCCATCCGCCACTTCACTGGCGGTTTCATCGATGCTTTTGCCCCTTTTAAGACATTTAAGTATTCTGGCACCAGAATCGTTTACACAAAGCGGCTCTATATAACTGTCCCTCGTATAATCAGTGCACACCAGCCTGTAGATGTCGCAGTCCCTGTACACTTCATAGTCTCTCATCATGACCTTTTACCTGCAGGTGAATGCCTGGCTGCTATCCTATTATGCTCAGCCAGACTGAAAATAAGAGCTGTCTCTTTTACCCTGTTCCGTAAGAGCAGCCTGCTGACTGTCTCCATCCCCATCCTCATGAACTTCTGTCCTGACGAGCCAGACGGATAAACAGAAAGGACTCTTACCGCTCTAAAAAGCCGTCTGTCCTTAAGCGCCGCTCTGATAAGTCTCTCCTTAGTTTCAATGCTTTTTCCACTGCACTCGAAGAAAAGCCCCAGCAGAACCGTGTATGCAGCCTGGTACAGATACACCAGACTTTTTTCTCTGTCTGCTGCCTTAAAAAGCCTCACAGACTGATCCGCAAAGCACTTATAAACCAGAGGTGTCTTCTTTAACGGATCGAAGTGATATACCGTAGTAACCTCGTCTGAGAAAAATATCTTCGCGCCCTTAAGAACCACTGCCGCATTAAAGTCCCTGTCTTCTGCATACGGCAGATTTCTGAAGGCTATATGATTTTTCTTTAAAAAATCTCTCCGGTAGACCTTATTCCATACATAACAGATGCTTCCCGGTGTAAAAAAAGCGGTAAAAGAAGTATCCTGATCATTCAGTTCCTCCTCTCCATGGAGTCCGCTTCTTATGACAGTTTCCTTTCCGCTTCTTATATCTCGTCTGATATAATCCGTGCTTACTGCATCGTACCCTTTTTTTCTCATGAGGTCAATCGTCCCCGCAAAATGGTCAGAAAAACAGCAGAACTCATCGTCTGCATCAAGAAACGTGATGAAGTCTCCCTTGGATTCTGTCAGTCCTCTGTTCCGGGCATAGGAAGCGCCTGAATGCGCAGTCCTTATCAGTCTTACTCCATCATACTGCCTGACTATGTCTTCACATCCGTCAGATGACCCGTCATCTATGACAATGATCTCTGCACTCGTCCCTGTGGTCGCTTTCAGAACAGACTCTATGCACCCTGACAGAGTCTTTCTGTCGTTAAAACATGGAATGATAACCGATATATCCATAAATCTCCTGTAAAACTAAAAACGCCCGAAACCATAAGACGGTTTCGGGCGTTCTGCTCTGCGTGCGGAAGAAGGGACTTGAACCCTCACGATATTGCTATCACAAGATCCTTAGTCTTGCTCGTCTGCCAGTTCCGACACTTCCGCAGCTCTCATTTGTGGTCTCCGCTTTGTCTCTCTTGCGGCGACTTGATTATAATATCAGAACGGGTGGCTGATGTCAACCCCTTTTTTTATTTTTTTTGATTTTTTTATTCAAATAGCAAAATTAGCAAAGATGCAGCCGAATAAGGAAGCTGGCGGTCACAGCCATCTCTTCTCGAACTCGTCCTCTGGAAGCGGCTTGTCGTAGAGGAAGCCCTGGATCATGTCTACATCCATGCCTTTAAGGACATCCTGCTGCCTGTCTCTTTCAACTCCTTCTACCACCACATTCAGGTTCACAGCATCTGCCAGCTGCGATACAGAGCGCACAAAGGCATCGGAGTAGTCATCCTTATCGATGTCATCTACGAAGCACTTGTCTATTTTAAGCTCATCAAACGGCAGGTCTTTCATATGTGAAAGAGAAGAATATCCGGTTCCGAAATCGTCAAGAGCCAGTCTTACCCCTAGATCATGGATTTTTTCAAGGACTTCCTTCATTTTATCCATGTCGTTTATAGCCATGCCCTCTGTAACTTCCAGAACGAGGTTATCAGGATTTATCCCGGCCGTCTTTATAGCATTTGCGATAACATTCACAATGTCTTTCTGGAGGAGCTGGAGAACAGACAGATTCACGTTCACCCTGTAATCAGGATGACCGAACTCGTTCCAGTGACGGCAGCGTCGGCAGGCTTCTAAAAGCACATGCTCGCCTATAGGTATGATAAGACCTAAATACTCTGCCAGAGGGATGAATTTATCCGGCGGCATGAAGCCCAGCTTATGTGAATCCCATCTGACTAAGGCTTCTGCGCCGCAGCACCTGCTCTCACCTCCAGTGATATCTACCACTGGCTGATAGTAGACTAAAAACTCCTTGCAGTCGTCGGCCACAGCTTCCCTTAATGCCTTCTCGATATTCAGACGGTCAGGCGGCATTTTTACCTCGATATCTGTGAATACATCTATCTGGTTCTTTCCCTTTGCCTTTGCCTGATGCAGAGCGAAATCCACTCTTGACAGAAGGTCATCCTCATTATCCCCATCCTGCGGGAAGTTTACAACACCCATTCCAGCGGTACAGTAATAGTCATTCCCATCGAGAGAGAACGGCTTCTCAAAACGGCTCTGGATCTGCAGCGCCATCTTCTTCGCGTTCTCATAGCCCGAATATGGTATCAGTATGGCAAACTGGTCGCCGCCTACCCGATAGCACTGAGCATCCTTTTTTACGAGCTGCTGGATGGACCAGGCCGCCTTCTTTAAGAATTTGTCTGCAAGTATATGCCCCAGGCCGTCATTTAACGCATTAAAGTCATCTAAGTCTAAAAGGATCAGCGTACCCTGTCCCTGCCCTCTCTTTGCGTCATTTATGGCAGTCTCGAAATCCATGTGGAAACGATGTCTGTTATAGAGGCCTGTCAGATCATCTATATCAGCAGACTCCTTAAGCTTCTTCTGGTAGTGCTTCTGCTTCGTGATATCAGTTATCATGAAGACTAATACATTCTGGCCACCGCGCTGTCTGGCACGGGTCATATTGACCTGGAATGTATCACCGGTCCCGGATGCCAGAAACTCTCCGGTCATTTTTTCCTGATCGTCTGATGGACCAGGAATCAGAAACTGCCTCGTAAAAAGCTCCTCGTTCAGCGGATCTGCAAACATCAGCCCAGCAAGGCTGTTTTTATACAGTGCTTCCTTTGTCTCGGCATCGTAAACTGCCACAGCTGAGGCTGAGTTTTCAAATACAGTTTTTACGAAATCATCTATCTCTGTAATAGCTGTGCAATATTCACTGAAGTCGAACTTCGCACGGAGAATGGCGCCTGCCTGCCGCACGAAACTGATCTCGTCGCTCTGCCAGGTTTTGTCTGTCTTTGTTTTGAGAAAGCAAAGGTACAGATCAGCGTCCTTATCTCCTAGTGGTATGAAAATCCCGGCCTTTATGCCGCTTTTTTCAAAAAAATTCTTAAACTCTTTTGAAATAATAGAATCAGAAGATATCGTATAAGTCTTGCCGTCCATGAACGGAAGCTCTTCTTTTTTCATTCCGGTCAGCCTGCTTCCGGATGTCGTATCTCCAGTCCTGAATTGTTTTAATGTCTTTATCCTGTCGTTTTCTGCATTTATGATGACAGCCTCGTCAAAGTCCACGCAGAGTGCAGACTGCTTCATGATGTCATCAGCGGCATCATCAAAAGTGACTTTAAAGCTGATATCATCTATAAGCATCGACAGATATCTGAAAAGCCTCTTGGAATGCTCGAGGCTTGATATGTCTTCCTCGTTTTTTCGTACTGTTTCTTTCTTCTCTGACAGCTCATGCGTCAGGTCATAATACATCGAAATGCTCTTTGATATGGCCTTTGTCTGCCTGTCAAAAAGAGCGTCATCCGAATCATATGCAAACAGGAAAAGAACCGACCTCACTTTTCCCGCCTGGTCCCTATTGGCCAGGGCCCTGTATTTTCCCGGATCACTTACTGATATGTCATTTACATCTGACACATCATAATCCGCGAATGAAGACGCGATGTCCTTCAGCCGGTCGATATTTATCTGCGCTTTTATGCTCTTCTCTTTCTCATCACTGACGAAATACTTAAAGCTGGTCTTTCCGTCACGTCCGAGGATACACGCAGAGATTTTTTCTATAGAAAGAAATTCCCTTAGTATATTATCAAAATCACTGTTACATTCTGACATCTTATTTCTTCACTTCCAGAATAAAAATACTTCTCTTTTCGTCAAACGGTATCTCTTTTACGAATTCTATCCGTTTGTCTTTTCTGACCATGGCTTTCATCTCATTCCCCTCAGCAGTCAGGTAAAATGCCCTTCCTCCGCCTCTTAGGACTTTAACAGTCTCTGCCGAAAGCTTTTCAAAGAATTCCCCTCTGTCTTCCGCCGTCTTTTCAAACAGATCCGGAAGCTCTGAGATTATCTCATCAAACTCCTCCTCAGTATCAAACGTAAATGCTGACCTGTGAACGTAATTCACAGTGCTGCCTTTTGCTTGTGCATTTTTACGTCCAGCCTCTACAGCTTCTTCATTTGTGTCACAGGCAAACATGGCCTTCGTCCGCAGTGCCTCGTCTCTTTCCAGAAGTAAGGAACCGTTTCCAGCGAAAAGGTCAATAACTTTCGCATGCGCTCTCAGGTAACCACCTGTCAGGTAAACCATCAGCGCAGCCTTTACAGGCTGCATGGAAGTGGATAACCGGTTGATATCATATGTAAACCTCTGATCCTCCTGAACAGGTTTAAGAAAAAGAACATAACCTCCTGACTTTTTCTTATAAAAATGCAGTTCCGCATCATATGGGGCTTCATTCACCAGGTCCCCACCTGACATTCTAAGGAGCTCTCCCGTAAATCGTTTTGCCTGCTTAAGACTTCTGTCACCTTTTTCATGGATATGTACTCTGACAGAAACTTGTACATTATAAGCTTTTCTAATGAAGGATGCAAGTGCTGATTTCTCTATTTCTTCCCGTATCTTATCGGCCTCAAGGGTGAAATCTCCTGAGATCAGATACTTCAGGTGATCATATATACGAAGGTCCCTGACCCTGTCTATATCTCCCGGCCAGAGCAGTGCTCCGATCTGTGAAAACCCTTTCGTAATGCCGCGATCATTAAGTGCTTTCTTAAGCGGTTCATAGAAACCCTTTACCGGAACCATCAGCACTGGTACGCCAGAAGGTTCCTTAAATACTGCTGCCTTTTTCTTCACGCTTCTGACCAGCTGGGTCAGAGCCTTTCTTTCAGCTAGTATATGCTTCATATCAGCGTCTGGAAAATCAGTACTGTCTATCTGTTCGATCCTTGCCTCAAGTTCTTCTCTCTCATCATCAGTCAGGGCGTTCTCCCCTCCACACTCTGCTATCGACTTCAGATAGCTTTCCCTGACGAAAAGTGTCTGCTCCTGCCTATAAGCCTCGAGAAGTGCCTTCCTGTACTTTTCTTCAGCTGAAAGACCTAAATCTCCAATCAGAAGCGCCGCCGATTTTCTGGCCTTGGCATCATCTGCCGTGAGACTTTTGAGGAGTGCTTCAATCGCCTTATCATCCTCTTTAAAAAGTGCCTTAAAGCCCCTGTCTTCCTTAACTCCAGCCCGAAGTGCTGACAGGGTCTGGCGCAGATTTTTCTTATTTTTCAGATCATCCAGTAGTATTTTTAAATTTTCCATAATGATATTTTAACTTAAACTAAAGAAAAAATCATCATTTTCATATATGGTTCATACGTTTTGGTAAAGTTGCACAAATTCAACGCATCATTTTTGTGAATTTTGTCGGTTTGCCCATTGTAAAAAAGTGCCTTCCGGATTATACTATAAAAGACTTAAGGAATGAACCCCCTTCAAAGATTCCTTAAATCATTTCCCCTTTTATATTTTTATAACCCCCCTTTTTGAAAGCATCCTTCCCCGGGATGCTTCCTTTTTTTTGCGCGTATTAATTGAGTGCGGCAAAAAGGAAGCAAACGGACTGGCGCGAGCTTGCTCGCAGCTCAGGACGATTTGCTTTCTTTTTATCGCGCGAAAGCGCGAATGAGCATGAAGCGCAGCGAAATGCGAATGACGCACTCAATCTCTAGCGCGAAAGCGCGAATGAACAGCCGCGTATGCGGCTGTGAATGCACCGCTCAGGACTACGACTCATTTCATAAAAACCCTTCATGTATCCAAAAATTTATCAGTATTATAGCATCCATTGGGATTTTATAAAAGGATAAATATCTTCGTTGCAATAAGTCTTCATATCCTTTATACTTGAAATCAGAAAAAAATAAACCTGCAGTCATAAAATCAGAAAACAGCATTTGAGGAGGATCTGCCATGCACGTATTTCAGGAGCTCGATATAAATGATACCGAATTCAATCCGTTTAAACTCATAGGTCAGGACTGGGCCGCTCTTGTGTCAGAGGCGGGCGATAAGACAAACGCAACAACTGTCCGCTGGGGAGGCTTCGGAGTACTCTGGGATAAGAACGTGGCCACCGTATACGTCAGAAATACCCGCTACACTAAGGAACTCTTAGATGCCGGGGAGTATTTTTCCCTGACGTTTTTCAACCCGGACCAACCGAAGTACAAGAACGCACTTAAGTATATGAAGATGGCATCCGGCCGCGTCGAGGATAAAATAAAGGCCGCCGGGCTTACACTTACTCACCGCGACGGCATTCCATATATAGATGACGGAAGCACCATAGTGCTCTGCCGCACTCTTGCATCCTTTGATCTGCCAGTTGAACGGGTTCGTACTCCGCTGATCCGAGAGCAGTTTTTCGCAGACGGAATAGAACGCACTATGTATGTCGGAGAGATCAAAGGGCTCTTCGCCAGGTAACAGTCAGACCAGCGTCAGATGAATGTCTTCACCACATTTTTCTACAGACTTAAGAGAAAAATGGTATGCCTCCGCCAGATGTCTGACTCCATCTCCCTCTACTATGGTCTTCGCCCTTCCTCCCAGGATCACAGGGCATACAAAAAGCTGCACTTCATTTACAAGTCCTTCCCGAAGCATCGAGGCATTTAACGTACCGCCTCCTTCGAGAAGGATCCCGTCTATTTCCATCTCACCCAGCTTCTTCATCAAAAAATACAGATCTATCTCCCCGTCCTTAAGCGGACACTTAAGTAATCTTATCCCTCTTTCCTCATAAGACCTGATGGTTTCGTCAGGTATACCATCAGAGCAGGCAGCGATCGTAGGGATATCTATGGCAGTCTTTACGATGTGGCTTTCCATCGGAAGTCTGAGGTTCTTATCACAGATTATTCGCACAGGATTTCTTCCTCCCTCAGGCAGACGGCAGGTGAGGACTGGATCATCTGCTAGGACTGTTCCTATCCCAACCATAATACCCTTATATAGATTGCGCATTTTCATGACTTTATTGCGGCTCTCTTCACAGGAGATGTACTTCGCCTCACCTGTTACGGTGGCTATTTTTCCATCAAGTGACTGCGCGCACTTCATGACCACATATGGAGTTTTTGTAGTTATATAGTGAAAAAATACCCGATTTAAGTCATCGCACTCATCCTTTAAAAAATCCTCGACTACTTCCACATCGTGTTCTTTTAAAAAGGCTGCGCCCTTTCCATGCACCAGAGGATTCGGATCACGTGATCCGATCACTACTTTCGAAATCCCTTCTTCAAGAATGGCTTCTGTGCACGGAGGCTGATGTCCGTGATGACAGCACGGTTCCAGTGTCACATAGATAGTCGCGCCATGAAGGTCATGTCCCTTTTCCTTTGCATCCTTTATGGCATTTCTCTCGGCATGAAGGCTCCCGTATTTAAGATGAGCTCCCTCTCCGATTATCCGGCCATCCTTTACTATGACAGCTCCGACCAGAGGATTCGGATTTACACCGCCCTCTCCCCTGTGGGCAAGTTCTATAGCCCGTCTCATGTATTCTTCATCTATCATTTTTATATCTGCCTCATCAGATTTACCATCTCGATTGCCGACGTGGCACAGTCATAGCCCTTGTTTCCGGCCTTGCTTCCGGCACGTTCTACAGCCTGCTCTATATTATCAGTAGTGATGACTCCAAAGAGAACCGGGACACCTGTCTCAAGCGATGTCTGGGCTATTCCCTTTGAGACTTCGTTGCATACCATCTCATAGTGGGATGTCGAGCCACGGATCACAGCCCCGACGCAGATCACGGCATCGTACTTGTTTGACAGAGCAAGACGCTTTGCGATAACAGGTATCTCGAATGCTCCCGGAACCCACATGGCTGTGATATTATCTTCTCTTACACCATGGCGGACCAGTCCGTCAAGCGCACCTCCTAAGAGCTTGTTTACGATTATCTCGTTAAACCTAGATGCCACGATGGCAAC
The DNA here is from genome assembly GCA_029226225.1 of Lachnospiraceae bacterium. Lineage (GTDB taxonomy): Bacteria > Bacillota > Clostridia > Lachnospirales > Lachnospiraceae > Weimeria. The sequence goes on along the minus strand of JAQXXU010000047.1, from coordinate 17,890 downwards.
CTTCATGTTCTCGTCAGCTACTAATTTTCCTTCAAGTGTTTTTACGTCGTACATTTGCTTTTCCTCCTGTGTTTTGTTATGAGTTCTAAGTTCAGATTATTTCTTTAAATAGATGTCCCATCTTGTCTCTTTTGGTTCTCAAATACCTTGCATCATACTTCTGTGGTGCTATCTCTATCGGAACTCTCTCACTTATCGAAAGCCCGAATCCCGAAAGCCCGTAGACTTTATCTGGATTATTAGTCAGAAGCCTAAGCGAATGTATCCCTAAGTCTTCAAGTATCTGCGCTCCGACCCAGTACTCTCTTAAGTCAGGCGCAAACCCCAGCATCACATTCGCTTCTACCGTGTCGAATCCCTGCTCCTGAAGGGCGTAAGCCTTTATTTTATTAAGTAAGCCGATTCCTCTGCCCTCCTGTCTCATATAGAGGAGCACACCTCTTCCTTCTTTGTCGATCATTCTCATCGCATTGTGGAGCTGATCTCCGCAGTCACACCTGAGCGAGCCGAAGCAGTCTCCTGTCAGACATTCAGAATGAACTCTGCATAGCACTTCTTTTCCATCTCCGATATCACCTTTGACTAAAGCCACATGGTGTTCTCCGGTGATGTCATTCTGATAACCATGCATGATAAAATCACCGTACTTAGTCGGAAGCTTCGCTGTGGCGATACGGATCACATGCTTATCGTGGATGCGGCAGTAATCTTTCAGCTGCTTTATCGTGATAAATGTCAGCTTATGTTCTTTTGCAAATTCTATAAGTCCGTCACGTCTCATCATGTGACCGTCCTCTGCCATGATCTCACAGCAGATGCCGCAAGGTTTAAGACCTGCGTGGCGTAAGAGATCAACTGTCGCCTCAGTGTGTCCGTCACGTTCTAAGACTCCGTTCTTTTTTGCTATAAGAGGGAAGACGTGTCCCGGCCTCCTGAAATCACCAGGAACGCTGTTCTCATCGGCGAGCTTATTCATAGTTATCGCGCGCTCCTCGGCTGAGATCCCTGTAGTCGTAGATACATGGTCGCAGGATACGGTAAAAGCTGTCTCGTGATTATCCGTGTTATTTACGACCATCGGGTCGAGTCCTAAGCGCAGGGCATTCTCCGCAGACATCGGTGTACAGATAAGCCCTTTCGCGAAACTTGCCATGAAGTTTATCGAATCCGTTGTAGCAAACTGTGCTGCCTGGATCAGATCTCCTTCATTTTCCCTGTCTTCGTCATCCGAGACCATTATGATCTTCCCGTGCTGCAGATCAGATAATGCCTCTTCCACTGTGTTGTGATCAAATTCTTCTTCCATTTGCTTCTCCTTCCTGGAATGTAAAAATATCCGAAGCCCCTTTTTCATATAAAGTCAGGGTCCGTCCATTCTTTATCTGAGGTTTTTAAGCATCTCATATGTAAGGCCGTGACTTTCATTTTTTAAAGAGAGAAAATGCTCCACGTACTTGCCTATCATATCGTTTTCCAGATTTACTTTATCTCCGACGTGAAGCAGGCTGATATTCGTGACTTCTCTGGTATGCGGGATCACTTCTACAGAAAAAGCTTCCGGCGAGACTTCTGCCACCGTCAGCGATATCCCGTTCACCGTAACCGAGCCCTTCTTTACGATCAAAGCCATTATATGGTCATCACATGAAAAGGTATAAAGGTACGAATCTCCATCCTTTTCTATCCGCTTTACTGTCCCTGTACCGTCCACATGGCCTGCCACTATGTGGCCTCCAAGTCTGTCTCCGACCCTAAGGGCTCTTTCCAGATTCACAGTATCTCCAGGGTGCCTGCTGCCTAAAGCCGTATATCTCAGAGTCTCCTCAGATACATCAGCAGTAAAGAAATCACTTCCGAGCTCTGTAGCAGTAAGACAGATACCATCGACGCAGATAGAATCCCCTGTCTTAGTTCCTTCGAGGACTTTAGCAGAAACTATCGTAAGTTTCCGGCCTCCGCCAGTATCAGTGACTTTTCTTATAGTGCCGGTTTCTTCAGCTATTCCGGTAAACATAGTGGACTCCTTTCGCGCAAGACTTATTCGCGATGCATTCGCAGGTGCTTCGCACCTGCTCATCCGCGCTTTCGCGCTATTAATAAAAATACCCCGAGCCGGAATTGCAGGCAAGCCTGCATCCGGCTCAGGGCATTTTCATTAGCATCGCTCAATTAATACGCGAGAAATACGCGAGAAAAAGCCCTGGGAATTATCCCAGGGCACTGTAAACAAACACTTTATCATGAAACTCATTCTTCCATCCAGACTATACTGTCGGCCCCGGAATCTCACCGGATCATGCGTCGCAACGCTCGCGGGCTTTACCGCCGGTAGGGAATCGCACCCTGCCCTGAAGAGTTATTCAATTATCATTTGTAAATTCTTTTATTTCTTCTCAAGAACAAATGCATTATAGCACTTGTCCTGTTTTTATGCAACAGCGAATTTCTGAACGCTGTCTCTGAACTTATCTGCGTCTTTCGACTGGCAGATGACCATGGCCTTTTTATTCAGGGCACACGAAACAACACCCAGGAGTGACTTGGCATCCAGGTATGCAGCGCCGGTTTTAAGATCTATATCATAATCGAAGCCGGATGCTATTTTTACGAATTCTTCTGCGTCCTTAGGACTGTGTAAGCGAATCATAAACTTCATAAAAAACACCTCTTCATTGTACTTTTGTTTACAGTGATCTGTGAAAACTAATTTGTGCGAAATCGTTTCCACAAATCTTTCATACGATGATATCACATTTTAGTTAAAAGTCAATGAAAATTTTCTAAACCTGTGTTCTTTTTGAAATCCAATAATTTGCCCTCAAGGTCTATAGTTTCCTTCCTACCCACTCGTTCGCGTGATCCCAGAGTTTATCGAAGGAAATACCCGTAACACGTTCACATATGACTTTTTCCTCATATGAGGTCTCAGAACTGTCTTCTCCTTTTCGTCTGCTTATCTCTCTTTTCACTACGTTAAACTCCTTCTCCGTCATCGGGAACCTATACCCGAAGATAAAAAGCATGATGCAGAGGATAACAGGCATCAGAATAAAGATAAGAGCTATACCATGTTGTGTGACGATAGACTGTCTGCCGCCGGCATTGGCTATTTTTTCACTGTATCCTATAGCTGAAAGCAGTACTCCTATAAGCCAGGATGAAAGGCCTGAAGATATCTTTCTGGCAAAAGTAGACATACCAGACACTACCCCAGGTCTGTGAACGCCAGTCACAAGTTCGTCGACATCCGCCATATCAGCCATTATCGCAAAAATGCTCGTAAGAGTCGCTGCATTTCCGATTCCTATACCACAGGCCAGGACAAGTATCGGGATGATGCTTGCGCCTTCATGTGAAAAAGGGATCAGAAGCAGAGTCGATACGATACGGATCGGTGCTCCGATAAGTATCGTCGTGCGCTTCGAGGTCTTTGCCATGACAGGTCCCCAGATCAGCATTCCTATGAGCTGTGATAGGATTATCGCTGCCATCAGATAAGTAAAGTAATGGTTACCGTAGCCGTTTATCACATCATCCACATAGTAGACAGCCATTCCTGTGACGAAATCAGTCCCACACTGCCCTGTCAGGTAAATGCCTATAAAAAGCCTGAATGACCTGTTTCTGAATACACTTCCCGCATGGTCAAAACTGTCAGCAAGTCTTGACTTTACCGGAGCATGCTGCTTCTCCCAGGTACCCGCTACAGTTATAAGACAGGTGATAAGGAAAAGTACTCCGAAGATCAGGCAGCACTTTAAGTACATCGATGCCTTTGTAGGATCAGTGATCAGAAGTGTAGGGACCACTCCACATACCATAGAACCAAGTGTCGACCAGATCATACGGACATTAGAGAACTTCGACCTGACAGCATAATCATCTATCATGTCTGGCAGCAGGCCATTATAAGGCACCATAAGTATAGTGGAGCCTGTCGAGAACAGGCAGTACATGATCACGTAAAAAATAAACATGGCCGCCGTGGATCTGGTCGAGAACGGGATCCAGAGCGTTACGAAAGTGACTGCCGTGGCAAATGCTCCAATCAGCATATAAAACCGCTTCGGCCCCATCCGTGACTGTGTCCGGTCAGTGATGTTACCCATCATGGGGTCTGTGACCGCGTCCCAGATGTGTCCGATCAGAGGAACTGTTCCAGCCAGAGCAGGCGACATCCCCATCGCCTTTATCAGAAATGCTGTAAAAAAAGATCCGATGATGACGAAGGCTCCGCCGTTAAAAAATTCGGCCATTCCATACATCATCTGGGCTGCAAGGCCTGTTTTGTGTTTCTTTTCTGTCATATAATTCTCCTTCTATATGTGAAAACCCAGATAAATTATACCAGTTTATTCTAGGACAGAAAAGTAAAAAAACACGCACTTTTTTTGTAAAAAGTGCGTAAGGTCAGCTGTAAGGTTCAAGGTTCATCCCATGAAATGAATGCGCGCCATTATATACCGCAAGAGTCTGGTCTAAAAGCGGGAAAAGCATCACTGCTCCTGTACCCTCTCCGAGGCTTATGTCGGCGCGGATCACAGGTTTCAATTCGAGTTCTTCTATAATAGCATCAGACATTCTCTCTCTTCCTGAGTTCGAGGCGATCACGAAATCCTTTACTCCGGGATGCATCCTGTCAGCAAGTAATGCGGCTGTGAGACTTACTGCCCCATCGGCAACAGTTGGTATATGATACATGGCTCCACCGATAAAGGCGCCTGCCATCGCACCGATCTCTGTTCCTCCGACACGTGTCAGAAGCTCTATCGGATCCTCGTCGCATTCTATGGATTGGTTTATTACCTTCTTTTTAAAGCTAAAGCTTTCGTCATCCAGGCCCGCTCCCCTGCCTGTCACATCATCTGCGGACAGCCCCAGAAGAGAAGCTGTGATTATCGCTGCACAGGTAGTATCACCTATTCCCATCTCACCGATAGCTGCTATATAAGCGCCACAGTCTCTTACTTCTTCTATCCCGCAGTTTATACTCTTCCTGACCTGTGCCTCAGTCAGGGCATTTTTTTTAAGTAAATTATTAGTTCCGTGAACTACTTTTTTATCTATTATCTTAGGTGAATGTGTCTCGTCTTTAATGCCTACATCGATGCAGCGCACCTCTGCTCCGGCGACAGCAGCCATTTTATTAACTGAGCTTTTACCCTCCGCTATCTCGTCAGCTACCATCGCAGTGACCGAGCTGTCGCTCTGAGATACGGTCGTTTCAGAAATGCCGTTATCACCACAGAATATAAGCACGGATCTTTTAGCCAGATCGATCTCAGGATGTCCGGTAATCCCCGCGATCTGCACTACTAAATCCTCCATAGTGCCAAGTCCGTGCAGAGGATGAGCTATGCTGTCCCAGTGCTTTTTGGCCTGATCCATGGCCACTGTATCAAGCGAAAAAGACATCAGCCTATGCCCCCGAGGATAGCTCCAACGATAAGCACTATGAAGCAGACAGGTGTAAACACGTATTTAGCCAATGGGTAAAACCACCTGCCTATAGGCTTTTTAGTTCCTTTATTAACCTCGCTTTCGACGTATTTCCTATCACAGAAATAGAAGAACATGATGGCCATAAGGCCTGCTCCTAAAGGACACCCATAGGTACTCGTCACATCCATCCATCCTGAAACTATGCCCTGGATGAAAAGCGCGACGAGGAGGCCTACGCCACAGACCAGACAGCATGAGAGCTTTCTTCCGAGATGGAGCTTCTCCTGCACTGTAGCTATAGGCGTTTCATAGAGATTTATCAGTGAACTTAAGCCTGCGAAAAATACCGCCACGAAGAATATGATGGCAAAAATCCGTCCTCCCGGCATTCCATGGAACAGATGCGGAAGGTAGATAAACATAAGTCCAGGACCGCCCTGATCGAGCTTTGCTCCTGTAGTCGCCATAGCCGGGATGATCACAAACGAAGCTATTACGGCAGCCAGTGTATCAAACACAGCCACCATTCTGGCGGAATAAGGCACGTTATCATCTTCACCCAGGTATGAGCCATAGATCAGGGTTCCGCTTCCCGCTATCGACAGGGAGAAAAATGCCTGCCCCATAGCATAGATCCAGGTATCAGCATCCTTAAGCTCCTTAGGGTCTATCCGGAATATATACTTATATCCTTCTATGGCTCCAGGCTGGAAAGCCGTATAGATGGCAAGCCCTACGAACATAGCGAAGAACACCGGCATCATGAACTTATTCGTCTTCTCTATACCGGCCGACACTCCGAATATCAGGATAAGCATAGCGATAAGAAGCGCTACTACAAGCCAGAAATTATTTCCAAATGAAGAAGCCACAGACGAGAAGTCTCCTACATAATCGTCTATTTTTCCAGAAGAGATGTCAGAACCGGTAAACATCCCGACCATGTACTTCATGATCCAGCTCATGACTACAGTGTAACCTATAGCCATGCCCCACGAAACTATAGCTGGGATCATGCCTATAGCGTTTCCTGTCTTTTCTTTTCCGAACCTCTTCTTCATCACAGCGCCTGCTGCGTCCACCGGGCCGCTCCTCGTAGCCCGGCCGAATGCCATCTCGCCTATGACCCCGGTATTAGCTAAAAGCACTACAAATATCAGATACGGTATCAGAAAGCTTCCCCCACCGTAAAGCGATATCCTCGTAGGGAACATCCAGATATTCCCCATGCCTACTGCCGAGCCAATGCATGCTAAAATAAATCCACGGTTGCTTGTAAAGTTTTCTCTTTTCTTCTTTTCCATTTTCCTTAGTCCCTGTTCAGATGTGTATCAGTATCTTCGTCAACTCTTATGATCATGCAAGTACCGCCTTAAGTGTTAACATTTCCTAAACATTATGACATTTCTTGTTTTCAATTGCAAGCGACTGGAGCACTTTACGAAGGCACTTTTTAACGCATATACGAACAGGGACTTAACAGCTCTCCTTATAGCGCTTACCGGAAACAGCATGTTCAGATACTGCTCGTAAAAGAGTGACAAATCCTGAAGTTTATATTATAATTTTTTTAAATAAAATTCAGGAGGAATGATATATGTTTTTTATGCCAGTGTTTGACACAGTGCTGTGGGTCTACTTCATCGCAGCCCTGGCTCCTGCCATCTATCTGATGAGCTACATCTACACGCAGGATACGATTGAAAAGGAGCCGTCTTCACTGCTCTGGGCCTGCATAGGCCGCGGTGTCATAGCTGCTCTTCTATCTATTGTCTTAGAGACTGTAGGACAGAGGGTCTTAGACTTAAGCCCTATAAATGAAAATACTCTGATCGGTGTCATGGTAGCAAACTTCCTTGTAGTCGGAGCTGTCGAAGAGGGAATGAAGTACCTGCTGATGGGACGTCTGACCTGGAGAAATCCGAACTTCGACTGCAGATTCGATGGTATAGTCTATGCCGCCTTTACCTCTTTAGGCTTCGCAGCCTTTGAGAATGTAGAGTATGTATTTCAGTACGGGCTTTCAGTTGCTCTTCCAAGAGCTTTCCTGTCTATTCCGGGACATCTCGGTTTCTCAGTCATCTTTGGCTGCTTCTATGGCAGGGCAAAACTTGCCGCAAACGAGGGACGCCACACCAAGGCCGCAGCCGAGATCATCGCAGGCTACATCATAGCAGTCTTCCTTCACGGAACCTACGATACCTGCGCCACTATCCAGAGCGGCACATCCACCCTTCTTTTCGTAGCAGTCGTTGTGGTGCTCTACCTCATCGTTTTCCGTCTCGTAAAGCACGAATCGAGAACTGATATGTATATAGATTAAATTAACTAAACCAGCCCCGGGCTCACCGCCCGGGGCTTTTTGTAAACTGAAAATGCTTATTTATGATCTGGGAAAAATAAGCTCTACTTTAAACAGATCACCGTCTATAGTGACATTAAACTCTCCACCCATCAGCTCAGTCAGGTTCTTTGCGATCGAGAGACCTAAGCCTGACCCTTCTGTGGTGCGTGAGATATCTCCCCTTACAAATCTCTCTGTCAGCTCGTCAGCCGTTATATGAAGCCGCTCTGATGAGATGTTCCTGAATATGATAGTTATCTTTGAATCCTTCTCGTCCAAGTCCACATACGCTCTGGTTCCAGGCTGCGAGTATTTATACATATTGCCGAAGAGATTCTGGAACACCCTGCCTAAATAATTCGGGTCTGCAATAATAGACGCGCTGTCGTTCTCCGTGCACGAAGTCTCAAGGGTTATATCCTTTGCTTTTAGCTTCTCCTGATATTCACCTGCCATCATGTCTATGACAGTTCCGGCATTTATTTTTTCAGGGTGCATCACGAGCTTGCCGCTCTCAGCCTTGCTCGCATCTATCAGGTCGTTTATCAGTTTTTTTAGCTTAGAACTCTGTTTTTTAAGTACCTCCAGGTATTCTTTTTTCTGCTCGTCGGTCACATCAGGCTTCGACAGAAGGTCCGTGTAGTTTATGATCGAAGTAAGCGGTGTCCTGATGTCGTGGGATACGTTCGTGATTAGCTCGGTCTGCATTCTCTCTGACTTAAGCCTCTCATCGACTGCTGAGTCTATGGCATCACCTATGGAGTTAAGGTCATCCTGCACCTGCTTTATGTCTACTGGAAGCTCCTCAGTTCCAGCCTTGTATGAGAGCTCTCCCGAAGCTATTTTTGCAGCTGAGGTCTTTACGACTGCAAAGCTTCTTACAATCCTTCCAAGAGCGTGGTGCTTTATAAACTCCTTTACTATAAAAATAGCCAGAGCTAAAATGACACCTGTCACATATCCGTCCCAGACAGTAAGGACTGCCAGAATCCCTAAGAATACATTTATAGCCAGATCTGTAAAGTAATATATCTGTCCTCTGCGGTTTAGATCAGCGACTGTTCTTTTCTTAGCTTCGTTTTCCTTTACTTTTGCCGCTGCCTTAGGGATCAGTGCTATCAGCTTATAGATCACTGTATTCTTCCAGAACTTCCCGAGCTTTACATTTACTGCCCAGGAGTACAGGTAGATGGCCGTTACAGGCACCACCAGATAAGAGATAGGTAAAATGATCAGAAGGGCTTTAGGGGAACCCATATCAGACGTATCTGCTCCTATATAAATAGCTGCAAGAGCTGCAAACATCGCGAGAATGTAGATAAAAAATCCTAGATCGAGAGGAATTCTGGCAAAACCTCTTCTCTCTATGTAGTCAGTGTCGGTTAATTTTCTTATATTCCATTCCTTTTCAGGGTGAACAGGCACTGCTACATGGCCTGCTGCCCTAAGGAATAAAATGACACCTGTCACAAAACAGATGATGCCCGCTATGATACCAATTATCGCAAGAACACAGGCTACATGAATATTGGCAGCTGCCGGAGCTATCCGGTTAAACAGGTCATTTTTCGCAGAAAGCTTATCTGGAATTATCGAGACGACAGTGTAGGTGTTCATCCTGCCAGTGCGCAGATCATAGCTGTACTGGGCTCCGTTAAAGTACGTCATCTGAGCCTGCGCGCTCGCGCTGTCGAGAAGCTCTATGTCTCTCTGATATACGATGTGCTTCTGGTTTGGATTTCTCGAGCTTGCGTATTTCCCGCTCAGTCCGTATAACTCTATAGAATACGTATACTCCTTTGGCTTGGTGATTTCGCTGTTTTTAAATGTCTCTACGGCATCTTTTTTCATCTCATCAAAGGTCATCTGAAATGGGTCGTATTCCGCATAGACAGAGTCATTTTTAAATACCACCCTTGCATATACATTCTTTGCCGTAGCCTGCACCAGGGTTTTGGTTTTCCCAACGGGATCATCTATCAGATACAGGCCTTTCTTTTTAGGATTAAGCCCGACCCGGTCTATCGCTACATCATCAGCACTCCCGGACCATTCATTTATAGAGGCATACCCTTTTCTGTAAGGCCATTTGAGAAAGGAGTTATCATATCTTAGAGAGTAGGTCATCTTATCAGACCAGATATAGGTGTCATACCTGAATGAGCCTTTCAGCGATTTCCGATTGATTCTGTGATCATCCAGAGCTTCATACTCTTCATCGGTCAGGTTCTTATCTACTACTTCTGCTGCCTCCGGAAGCTCATCCTTATTCGATATAGTTTCCATCAGTTCTTTGCCACTGATGCCCTTTAAGATCATGTAGTGGAAGTTAGAATTCTTATAGTCCAAATCCTTGCTGTCACCAGTCAGAGCTGCTACCGAATACAGATCTATTGCGTCGTTGGTAAAAGATTTATTTAAGTCCTTCCGGCTCTGACCTACATAGTCGCTGAAGAGTACTGCAGTTACTATGCCTGCTGCCAGAAGCAGATATCCTATGGTCGTCAGGATATAGAGCCAGGCCTTATATCCGGTTTTGATTTTTTTACTTTTTTTAGCCTCTTTATCCATTGTTTCCTCCGATTTTGTAACCCCGGCCCCAGACCATTACTATGTATCTCGGGTCAGATGGGTTTATCTCTATTTTTTCACGCAGGTGCCTTATGTGGACGGCGACTGCATTCTCCTGTCCGCACGGGTCCTCGTGCCAGACTTCCCTTATGATGTCCTTCGGCGAGAATACTTTTCCCTGATTTCTCATCAGAAGTCTCAGGATATCGTACTCGGTAGGAGTGAGCGATACTTCCTCTCCGTCCACCGTAAGGCGCTTCTCGCTGTCATTTAAGCATAGACCTCCGCAATAGAGATTATTATCAGCGTTCTGGTTCATACCTCCTGCGCCTCCGAGTATCTGGTAGCGTCTTAAAGCACTTTTTACTCTGGCGAGTAGTTCTACCGGATTGAACGGCTTTGTCACATAGTCGTCTGCTCCGACGTTAAGTCCGAGGATTTTGTCAGTGTCCTCAGCTTTCGCCGTAAGAAAAATGACCGGTACATTTGAAAATTTCCTGATCTCTGTCATCGCCTCTATGCCATCCATGACTGGCATCATCACATCTAAAAGCACCAGGTCGCACTTTCCGCATTTTACTATCTCAACTGCTTCCTTTCCGTTACCTGCCTTTATCGTGTCATAGCCATCGCTTTTTAAATAAATGCAGATGGCATTTACTATGTCCTTATCATCATCAACTACTAAAACTGTACTCATGAGTATTCCCTTTCCATAAAAGAATATCCGCCACAACGGGATTTCTTTATGATCCTATTGTAGCGGACTTTAGATTAAGAAAAAAGTATCCAAACCTTTAAGAAATTCTTAAGATTTTTTTCTATTCACAACCACTATCCCGAGTGAGACAAGTATAAGAGAAAACAGTGCCGACAGTCTGAATGCCTGAGCATATTCGCCTAGGATCACTGCCGATAGAAGAACACCGATCACCGGGTTCATAAAGCCATAGATTGTGATGCGGCTTACCGGATTGTATTTTAAAAGCAGGCTCCAGAGTGTGTAGGCGCAGGCTGAGATAAAAGCCATATAGCACAGGAGTAAGGCTCCCGATGCCCCTGACCTGGATAGATCAAGCCTGCCTCCCGCTAATACTCCGCCAATAGCAAGTATCGCTCCTCCTATCATGAACTGGTAACCTGACATGGCCACCGTGTCCTCGTCAGCTGACCATTTTTTAATAAACGACGATGAAAAAGCGCTGAGCAGAGCTGAGATCAGCACAAAGCCTTCTCCCATAAAGCTGAAGTTGAAACTGAGTGAGGCACCATTCAGCTGTATCAGAATGACTCCGGCAAATCCTAAGATACAGCCGGCTATTTTTCTAAGAGTAAGGTTCTCAGTCCTGAACACAAACGCCGCTATAAGTATAGCAAAAAATGTATTTGAAGCCTCTATGACCGAAGAGCTTACACCTGAAGCATGAGCCAGCCCTATATAGAAGAAAAAATACTGTCCGAACGTCTGGAACATCGACAGCGCTATCGCTTTTGGAATTCCCATCTTACTTAATTTAAGTACGCGGTGGTTAATTAAACTTCCTGCTATAATGACCATGACTCCGGCAAAAAAGAATCTGATCCCCGCAAAAAGTATCTGCGAAGCCGCGTCACCTGCAGGCACACCGAAAAGCCCGTAACCGTACTTGATGCACGGAAACGCACTGCCCCATAAGAAACAGCAGATAAACGCAAACAGGAATACGAATGGAGTCTTTGTCCAGATATTATTCTTCTCTTTCATGATGGTTCTCTTCTCCAGAAGTTTTTAAGTTCAGTTTCTATAGTGTCGGTCGTGACATCTCTTATATCATCCCATTCCTTTGGGAAAAGTGACCGATAATCAGACCGTAAGTATCTGTCGTCTAAAAGCACTATGACACCTCTGTCCGTCTCAGTACGTATCAGCCTGCCTGCTGACTGAAGAACCTTATTAAGCGCCGGATAGAGATAAGCATAGTTAAAACCCTCTCCATACTTTCTGTCGAAATAGTCTGAGAGGATCTTCTGCTCGAAACTCACCTGAGGAAGCGGAACACCGATGATGATAACTCCGATAAGGCTCTCTCCTGTAAGGTCTATTCCCTCTCCGAAAATCCCTCCGGCAATACAGAACGCGAGCAGACTTTTTTCTCTCTCCTGCCTGAATTCCGTGAGAAAATCATCTCTGTCTGATTCTGTCATATCAGGTGTCTGACAGATGATATCACAGTCATTCAAGTCCATTCTCTCCTTTATCTGGTCGATTATCGCATAAGACGGAGCAAATGCCATGTAGTTACCCTGCCTGGCCTCGACTACTTTTTTTAAGTAAGAAGCGTAGTTAATAAACATCTGATCAGTCCGCTGTCTGTAGACACTCGTGACTCCGCTTCCGGCTACTATCAGCCTGTTTGAAGTGTCAAATGATGACTCTGCGTAGATGGCATATGGCTTTTCGACTGTACACGAAAGATTCCTGTAATAGTGAAATGGCAGCAGCGTCGCCGAGAAAAGCACCGAGGACCTCGCCATCGAAAGCTTCTTCTGAAGCCGCTTTGAAGGATCTATGCAGAGAAGCGTTATATCCGTGTATTTCTTCTCCGTGTGCACTTTTATCACATAATCATCATCCAGTTCCTCAAACACTTCTAAGAAAAATGACATGTCGAAGTAAAGCTCCCTTAAGGTCTCTACTCCGTCGTACCTGTTCTTCTCATCGTCTAAAAACTCGTCCATGGCGTTTTTCAGCCGCAGGAGTTTCGGCATTATCAGGTTGAGCTCCGTAACTGTAAAATCGCTTTTTCTTCCCTCGAATGAATCCCTTATGGCTCTCTGGACGGAAGTAAGTCTGGATCTGAGCTTTGTAAAAGCTTTAGGAAGCGGCTTCTTTGCAGCTGCTATCTCTCCTGTACTGATAGATGCCGTAAACATCCGTCTGCCTCTCTCTGGCAGATTATGCGCCTCATCTATCAGAAAGACATAGTTCCCTTTATTCTCAGATGCAAAAAATCTCTTCAGATACGCCTTCGGGTCAAAGACATAGTTGAAGTCACCGATGATATTATCACACCATTCACAGAGATCATACTCCAGCAGATAGGGGCAGACTTCCCTCTTTTTCCCATGGACTCTTATAACTTCCCTTGAAAAAATATCAGTCTCCTGAAGCAGTTCGTACATGGCATCGTTTACCCTGTCGAAGTGACCTATCGCATAGGGACAGCTGTCAGGATTACACTCCACTGTCTCATTCAGGCACATCTTCTCCTTTGCAGTAAGTGCCACAGTCTTTCCCCTGTACCCTTTTTCTGCGAAGAGTTCAAATGCATTAAGAGCATTTCTTGCCGTCATAGTCTTAGCCGTCAGGTAAAAAATCCTATCAGTAAGGCCCTGCCCCATCGACATGACTGCCGGATAAATGGTAGACAGCGTCTTCCCTGTCCCTGTAGGCGCCATCAAAAACAGGAGTCCTCTGCTTACTATGCTGCGATACACAGCTGCCATCAGATCGAACTGTCCTTTTCTGTACGGATAAGGGAATTTAAGCTGTTGTATTGAGTTTATTTTCTTTTTTGTAAAGTAATAAGTGAAGTCAGACCATCTGCGATAAGCTTCTACAAGTCCGGTAAATAAAGCAGTAAGCTCCTCCCTCGTGAAGCTTTCAGTGAATTTTTTGATAACCTCTGTCTCCAGGTTACAGTAAGTGATAGTGATATCAGCTTTATCGAGTCCGTTTGCGCATAGGAAAATAAACCCATAGCATTTCGCCTGAGCCAGATGCAGTTTTTCTGGTTTTTTCTTAAATCGAAGTTCCTGATATGTTCCCTTTATCTCGTCTATTTCGACTTTTTTAGTCAGTTTTACATGTGGGAAAAAACCTTTTTCGAAAGTGTACTTCTCAATTCCCTCATACGTATCTGGTGACTTGTTTGACTGACTTTTTTCATCATAGATGATTCCGTCAGCACGCCCCTGTATAACCAGATCGTAATCTCCCATATCGACTTTTACTGAAAGCGGAACCTCCGCATGATAGCTTACTCCTCCTGATTTCTGGATTTTTTTATGAATGCGGCTTCCAGCCTGCATTGACTCCAGGCTGTCACGCACTTCCATACCTTCAGTAATATCCCCGCTCCTTAAGAGGAACTCCACAAGCCTTCGGACGGATATCTTTATCTGTGTTTTCTCTTCACTCATTCAGACCACTTTATTCAGATTTGCTATCTCCTTTGATGCTCCTTTACGGTAGAGGTCTTTTGCTGAAAAAAGGACATAACCATTACATTTCTTTTTTCTGAGCATTTTCAGTTGTTCTGACAGATTTGATGATGAACGCTTCCATCCCGGATCTCCTGTCCATCCACTAGACTTATAAAGGGCAAGCCCTATGTAAACTGGCATTCCCACTTTATTCAGTCCGTCTGCTGTCCAGTTGTTAAGTGTCCTTGTAAACATCTTTGTTTTACCCTGGCTGCCCCAGTTATCTGTCCAGTACAGCTGAGGCATGATATAGTCGACATATCCCTTTTTTGACATCCAGGTATCTATGTCGCATCCCAATGCTTTTGCATTTTCCATATTGCCCTGTGGACTTATACCGAATACAGCACCCGGTCTGTCAGACTTTACAGTACTGTAGACACGGGAGATCATTTTGTTTACATACTTCATCCTCTTTTTATATGATGGTTTATTTTTACTTTTCAGAACCTTTTTATTATCCAGGTTCACGTATTTAGTTCCATTGTAAAAATAGTCATCGAAGTGAATCCCGTCTACATCGTATTTAAGGATTTCGTCTACTGCTTTTACCACCCTGTCATTTGTAGAATTATATGCCGGGTTATAGTAGGTTCCGCTGGAATTCTTGCGGTAAGGGTTCATCCAGGCATGAAACTCCATTCCCTTCTCATGAGCCAGCTCTATGACTATCTTCATCGGATCATATGTGTAGGTCTTCGCTGCTGTTTTCTTTCTCGAAGACTTGGAGCTTAAATACTTCATGGCTGGAAAGGTTCTGCTCTTCCAGGCAGCGTCATCATATGCTCTTACATGAAAAAATACTGCGTTCAGATTATCATTTCTCGCTTTATTTAAAAATGCATTTACCTTCGTCCTGAATGTCTTCTCATTCTTATCCTGTAGCCCGAGGCTTGAAAAGTCAAAGCAGGATACCCAGACTCCTCTGAGCTCTCCCGATGTGCCTGCCGCATATGCATCCTGTCCTGTAACTTTGAGATAAGAAGGCACTACCGCTGTAAAAAGTAACAGTACAGCAAATATCATTATAGAAATCTTCTTTTTCACAGAATTCACCTCGTAAATTTTATGAAATAATATTGTAACATTCATCGGTATCAGTGTAAAGTAACTGGTCTTTTCCTCTAATCGGTCATCGTATCTACATCAGACCTGGTCTTTCCCTTAATTTCCACTACTACCCTGTTTGGCAGACAGGTGATCGACTCTCCGTCTTTTGATCTGTGTCCCTGGTGCACACAGATCTGATCCGGGCAGTCTGCACTCTTCATATAGACCTCACCATTTTTTATGACTACAGTATTCGTGACTTTTCCATTTTTATCCTTTATACGTATAGTACGATCCCTGTTTATCGGATATGTACCCGCATTTTTTCCATAGTGAGTTATCACTACAGTATTTCCAGTACTTCTCGTACCATAAAAAACTCCGGAAAAAATAACCAGCACTATCAGGATAACTACTATAAACATAATATTTTTTTTACTGAGATATGGATTTTCTTTCATTTGAATTTTACCAGTCGGCTATGAACTGCGGCGCTCAGAGAACCAGTGATGAGACCAGTGACTATGCCTGATATGATGAGTACAGGCAGATAGAAAACTATATTATAATTCGTGACCAGAACTGCCGCAGCTATCAGCTGCCCGGCATTGTGCGATACCGCCCCTATAACAGAGAGCGGGATCATCTTTACCTTTCTGGAACGGAAGCAGAAATACATGACTAAGAAACTCAGCATTCCTCCTGCCAGAGAATAGATGAGACTCATGGCGTTTCCGAAAAGAAGAGACGAGAGCAGGATGCGGACTAGCTGTATCAGAAAAGCTTCCTGCGGAGTAAACAGAAAGAGCAGGATCACTGTCACCATATTTGCAAGGCCAAGCTTCATGCCCGGTACTCCGAAATTTATAGGTATAAGTGTCTCGACATAACCTAATATAAGTGCCAGCGCCAGAAAGACTCCAAGTGAAGCTATTCTCGAAGATTTTTTCATATCCGGTGTATTTTTCATATCAGCTCCAGTGCTCGACAAATCCTTCACCCATGGCCTCAGATACATTTCCTACTATGAAAAATGCCCTCTTGTCATGATCTTTTACTATATCCTTGATCTGCGGCACGTCCTTCTGAGAACATACGCAGCAGATGATCTTTCTCGGCTTTCCTGAATACTCTCCCGTTCCTCCGATGCTCGTAACTCCTCTGTCCATCTCCACCAGGATGTCCTTTGAGATGGCATCACATTCTTTAGAGATTATGAGAGCTATCTTCGCCTTCTTACCACGGTCCACTACCCAGTCGATGACTTTTCCCATCACATATACTGACAGAAAAGCATAGAGCGTATTCTCAATGCTGAATGCGAATAGGCCAATAAGAACTATAGTTCCATCCAATATTTGTATCAGAACTCCAACTGGTATATGTCTTATGATATGACTCAATGAGTTTCCAAGCATATCTGTGCCGCCTGTCGTAGCCCTGGCCAGAAGTATGATACCGGTTCCAAGTCCAAAAAGTACACCGCCGTAGAGACTGGTCAGAAGCAGGTTATCAGAGATAAGAGGATACTCCGGGAAAATCGCGAGTTCGACGGTCATTACAGCAAAACCTATGCCGGTCCTGACTATACTTTTTACTCCATCGACTTTCAGTGCGAATATAAAAATCGGGATATTAAAGACAAGGTTAGACACCCAGAGAGGAATGGCATGCCTCCAGTATCTGCCTGAGATACTTTTGACGACTATGGCAAGACCACTGACTCCGCCTGTATCAAGCCCTGCCGGATCGAGGATGTACTTTACTGCCAGTGAAACGAGAGTACTCCCTAACAGTATGATAAAAAAATCCCGCATATGCCGTCTGAAATACTTAGGCTTGAAAAAGTCGCTTTTAAAAATGTCCTTCACTTCATCAATTCTCCATTCTTATAAAACTTCGTGAAAAGAAAAGAGCCTGCAGTAAAAACCGCAGGCTCCCTTGACTAAAACAGAGGCAGAAGGACTTGAACCCTCGACATTTGGTTTTGGAGACCAACGTTCTACCAACTGAACTATACCTCTTTATACAATAAATTCCCAATAATTTTACATTATTGGGGAATCATTGTCAATACTCTTTAAGTATTTAAAGTACCTTCAAAACTTCATACAGATTCGAGTAATCCTCGCTAAGTGCTCTTGATCAAGCCTTCGATCTATTAGTGACAGTCAGCTCAGTGCCTCACAGCACTTACACCCCTGCCCTATCTACCTTGTACTCTCCAAGGGATCTTAT
>JAQXXU010000046.1 GCA_029226225.1 Lachnospiraceae bacterium | reverse complement strand
TGATTCATACTCGAGATGCCAGGTCCGTATCCAGGAGATCTATCAGTCCATAGACCTTATCCGCCAGGCTTTTGCAAAGATGCCTGAGGGAGATCTGGCTGTTCCTGTGAAGGGAA
The DNA here is from genome assembly GCA_029226225.1 of Lachnospiraceae bacterium. Taxonomy (GTDB): domain Bacteria; phylum Bacillota; class Clostridia; order Lachnospirales; family Lachnospiraceae; genus Weimeria. The sequence continues at coordinate 4,908 of JAQXXU010000046.1, read as the reverse complement.
ATCCGAACGGAGAGTACTTCACCCGCATCGAGCAGCCTAGAGGCGAGGCTATATACTATGTCAAGGGCAGCGGAAAGAAGATGCTTGACAGATTCAGACTCCGTACTCCGACTTTTGCGAACCTTGCCGGTCTGTGCGAGATGCTTAAGGACTGTGAGTATTCTGACGTCGGTATCCTTTGCGTTACTATAGATCCGTGCATAAGCTGTACAGAAAGGTAAGGTGTGACTATGGGAATTATGAGATTTGCACCGACTATGCTGCGTCAGCTTTTTGAGAAGCCGGTCACAAAGAACTATCCTGCTGAGCCTATCAACTACCCTGAAGGCTCCAGAGGACATATAGACATAGATATCCAGCAGTGCATCAGCTGTGGTGCCTGCATGTTGAACTGCCCTCCGGGAGCTATCACTGTAGACAGAAAGGCAAAGACCTGGACGATAAACCGTTTCGACTGTGTTCAGTGTGGCTACTGCGTTAGGGTCTGCCCGAAGAAGTGTCTCTACTTAAATCCAGGATATCAGACTCCGGGACCTGAGAAGGTGACATATTCGCAGACTCACATCATGACTGAGGCTGAGAAGCAGAAGGCAGCAGAGATGGAAGCCAAGAAGCAGGCAGCCATCAAGGCAGCTATGGAGAAGAAAAAGGCTGCAGCTGCTGCAGACCGAAAGCCTGTAGATGAGAGCAAGCCGCAGGCGTAGCTCGAATCACAGGCGAGGCCGTTCTTTGAGATCAGTGAGAACGAGTCATAGACGAAGTTCGAACTTAACGAAAAGAACTTCCTTAGCTTTTTGGAGGTGAACAAAATGTGTGTCGCACTACCAGGTAAAGTGATCGATGTGCGCGACCGCAAGGCTACTGTTGATTTCAATGGCAACAGGGTCGACGCACGTACCGGATTCGTGGACATAGCACCGGGAGACTATGTGCTCGTCCATGCCGGCTGTATCCTGCAGAAGCTCACTGAGCAGGATGCAGATGAAATGAATGAAATTTTCAGTGAAATAGGAGCGTAGATTATCAGGGGTCATGTTGAGTGACCCCTGATTTTCACGTTGTAAGAGAATTACCGTAATGCGAAAATGTCTGATTGCCAGGAAAAAACAGGTTGGTTTATAAACATGACGATTGAAGAAGTAAAGGACGGACTGAAGAATTACGACGGTCCGGAAATGAATATAATGGAGGTCTGTGGCAGCCACACCGGAGCCATAGCGAAGAACGGGATTCCCGGGATGCTTTCGGATAGGATTCATCTGCTGAGCGGCCCGGGGTGTCCGGTGTGCGTGACACCCTCGTCTTATGTGGATAAGCTTCTGGACCTCGCGAAGAATCCACATAACTGCATAGTCACCTTCGGTGATCTGATCAGGGTTCCGGGATCCACAAAGGATAATCTCTCAACGGCAAGAGGCGAAGGTGCAAGGGTCGAGATGGTTTACTCACCAATGGATACGCTCGACCTCGCCGGGAAAGATCCGGATGCAACATTTATCTTTGCAGCAGTCGGATTCGAGACAACAACACCGGTTTATGCTCTTCTGGTAGATGAAATCGTAAGAAATAATATTAAAAATATTAAACTACTTACAGCTATAAAAACCATGCCCGAAGTCATCCGCTACCTGATGGAGTCAGGCGCTCCGATCGACGGATTCATAGCACCCGGGCATGTGTCGGTAGTCACAGGTACGCATATCTATGAGCCAATAGCAAGGGACTTTTCCATACCGTTCGGAGTGGCGGGCTTCAAGGGACCTGAGCTTCTTGCGGCGATTTATGGTATAGTAAGAGAGTACGGGCATGGAGTAGTGAAAAATTTCTATCCATCAGTGGTAAAGGAGGATGGAAACCCGGAGGCTCGTGCGCTGATTGATAAGTATTTTGAAAAATATGATGCAGCCTGGCGCGGTATGGGACAGGTAAAGGGTTCCGGAAAGATACTGCGTGAAGAATACAGATACCTTGATGCCGGAAGCCTCGGACTCGATGCAGACCATAAGGCAAACCCTGCCTGCTGCTGTGATAAGGTCCTGATGGGAAAAATACGCCCGTATGACTGTCCACTGTTTGGAAAGGTCTGCACTCCTATGAACCCGCAGGGAGCCTGCATGGTAAGCACGGAAGGGTCATGTTTTTCATACCTTTCAAACCACAGAAAGGATAAATAAATGGAAGAGAAGATAATGATGGCTCACGGAAGCGGCGGATCAGCTACCGGTGAACTGATAGATCAGATTTTTGACAGAGAGTTTTCTAACAGTACCCTTGACCAGATGGAGGATTCAGCTGTAGTTGCCGGAGCCGGACAGATAGCCATGACTACTGACAGTTTTGTCGTGACTCCAGCTGAGTTTAAGGGAGGAGACATAGGCCGTCTCTGTGTCTGCGGGACGGTAAACGATCTGCTGATGCGCGGAGCCGTGCCAAAGTATCTGACCTGTGGATTTATCCTCGAGGAGGGACTTTCTATAGACCTGCTTAAGCGAGTGGTACATTCCATGGCTGAAACCGCAAAGGAAGCAGGTGTACAGATAGTAGCCGGTGATACAAAGGTCGTAAACGGTATCGGAGAACTATATATCAATACCGCTGGAGTCGGATTTGTACCGGATGGGTTTGACATAGCAGCAGGTAATGCCAGAGTCGGCGATTCCATAATTGTGTCAGGAAATGTCGGAGACCACCACGCTGCGATTCTCTCAGAGCGAATGAACATCGAGACCGATATAGAGTCTGATAATGCCCCGCTTGTTGACATAGTGAAAAATCTGCTCGACGGCGGAGTCGATGTCCATACCTTAAGAGATGTCACGAGAGGAGGACTTGCGACAGTGCTTAAAGAGCTGTCTGGACAGTCGAAGAAGACATTTGTGATCGGGGAAGACAAGATCCCGGTGACAAAGAAAGTGGCTGACTTTGCCGGGCTTTTAGGCTTAGATCCACTCTACATGGGAAATGAAGGCAAGCTAGTAGCTATAGTTCCTGCATCTGACGCTCAAAAAGCAGTCGATATCATAAGACATTCAAAGTATGGAGAAAATGCAGCTATGATCGGTGAAGTCAGGGAAGATTCAGACGGAAGGCTTATAGAGACAACGGAACTCGGCGGCGAAAGGGAACTGGATATACTGCAGGGCGAAGGATTACCTCGTATCTGCTGATAAGGGATTTTTATGAAGGCAGTATTTTTTGATATAGACGGAACACTCTGGGATGTAAACAGTGTGATACCGGACAGTACAGTAGAAGCTATACACGCACTGCAGAAAAACGGACACCTGGCTTTTATAAACACAGGGCGCACCAGAGCATTCGTCAGAAGGAAAAATCTTCTCGATATAGGATTTGACGGGATCTGCTGCGGCTGCGGTACTATGCTTGAGATAGACGGAAAAGCAGAGTACTATTATAAGATCCCAGAGGATTTTGCAGTCTATACGGTAGAGACTATCAGGAGATACGCATTCAGACCGGTTCTAGAGGGTAGATACCATCTGTATCTTGACGATGATGACTTCGCGAAAGACTTTTTCGGTATGAAGCTTAAAGAAGAGATGGGGAAAGACCTTTTTACGATAGCTGATCACTGGGGAAAGTGGGAGATAAGTAAGCTCAGCTGTTCTACCCCGCAGCCTGAGGCTGATGTGTCCGCTGCAGAAAAAATCCTCGGGAAAGACTATCAGTTCATGTCACATAACCCTGAAGTAGTGGAGCTGGTCCCGACAGGACATAACAAGGCTACCATCATAGATAAAGTCTGTGAGAAATATGGTATAGCATTAGAAGATACCATAGCAGTAGGAGACGGCGTCAATGATCTGGAGATGCTACGCCACGCTGGAGCAGGAGTGGCGATGGGAAGCGGAAGCGATGAGGCAAAGGCAGCTGCTGACATGGTGACGACAGGGCTTAAAGAGGATGGTATAATGAATGCCATGAAGAAACTGGCTTTGATATAGTCTTGAAAAAAGTCATTAGGTGTTGTATCATAGGGAAAGTAAAATTGCCTGTGCATTAAATGAAGTGCACGGGGATCGTGAAGGAGTACTTTATGAAAGATCTGAGCCAGACCCAGTATTTTAAGGTCACAAGTGATAATTCTATCACGGTAAAGGAGATTATCGCCTTAGTATATAAGGCACTTTCTGAGAAAGGATACAACCCGGTGAACCAGATAGTCGGCTATATCATGTCAGGTGATCCGACATTCATCACCAGCCATAATAACGCCAGAAGCCTTATCATGAAGGTGGAGCGCGATGAGCTTGTAGAGGAGCTTCTTCGTGAGTATATAAAGAGAAAAGCCTGGGAAGACTGATGACAGACGAAAAACGGATTTTAGGACTTGATTATGGGTCTAAAACTGTGGGCGTAGCAGTTTCTGACCCTCTTTTTATTACTGCACAGGGGCTTACTGTGATCACGAGAAAGCACCCGACGAAGTACAGACAGACCATAGCGGCCATAAAGGAGATCTGTGAGAAGTATCAGGTTAAGCAGATAGTACTTGGTCTTCCTCTGGGACTTGATGGTATTGAGGGAGACAGATGCCAGGCCACGAGAGCCTTTGGCAGTCTGCTGGAGCAGAAGCTTGATATCCCGGTGGATTATCAGGACGAGCGTTTTACGACTATAGAGGCGGAGACTGTGATAAAGGCAGGAGGGAGAAAGGATCCACGTGACGTGAAAAAGACAGTGGATCAGGCTGCTGCAGTTCTTATTTTAGAGACATACATGCATAGAAATGGAAAAAATTAGTTTTTTTGATGAAGAATCCGGCGAAGAGCAGGATTTTTATATATTATCTGAGACAGTTATAAACCAGCAGAGCTATCTTCTGGTGACAGACCAGGATCCTGACGAACAGGAGGAGACTGACTGTTATATCATGAGGAAGACGGC
>JAQXXU010000045.1 GCA_029226225.1 Lachnospiraceae bacterium | reverse complement strand
CGCTGCCTGAAGAGTGAGAAACAGGGACACTTCGTATTCTACGGCGCAATGGTTGCCGAAGGTGTCATCGCCCTGATCTGGGCCGCAGCCGGTGTCTCACTGTACAAGGTGACAGGCGGATTAAACACAGGACTCTCACAGAAGCTGGCCGCTGGTCAGCCAGCAGCCATCTATAATGTCTGCAAGACCACAATGGGAAGTATCGGTGTAGCACTCGCCATGATCGGTGTAGTTGTCTGCCCTATCACTTCTGGTGATACAGCTTTCCGTTCTGCAAGACTCACTCTTTCCGACTGGATCGGACTCGATCAGAAGAAAGCCATCAACAGATTAAAGCTCTGCCTACCTTGCTTCGCAGTTGGATGCTTCTTAGGTTTCGGCCAGGCATTCGGTCTTCTGAACTACGCGATCATCTGGAGATATTTCTCATGGTCGAACCAGACACTGGCTATGCTCGTTCTCTGGTGCGGTGCTTCGTTCCTCGCTATGGAGGGCAAGAACTACTGGATCGCAGCTGTTCCGGCAGTATTCATGTCGGCAGTTACATCTACCTATTTCATGATGGCACCTGAGTGCCTCGGAGCTATTCCGGCTCTGAAGCTGAACACTACGGTAGCTTATCCTGTAGGTATCATCTTCGCAGTTGTATGCCTTGCACTTTTCCAGAAGATGATACATAAACCGGACTTCAGAAAAGCAAACGCATAAACTAAACTCAATTGAAAAAGTATGGTATAATAGTGGCGGAGGGCCGGAAGGCTCCCCGCCATTTTTAGATATAGGAGCTGATAAAATGCTATTTAAACCATCCATGGAAGGAACTCACGTCTTAGATCCGGACACCCTTTCTGTCGACAAAAAATCCTCGACCAAAATAGAGGGCTGCGGACTTGGGACACACGCACTCTACTTTAACAGTTTTTTCATAGACCGCAGATATTACGCCGAGTGGCAGGACATAGAGCGGGTCTGGAAGCGTGTCGCCATGAGCAAGGGCGGATTTTCAGGCAAGGGAATGTTCGGTTCTATGGCCTATCTCGTCGTGCATTTGCGCAACGGCAAGGAGTTCCAGTGTAATTTCAAGTACGAGCAGAACGTCGACATCCTCTTAAGCCAGATCGAGCGGAGCCATCCTGAGATCCCGACTCACAGCGTAAAGGAAGAGCAGGCTAAAAAGCGCGAGGAGCTCGAAGAGAAGAAAAAGTATAAGAAAGACTTATCGAAGACAGCGCAGGAGACCATCCAGTCCCTTAGAAAATACGAGGACGACCTGAGGCAGAAGCCGGCCATCTACGAGCATCTGTCCGCAGCCGCCAAGCAGAAGAGGACTCTCGCAGGCATAAGCGTCACTTATAAGATCCTGGCCTGGGTCATTTTTTCAATAGCCATAGCTGCCATGGCCTTGGGCGTCGTACTGATCGCAAATCACCACGGGACGGCCGCCATTTATTTCGTTATCTTCGGCATAGCCTTTCTGTTTACTGTCATGGCGACAGGTGTTCTGCCTACGAGAAAGCGTAATAATAAGACCGCTGAAGCTGAGTGGCAGGCAGCACTAAAGGACAGCGACAACTACATAAAGCATCTGAAGGGATTCCCTCTTCCAGCGCAGTACGCGCATCCTATCGTGCTTGAGAGGATGGTCCGCGCCATCAGGATGGGGCGTGCAGAGACTGCCGAGGAGGCCTTTGAGGTAGTTAAAGACGACTTAAAGAAACTGAATAATACTGTTCAGGTGTCGCAGCAGGAGTATGATGAAGTAGTGGCTGTAAAGCCGATGTTTCTGGTGATGGACTATGAGTAATGAAAAAATGACCGCAGACGGGATGCTTGCCGAGGCCGGCCTTCCGTCTGACATGATAAAAAAAGTAAAGGAATTCCGGACAAAATACGACTGTGATGATGAAGACAGAATTCCGTCACCTGACCATATCTACTATGGTCCGGAGGTCTGGAAAAGGGCTGTAGCAGCTCTTCTTTCCGGCGAGAACCTGCTCCTTACAGGCCCCAAGGCCACTGGAAAAAACGTCCTCGCCGACTGTCTGGCCTTCGTCTTCGGACGTCCGCAGTGGAACGTCAGCTTCCACGCGAATGTAGACGCCGCCTATCTGATCGGAACAGACACCTACGACGGACAGAAGGTCGTCTTCAGACCTGGCCCGGTGTATGAGTGCGCCATGCACGGAGGTTTCGGCGTTTTAGACGAGATAAATATGGCAAAGAACGAGGCCATGGCCGTCCTCCATTCGACTCTCGACTTCAGGAGGATAATCGATGTGCCTGGCTACGAGAGGATCCACGTGAGTCCGGCTGCCCGTTTCATCGGGACGATGAACTACGGCTATGCGGGGACTAGGGAGTTAAATGAAGCTCTGGTGTCCAGGTTTGCAGTGCTTCGCATGCCTCTTATCGAAAAAGCTGACTTAAAAAAGCTCATTGATGCTTCTTATCCTGCTATAAACGCAGATATCGAGAGCCAGTTTATCGAACTGTTCTATGAGCTGCAGGACAAGGCTTCGCACTCGGAAGTCTCAGAGAGGTCTGTAGATCTGCGTGGAATGCTTGATGCACTTAAACTGGTAAGAAATGGCTTAAGCCTTGGAGAGGCTCTCCGGATGACCATAGCCGACAAGAGTTTTGACACCTACGAGGAACAGCTGATACACGATGTGATAAAGGCGAGGATCCCTGAAGAGCTCACATCAAAGGAAGTGTTTGGCTGATGGTCGAACGTCACTACAGTCAGGGGGAAAAAAGAGCCTTAAATATCGTCTGGGACGCTTCGGGAAAGTACGGCACTTATCCTCCGTTTCTTGCGGTAAGACGGGATGAGCCGAGTTTTTACATGAATCTCGTGATCGGACTATCCCAGAAGTGGCTGGATACTGACGAGCTGAATTCATTTTTCTTATCGTATTCTGGAGCTTCGAAAGCGGACGATTATGATGCTGTGGTGTGGCTCTGCCTTGAGAACTGGCTATACCACAAGGAGTTTCCATATCGCCCGGTTATGAAGACTCTGAGGGCAGAGTACGCGCATGATTTTTGTGAGAACGAGGGAAGTCTTTCGAGACAGCAGATGATGGTAAATGACACTTCTGTCATCGCTGTGACGCGTGCGCACTGGGCTGTTATCGCCGGAGAAAAATCCCCACATCTGTCTCCTCATGAGAAAAAGATCCTTTCCCTGGTAGAATATCAGGATGAAAATGCCGACACGCCTGACGTCGTGGAGCATCTGAAGATCCTGCTGATGGATGGCTTTCACTTCTCTGATTTCAGGATGGATGCTGACCATGTGAAGGCTGCGGCCGGGCCGATGAAGGATTTCCTCTCGGTATTGATGCGCCACGAGTACAGGCATGTGGACTCACTCTTAAACCGGCAGGACATAGTTTCTGACTACGGAGTCGGCGGTTCTGGCAGCATCCGGGACAAGCATGTGTCAGGACGAAGTGACGCTGATACCGATTACATCAAAGCCTGCTTCGGACCATGCATCCTCTCAGATAAAGAGATGAAAATGCTTAAAAATGAGCTCTGCAAGGGCACCCATGAGCTCTGTGATCTCTGGGTTGCAGGGACGCACAAGCCCTCTGACGGTGGTGTCTCTGAGGCTGCCTTAGTCGATGAACAGACTAAAACGCAGATCGATAAGAACCGCGATTTTTATAAAAAAAATTTCACGCTGATCGAGGGTGCGGTGAAAAAACTCTCATCTGAGCTCGAGAGCGTGCTTTCTGCTTTTATGGAACCGCTGCCGGTGCAGACAAAGGCGGGCAGGCTGATAGCCGAAAAAGCATGGAGGATGCCGGTTTTAGATGACACTGAGATATTCGAGAAGCCTGGGGATGAGGTCGAGAGTTCACTGACTGTGGATCTGCTTCTCGATGCTTCGGCTTCGAGGAGCGCGGCTCAGGAGCAGATAGCATCACAGGCCTACGTCATAGCGAAGGCTTTAGAAGGCGTGCACATCCGCTGCCGGATAATGGATTTTCATTCGCTGCGCGGTTACACCGTTCTTCAGATACTTAAAAGCTATGAAAGTAATGACGAACGGGGAATCTTCCAGTATTCGGCAGCTGGCTGGAACAGGGACGGACTCGCGATATCGCTTGCCGGAAGGCTCATGGAGCCAGATGCAGGCCAGGGAGGCAACAGGATTTTTCTTATAATGACAGATGCCAATCCGTCGGACTCGACTAAAGTGCCGCCGGAGGGAAAAGACGTCTTCATGCACGGCTACGGCGGCGAGACCGGGCTTTCTGATACGGAGAAGTCCATTAAGAAGCTCAGAGAGAGTGGTACGGTCTGTGGAGCCATTTTTACAGGGCCGGACCTCTATGTAAAGAACGCGAAGCGCCTCTACGGCGAGAATTTCGTGCGTGTCAAAAGGGTAGAAGATCTGGCCGGAGGTGTCAGTGATCTGTTGCAGCAGCTGCTGGTAAAGGACAGGAATTTTTCAAAGTAATACGATGGAGTTGCCATGTTTGGAGAAAAGAAAGTCACTATTTTTCAGAAAAAAGACAAAGAGACCTGGAAGAAGATAAAAAAGGCGTTAAAAGACGAGAGCATAAAGCATGTGTCTTCCGGCCACTACTTCGGGGATTCTGTGTCTCCGAACGGGATCGGCGGGATGGTAGACCCTCGTGACTTCGCGGTCGGACACCAGGTCGACCGGGATATCTACTACATCGATGTGCCTGAAAGCGAGGAAGAGCAGGCTATAGAAGCGGCAAAAAGACATGGTCTGGTCCCTGTCGTTGAAGAATATAAGGAATAACGTATTTGTCAATACGTCAATTTTTACAAAAATAACTGACAATAATTGTGCATTTCTTACAAAAAATAGAAAAATCAGAAAGAACTGCTTGACTTAGGACTTTGAAAGGACTAATATACAAGCATAGAGAAACAAAAGGAAGCTTCCCAGAAACCAGTTAACGAAAAGGCGGTGAGCAGAAAACTAATAGGTTTATGAAACTCATTACATTTTCACGCACAAACACCTACGTCAGCTCTCACCGGATGAGCTTATAGTACAGCTACACTTAGTGAGAAGAGTTCCGAGTAGAGAAAAGGTCGGACGTTTTGGCAGAATCTTAAGACTCTGGTGGGCGGACAGGTCATAGACTTGTAGATCATGATTTTCTCCTGCGAGGGCAGTGGATGAGCCCCGCAGCGAACAGTAAAATACAAAGAGGAAACACATAGAGCACGAAGCAGTTCCGGGCGTGGCCAGCCTGAGGGACAGTGCACATGAGCCATCCCTTATGAGGATGGGTGGACAGAGATTTCATCGCTGTGCAGCAGATGCATATAGATAAGCTTCACGCGGTTGGAATCCTTTATAAAGGAATATCCGTTTCAGAACCGTCTCGAGTAACGGGGCTGAGTACAGCTATCCAGTCAGGAGCAAAGCTGTAAGGATTGAATTATAAATGCAGATCTGTTCAGAGAAGAGAGTAGTTGCGAGACAATTAAATAAAAACACAGGAAGGTGGCTGCGATATGCAGCTGCCTTCTTTTTTTTATTTGAGAAAGTATCCAAGTCCGCGCTTTGACTTGATGACAATGGAGGAACCGACAGATTTGAGTTTGTTCCGGAGGTAGGAGATGTAGACGAATACGACACGGTCATCTGTGTCAGAGTCGAGGCCCCAGATTTTTTCCATGAAGGTGTCCTGATTTATATAGGCGTCGTGGTTTAGCATAAGCATTTCGAGCATCTGGAATTCTTTGGATGAAAGTTCCTCTGTGCCGGAAGGACCGCTCAGGCGGCTTTTTTTACGTTCCAGGGTGATATCGCCAAAACTCAGATCCACCTCTTTGGTTTCGGCTGTACGTCTGGTGATGCTCCGGAGCCTGGCCAGGAGTTCTTTCATGGCAAAAGGCTTCGTCAGGTAATCGTCAGCGCCGGCATCCAGACCGTCTACACGGTCGTCGACTTCTGACTTTGCGGTAAGGAGAAGGACTGGAATAGTGGAGCCTTCGGCTCGGATTTTTTTAAGAACATGAAGTCCGCTCATGCCTGGCATCATGATATCGAGAATGGCGGCGTCATATGAGGCACCACTCAGATAGTCATAGGCGTCAGTACCGTTATCCACGATGTCGACAGAGTAATTATTTTTCTTAAGGATTGCTGCGACCGGTTCGGTCAGCTCTTCCTCATCATCTGCTAACAGAATTCTCATAGTGTTATCCTCAATTCGAATGTCTTTCCGTCTTTTGAAAAAGCATGAGCCTCACCCCTGTGGTATTTCACGATCTCTGCGACAACTGCAAGCCCTATGCCGCTTCCGCCTGTCTTTCTGACACGCGAGCTGTCAGTACGGGCGAACCTGTCGAAGAGAAAATCCAGATCGCCGGTCTGTATACCATCGCAGGGATTAGATACAGTCAGTTTGTAACCGTGACGCTTTATGCGTCCGGATGTCACAGGCTTTCCGCTAAGCGCAACACTGACATCACCAGTGGAGTATTTCATGGCGTTATCAAATATCATCGAAAGGCAGCGGCTGATGTTCTCACGGCTTCCGTAGTATGGAAGAAAATCGGGCGCTTTAATGATGATGCTGTGCTCGAGATATTCGCCGGCGGTGTTTTTCAGGAGCTCTGCCAGGTCGAATTCGGACAGTTCGGTCTGATAACCGGCCTCATCCATCCGTGACAGCAGAACGAGCTTTTCAGTAAGCCCGGTAAGTCTTTTTATCTGTCTTTTGATATTCGTGAGCCATTTGCTTTCGCCGTTCTCGAGTTCTATGACCTCTGCATTTGATGAGATGATAGCGAGCGGTGTCTTTATCTCGTGACTGGCGTCGGATATAAACTGTTTCTGCTTTTCAAATGCTTCCTCAGCAGGCCGCATGGCAAGCTTAGTCAGAAACCTCATCAGGAAAAAAATGGCCGCTATTCCTATGATCCCGACCAGTACTGAGGCCTGGAAGAAATTTTTGACAGAAGAAAAATCACGGCTGACATTTAAGAACACTATCAGATAGTGGCTTCCGTCGGTTTTTGACAGGCGGTAGCGGTATTCACCCATGTGGCCGGTGGCGCTGTTTCTGGAAACTGCTGTGGCGATCATTCGCCAAGCCTCTGTTGATGTAATACTGGCGATATCTGTCATGTTCAGCGAGATGACCTGTTTATTACCATCGAGTTCTGCTGAAAAATACCTGGTGTCGTAAAGGGCTTCGACAGATTGCTCTCCTTCAGGAGGCTTTGCGGGACGACGGGCATCGGATGAAGCAGTGTCAGGCACGGAAGGTGGTTTGCTGCTGTTTCTCATGTCGTCCAGGTTGCCGCCAGCAGCCTCTATCATGGCAAGCCGGCTGTCACAGTCGTTTAAAAAACTGCGATAATTCAGCAGGTTTATGGCTATGAGTATAAGTACGAGTACGATCAGTACCGAAGCCATCGCTGTGCGGATGAATTTTTTTCTTAATGATATAAGCATGAAAAAAGTATAGCATAAAGCTCTTGACAAATCTATAATGTGAGAGTAAAATACAAACACAAGTTCGAAATGAGAACGCGGTTCTGATGTCTGATTTTTTTGAAAATAAAGACTTTCAAAAGGGGGTTTTCATCTCTCACCAAATGTATTATCATATTATACGCAGCACAAGATATAGTGCTTATGAGATAAAAGATTACTACAGTTAGTTGTTTTAAGAATCCACTAGTTATTATACGGGCTACAGGCCACAGGTCAGTGCCCCTGAAGTATTTGTGAAAGAAGGTTTCTGGAATTGGAAGGCATTGTGGTAAAGACGAACGTGATAAAGAGGAACGGCCGTGAGGTCCATTTTGATGAAGTGAAGATCACTAACGCGATCGAAAAGGCGAATAAAGAAGTAGATCCTATTCATCAGCTGAATAATGCACAGGTTCAGGCTGTAGCAGACAGCATCGCGAGACAGGTGGCAGAATCTCCTCATGCGGTGAATGTCGAGGACATACAGGATATGGTAGAGAAGGGCATCATGGAGATGCGCTGCTATGAGGTTGCCCAGAAGTATGTCAGATACAGATACAAGCGTGAGCTGAGCCGTAAGTCGAATACCACGGATAACGGAATCCTTGCGCTCATAGATCAGGTGAACGAAGAAGTAAAGCAGGAGAACTCGAACAAAAACCCTGTGATAAACTCTACCCAGCGTGACTATATGGCTGGTGAGGTATCGAAAGACCTGACGAATCGTGTCCTTCTTCCGGAGGATATCGTAAAGGCACATAAGGAAGGCATCATCCATTTCCACGATGCGGACTATTTTGCCCAGAGAGAGCACAACTGTGACCTGATAAACCTCGAGGATATGCTCCAGAACGGCACCGTTATCTCAGAGACCATGATCGAGAAGCCGAAGAGCTTCTATACTGCGTGCAATATCACTACACAGATAGTAGCCCAGGTAGCCTCGAACCAGTACGGCGGTCAGTCGTTCTCATTAGCTCATCTGGCCCCGTTTGTAGATGTATCGAGACAGAAGCTTAAAAAGCAGGTCATCGAGGAGAGAAAGGCCATAGGTGACGATCTCGATGAGGAGAAGATCATGAAGATCGTCGACCGTCGTCTTCAGTCAGAGATAGAGTCAGGCATCCAGACAATCCAGTACCAGCTGGTGACTCTTATGACCACGAACGGTCAGACACCTTTTGTCACGATGTTCATCTACCTGGACGAAGTGCCGGAGGGACAGACCAGGGATGACCTGGCTCGTCTGGCGAAGGAAGTCTTCAGACAGCGTATCCAGGGCATCAAGAACGAGAAGGGCGTCTGGGTCACACCGGCTTTCCCGAAGATCATCTATGCATTAGACGAGGATAATATCGAGGAAGGTTCACCTTACTATGATCTCACAGTTCTTGCGGCTAAGTGCACGGCAAAGCGTATGGTGCCTGACTATATCTCAGCTAAGGTCATGAGAGAGCTGAAGGGTGATGTGTACACCTGCATGGGTTGCCGTTCGTTCCTTACCCCGGATAGTGAGGACAACGCCGAAGGTCTCTGCAACGCCGGTAATAAATCCGGAGCTCTCGACTATAAGGAAGGCGAGCACAAGTACTACGGCAGATTTAACCAGGGTGTTGTCACGATAAACCTCGTAGATGTAGCCTGCTCAGCTGTGAAGGAATCAAAGGAGCAGGGAACAGACAGATTCGAGAACTTCTGGCGTATCTTCGATGAGAGGCTTGAACTCTGTCATAAGGCTCTTCTCTGCAGACATAACCGTCTGATGGGTACTTCATCGGATGTAGCCCCTATCCTCTGGCAGCACGGAGCACTTGCCCGCCTGAAGAAAGGCGAGAAGATCGACAAGCTTCTGTTCGGAAACTATTCGACTATTTCTCTTGGTTACTGTGGTCTCTCGGAGATGACTTATGAGATGATCGGACAGAGTCACACGACACCGGAGGGAAAGAAGTTCGCCCTCTCAGTCATGCAGCACTTAAACGATAAGTGCGCTGAGTGGAGAAAGGCAGAGAATATCAGCTATTCACTCTACGGCACACCGATGGAGTCCACTACTTACAAATTCGCGAAGTGCCTCCAGAAGAGATTCGGCATAATACCGCACGTGACTGACAAGAACTATATCACGAACAGCTACCATGTACATGTGACTGAGGAGATCGATGCATTTAAGAAGCTGAAGTTCGAATCAGAGTTCCAGAAGCTTTCACCAGGCGGAGCTATCTCATATGTAGAGGTTCCGAACCTCCAGTCGAACATCCCGGCAGTGCTTTCTATCATGAAGTACATCTATGAGAACATCATGTACGCCGAGCTTAACACAAAGAGTGATTACTGTGAGGTCTGCGGATACGATGGAGAGATCAGGATCGTGGAGGATGACAGCGGAAAGCTTGTCTGGGAATGCCCTAAGTGCGGAAACCGTGACCAGTCGAAGATGTCAGTAGCCCGCAGGACCTGTGGCTACATCGGCACCCAGTTCTGGAACCAGGGCCGTACCCAGGAGATCAGAGACAGGGTTCTGCACCTGTCCATCCCGAAATTCGAAGACTACCAGATGAATGTGAACGCTGAAGCAAAATAACTATGCGATACGGACAGATATACTATACAGATATAGCAAACGGGCCTGGATGCAGGACCAGCCTGTTTGTCAGTGGATGCACCCACCACTGCAAAGGGTGCTTTAATGAAGAGACCTGGGATTTTTCATTCGGTCATGAATACACGAAGGAGGTCGAGAACCAGGTCCTCGAGTCAGTAAAACCTTCATATATATCCGGACTCACGGTACTGGGTGGGGAGCCGATGGAACCGGAGAACCAGAGAGCTCTTATCTCTCTCTACCGCAGGGTCAGGGAGAAAGTGCCGCACGCTACGATCTGGATATACTCAGGCTATACCTGGGAAGAACTGACAGACAAAGAAAACAAGCGCTGTCACTGTGAAGTCACAGACGAGATACTATCCCTTACAGATGTGCTCGTAGACGGCGAGTTCATAGAAGACTTAAAGGACATCTCCCTTCACTTCCGTGGGTCATCAAACCAGCGGCTGATCGACGTTCCAGCCTCACTTGCAGCTGACAAAGTGGTACTCGCTGAGGCATAAAGCCTCCTTAAATTACAGCTAACACCTTCACAAATGAAAGGAACTGACATGTCCGATATATATTTCTTACGGCACGGACAGACCGACATGAATATAACCCATATGTTACAGGGGAGGACTGATACCCACCTGAACGACCGTGGCAAGCAGCAGGCTCGTGATGCCGGACGTGTATTTCATGACAATGGCATAATACCGGATATCATTTTTTCATCACCGCTTACGAGAGTAAGACAGACGGTAGAGGAGGCACTAAGGGTCCAGGACCTTGAACCCTTAGACCTGACATATGGCGAGGCACTAGTCTATCAGGGAGCAAAGATCCCCAGAGTCACCGACCAGCATCTGATCGAGATGAGCTTCGGTGAGGTAGAGGGAATACCTATGAGCCAGCTACCGGATGATTTTGCAGAGATATTCTTCGAGGATCCGGCAAACTACGAACCGGTACCGGGTGCAGAGTCATACCACTCACTTCTAAAGCGCTGCCGGGAGTTCATAGAGTACTTAAGGCAGCAGACAAGAGAAGGCGCACCGCTTTCGGATAAGACTATAGTCTGTGCTACGCATGGAGGGGTACTCCACGGTATGCTGGTACTTTTATGGCACAGGGACTTAAGCGATTTCTGGAAACAGCAGGTACTTAACTGTGCGATAGTAAAGGCAGAACTGGGCGACACCGCCGATGATGACACGGCAGAGTTTATCTCAGACGGGTACACAGGTGACGAATAAGGGCAGATGACAGTTTCCACAGATTGTAATTTGCGGCTTTAAATGGTTTTTTTTATAAAAAGTTTATGGTAAAATAGAGCCAGTTGAACCCGTGAAAGCAGCATGAAGGGAGGGGACACATATGTCACCTGACGGCAGAAGAAAATGCGTACTTATAATCGATGATACTGCGCTGAACAGAGTGCAGCTTAAAGACATCCTGAAGGATGAAGTGGATGTTCTGGAGGCTTCGAACGGTGATGAAGGGATGGAGATCATCAAGGAGAAATTCCAGCAGATAGATATCATCCTTCTGGATCTGATCATGCCAGGAAAGCTTGACGGCTTCGGAGTTTTATCAGAGATGAAGAAGGAACACATGACAGACTATGTGCCGGTCATCATGATCTCTACGAATAACGATCCGAAGAATATCGAGAAGGCTTTTGACTTAGGCGCTCTCGACTTTATCTCGAGGCCATATGCGGAGCGTATTGTCCGCCGAAGGGTGCTTACCACGATTAGTCTGTTCCAGAAGCAGACGGCTCTTGCGAACGAGATAGATAGGCAGTATAAGGCTGACGAGGAATTCCGCGATGCGCGGACAGGTCTTTTATATAAGACGAATTTTTTCAATCAGGTAGATACACAGCTTAAGAATCCGAATCTCGGACCGCTTTGGATGGTGGCCATAGATATTGATCACTTCAAACTATTTAACAGCTATTATAAATGGGAGAGCGGTGACGACTACATCAAGAAGATTGGACAGACACTTCTCCAGTCAGTCCAGAGACACGGAGGGGTAGCCGGTTATCTCGGTGGCGATGATTTTGCGATACTCTGTCCGGCAAGGATGGACATAGTACAGGGCCTTTCTGATAATCTGAACAGGTACCTGACAGAGAAGAGCTTTGAGCCGTCGTTTCGCGCGAACTTCGGTGTCTATCCGATAGACATTTCGAAGAAGTATTCCGCAAAAGAACTCTATGACCTGGCAGCTATAGCCCTTGAGACGATAAAGGGCGATTATACAGAGAATGTCACTGTATACGATCCGGCCATGATCCAGAAGGAGCAGGATGAGTACAAGCGTCTGCTGAATATCCAGGACGGCATAAAGAAGGGCGAGTTCACCATCTACCTCCAGCCGAAGGTAAATATGGTCACCGGCAAGATCATCGGAGCCGAGGCTCTCGTCAGGTGGCTGCACGAGGGAAACGTCCTATCGCCGAGCCTCTTTGTTCCGGTCATGGAAAAGAATGGCCTTATCTCCACTTTGGATAAGATAGTCTGGGATCGTGCGGCACGCTTCATCAGAAAGCAGATAGATAAAAAAGTCGACCCGATACCTATTTCTGTGAACGTATCAGAGGCTGACATTTATACGATGGATGTTCCTGATTTTTTCAGTGAGATAATCAGGGCGTATGACATCCCTGCTAAAATGCTCGAAGCAGAGCTCAGTGAATCCACTTTTGCGAAAGCTCCGGAAAAGGCAGCTGACACTGTAAGCCGCCTTCACGAGATAGGAATGAGCGTCTCTTACGATGATTTCGGCACTGGGCTTGCTTCGATAAATACCCTCGAGAGCATGGACATTGACATGCTAAAGATCGACACTGCTTTCCTTCGTCTCGCAGCAGATGCTCCGGAGCGAAGCCGTAATATCCTCGAGCCTATCCTCGGAATGGCGCAGCAGCTCCTTCTCCCGGTCATCATCGAAGGCGTAGAGACAAAGGAGCAGGCTGAGTTCCTTAGAAAAATGGGTTGTGAGTATGTCCAGGGGTATTACTACTATATGCCGATGTCGACTGAGAAGTTCACCAGACTCATCAGTGACTCGAAGAAGGTAGACTTCGACGGTATCCAGGTCGGAGTTCCGCAGGCGTATAAGATCCGCCAGATTCTCGACGCGAACTACATCTCAGACGATATGATCGCCAATATCTTCGGTTCTGTACTGATCCTGAACAAAAACGGTGATACTGTAAAGGTCGGCTGGTCACTTCTCGACCATTACAGGAATTCAGTTCTCGCAGACCTCGTGGATCCGGTCTCCGAGATACCTTTCTCTGACAGGGTAAAGGAAAGTGATAAAGAGACTTTCATTGGACTTTTCGATAAGGCACTCGAAAATAAGGACAAGGGCGCGAGAGGAACGGTCATTTTTGAAGTAGGAGGCAAAGAGCATCTGATCCGGATGAACGTCTACTATATGAGGAGTAACGTCAGCGAGCAGATATACTACACTATGATCGATGAGATTGATAGCGGAGAAGCATAAGAAAAATCATTGTAAAATCACCTTATAAGTGATAAAATATTTCGGAAAAAAATAAAAGGCTGTGAATGGGAAGTTCTTTCACAGCCTTTTTTAGAAATACCGCAGACATGAGCTTAAAGCCGTGACTGCGAAGTTGGAAAGGTATAGAAGGAAGTGTCAGACGTTAGAGAGATGGCCGAGGATATAGGCCGTCTGAAGAAAGAAAAAAATGCGATAATCATGGCGCATTACTATGTAGCGGATGAGATACAGGACATAGCGGATTTTGTCGGAGATTCGTTTTTTTTAGCAAAGAAAGCGACGGAGACGGATGCTGACATCATAGTTCTCTGCGGAGTCAGGTTCATGGGCGAGAGCGCGAAGGTCTTAAACCCTACGAAGAAGGTCCTGATACCGGATATGGCTGCCGACTGTCCGATGGCTCATATGGCGACTACGGACAGGATCGATGAGGTAAGAGAAAAGTACGATGACGTGGCCGTGGTCTGCTATGTGAATTCGACGGCTGACCTGAAGGCGGCCAGTGATGTCTGCGTCACGAGTGCTAACGCCTTAAAGATCGTGAGCAGACTTCCACAGAGACATATCTATTTTATCCCTGATCAGAACCTGGCACACTACATAGCTGACCAGCTTCCGGAGAAGGAGTTTATCTTTAACGACGGATTCTGCCACGTGCATAATTCGATAAGTCTTGATGCTTTAAGAAAGACCAGGGCATTAAAGCCAGATGCTCCGGTGCTCGTTCATCCTGAGTGTAAGCCAGAAGTAGTGGCTGAGGCTGACTATGTGGGTTCGACTTCAGGCATCATAAAGTACGCTACAGAGTCTTCAGCCAAGGAATTCATCGTGGCGACAGAGCTTGGCGTGATGCATGAGCTGAAGAAGAGAAATCCGGATAAGGTTTTCTATCCGGCAGGCCCGATGCAGATCTGCCCGAATATGAAAAAACTGACTATGGAGAAGCTGCTCCATGTGCTTAAGGAAGAGGATTCAGAGATCACTCTTCCGGAGAAACTGATGAGAGAAGCGAAGACTCCGATGGAAGAAATGCTGAGGCTTGCGAAATGAAAAAGAGCTATGATGTTATTATAGTAGGGGCTGGAGTAGCAGGATGTTTTGCGGCGCTTCATCTGCCGCCTGACAGGCAGATACTTATGATCACGAAGGAGGATATCACAGAGTGTGATTCCTATCTGGCGCAGGGAGGCATCTGCGTGCTGAAGGATCCTTCGGATTACGACGCATTTTTTGAAGACACGATGAAGGCGGGTCACTACGAGAACCGCAAGGAATCAGTAGATTGTATGATCCGTTCGTCAAAGTCTGTCATAGAGGAGCTGATGGGGTACGGAGTAGATTTCGCGAGAAACCCGGATGGCACTCTGGAGTTTACCAGGGAGGGCGCCCATTCCACGAACCGTATCCTTCACCACGAGGATATCACGGGTGAGGAGATCACTACTCACCTGCAGGCAGCAGTTAAAAAACTCCCGAATGTCGAGATCCACGAGCATACGAGGATGGTAGACCTGCTGTGTCAGAACAACCGCTGTGACGGTATAGTGCTGATAGACGAGGACGGGAGGCTTCAGGCAGTTTTTGCTTCGCATATACTTTTAGCTACAGGCGGTATCGGCGGTATCTACGAGAATTCGACGAACTATCCTTCACTTACCGGAGACTCGCTTGCTCTTTGCCTGAGACACGGCATAAAGCTCGAGCATGTAAACTACGTGCAGATACATCCGACCACTTTTTACAGTGAGAAAAAAGAGAGACGTTTCCTGGTTTCTGAGTCAGTCAGAGGAGAGGGAGCAGTCCTTAGAGATAAAAACGGTGAGCGTTTCACGGATGAGCTGCTTCCGAGAGACCTCTTAAGTGCCGAGATATTGAAGCAGATGGAAAAGGATCACACGAAGTACGTCCATCTCGATATGACGACGATCACGAAATTCGATATCAGAAAGCGTTTCCCGCATATCGTCGAGCACTGTCTCGAGTGCGGCATAGATCCGACGAAGGAGTATGTACCGGTGGTTCCGGCGCAGCATTACTTCATGGGCGGCATCCACGTAGATCTGAATTCACACACATCGATGGATCACCTCTATGCATCTGGCGAGACCTGCTGCAACGGCGTCCACGGAAAGAACCGTCTGGCGAGCAACTCCCTTCTCGAAAGTCTCGTATTCGCGAAGAACGCAGCCGAGCACATGGTAGTCATCGACGGACAGAGAGCCTGGGAGGGCAGAAGTCCTAGATTTTTACAAAACGCCGATAAGTCACTTAAGGAACTGTCAGAGATCTACGGCTTCGATCCAGACCAGCTCTTAGATACAAAGGATACTGACGAGGAGAACAAGCAGATGATCTGGGATGAGATCGATAAAGAGAATCAGGAGGTAAAATGACCGACATTACTTTAAAGCTGAACGCTGATCCATATATACTTTCAGCCCTGAGAGAGGATGTCACATCAGAGGACGTGACGACAAACGCCATAATGCCGAAAAGCGAGGCTGGACAGGTCGACCTGATCGCAAAAGAGGACGGTATACTCTGTGGTCTCGATGTGTTCAAGCGTGTATTTACACTGCTCGATGACTCTACCGAATTCGAGATATTCGTAAAAGACGGTGAAGAGATCCACAAGGGTCAGAAGATTGCCGAAGTGCTTGGTGATATCAGGACTCTTCTCGTGGGTGAGCGCACAGCTCTGAACTACTTGCAGAGGATGAGTGGTATCGCTACGATGACACGACAGATGGTAAAACTGCTCGAAGGTTCTAAGACAAAGCTGTTAGACACTAGGAAGACTACTCCGAATATGCGCCTTTTCGAAAAATACGCGGTAAAGGTCGGAGGAGCCACGAACCACAGATATAACCTGACTGACGGCATACTGATAAAGGACAATCACATCGGGGCAGCAGGCTCCATCACAAAGGCAGTGCAGCTCGCCCGTGACTACGCTCCTTTTGTCAGAAAAATCGAGGTCGAGACCGAGACCATAGATCAGGTAAAGGAAGCCTTAGACGCCGGGGCAGAGATCATAATGCTTGATAATATGACTCACGAGACGATGAAGGAGGCTATCGCCCTGATAGGTGACAGAGCTGAGACCGAGATCTCAGGGAATGTCACCGAAGAGAATGTAGCGCAGATAAAGGACTTAGGTGCTGACTATGTATCGAGCGGAGCACTGACGCATTCGGCTCCGATACTTGACCTCTCGCTTAAGAACCTGCATCCGGTGGACTGATATGGCTACTAGCATTTTTGTGATGGCACATAAGCCCTACACCCCGCCGGCTGATCCGGTCTACAAGACGATGTTCGTCGGAGCCAGGGGGAAGCAGGATATCATCCCAGGCTGCTTCAGAGACGATGCCGGCGAGGATAATATCAGCGACCTGAACCCATATTTCAGTGAGTTGACCGGTCTCTACTGGCTCTGGAAAAATTATCCGGGACAGGAGAACATCGGAATTTGCCACTATCGCCGTTTTTTCATAAATGACAACCGGCAGATCATGACAGGACCGGAATTTGATGATATTTTAAAAAGTTATGACATCATCACTACGAAGAAACTGCCGTCAGAAAAGACGAACCGTGAGAATTACGCTGAAGCGCACTATGTAAAGGACATGGATCTGACAGGATACGCGCTGAAGAAGCTATATCCGGAGTATGCGAAGGCCTATGATGAGATGACTGTAGCCCACGGGAACTATTTCGGGAACCTTTTCATTACATCTAGAGAGCTTTTTGATGAATACTGTACCTATCTGTTCAGTATCCTGACCGAGGTGTCGTCGATGGTCGATATGACTGACTACGATGCCTACGAACAGAGGCTTTACGGATTTTTATCAGAGTTCCTGCTGATGCCTTTCGTACAGACCAGGGAGTTAAGAGTCTACGAGTGCCCGGTCGCTTTTTCGGGTGAAAAGGCAGAGACGAGGGAACTCGAGCTTGCGGTAGAGGAGCTCCTGAGGCAGGGAAAGACGGCTGAAGCAAAGGATTTTTTCAGCAGGATGGTGGAGCTACGACCTGACCTTACTATGCCGGATTCTGACCTCAGTGGGAATCTTGAGCTTACGCTTCTGGTGCTTTACATAAAGGATTTCGAGGAGCAGAACAGGGCACAGAACTATTTTACCCGTGAGAATGAGCTGTCGGCGCTGCTTATCCATTTGAAAAAATGCTATGAGATCCTCAGGAAGATCTCAAATGACGAAGAACTGGACCCGGGAGACATCGGCTATATGAAGTTCACCGGGTTTGATAAGGCTTCTGCCGAGATAATCGCAGCAGGAGACCCGTCGGAGCGGTTCGGCAGAACTCCGCTCGACAGAGAAAAGATCGATGAATTTTTTGCATAAAAATACCACGATGGTTTTTACACCACCGTGGCTTTTTTATTTTTTAAACTGCTTTTGAAGAAGATGATTCTTCTTTCTCAG
>JAQXXU010000044.1 GCA_029226225.1 Lachnospiraceae bacterium | reverse complement strand
GGAGAAGAGCGGCTATCTTCTGAACTCGATGCTCGTACCTTTCCTGCTCTCGGGGCTCGACCTCTATGCGAACGGAGTCTCAGATCCGAAGAGCATAGACCTTGCATGGAAGCACGGGACCGGCTCTCCGAAGGGACCTTTCGAGATCTTCGATACCGTAGGCCTCACCACCGCGATGAACATAGTCGAGCAGTACCAGAAGGTACCGGGGCTTTTTACCCCGCTCCTCCGCAAGATGATGCTGCCTTATAACTTCAAGGGCATGAAGGCAATTCTCCAGAAGTACATAGACGAGGGAAAGCTCGGCATGGCCAGCGGAGAGGGCTTTTACAAGTGGAACTGAGAAGTATTATTAAGAGGGCAGGCCCCTTTTTTCAAGAGTCCTGTCCCTGTCTTAAGAAGTCACGGTATATCCTCAGATCGCCGCTCAGCTCCGGATGAAAGGCAAGCGCCGTCTGGTTCTTATAGCGGACAGCTGTGATATGTCCGTCCACTTCCGAGAGGACCTCTACACCGTCTGAGACATTTGTGACAAAAGGCGCCCTGATATATGTCTGCGGCACTTTTCCAAGCCCGTCATATTCAGCTTCTGTAAAAAAGCTGCCGAGCTGCCTGCCGTATGCGTTGCGCCTCACTGTCACCGGCAGAGTAGCAAAATATTGTCTGTCGTCATTCTCTATGGACTCAGCGAGAAGAATCATACCCGCACAGGTGGCAAGGACTGGAAGTCCATGCTGTATCCTGTCTTTTAACGCATCGAACATGCCGAGTTCTCTTAACAGCTTCCCCTGGACGGTGCTCTCGCCGCCCGGCAGGATGAGTGCGTCAAAATCTCTGTCAAGGTCGGCGCGCTCTCTCAGTTCTATATGGTTTATACCCAGTTCATCAAGCTTCTGCTCGTGCTCAGCAAAGGCTCCCTGAACAGCTAGTACTGCAGCAGTCATCACTTGCCCCTTTCTGCCATAAGGAGCTTTATCTCTTCCTCGTTGATCCCGACCATAGCTTCTCCCAGGTCTTCGGAGAGCTCTGCTATCATATCAGGATCCTGATAGTTTGTAACTGCTTTTACTATGGCAGCCGCGCGCTTGGCCGGGTTCCCGGACTTGAATATTCCGGAGCCCACGAAAACGCCCTCTGCTCCTAGCTGCATCATAAGAGCCGCGTCTGCAGGTGTAGCCACGCCTCCTGCCGCGAAGTTGACCACCGGGAGCTTCCCGTTCACATGCACGTATTCCACAAGGTCGTACGGCACCTGAAGTTCCTTCGCTGCTTCATAGAGCTCGTCCCCGCGCAGGCTGACGAGTCTCGAGATCCCGCTGTTCACTTTTCTCATATGACTTACAGCCTGTACTACATCCCCTGTTCCCGGTTCTCCCTTGGTTCTTATCATCGAAGCGCCTTCTGCTATCCTCCTTAAGGCTTCGCCAAGGTCCTTCGCTCCGCATACAAACGGGACTTTGAATTTGGTCTTGTCGATATGGTAGACATCGTCAGCCGGAGAGAGAACTTCACTCTCATCGATATAGTCGATATCTATCGCTTCGAGTATCTGCGCCTCGACAAAATGCCCTATTCTGCACTTGGCCATAACCGGGACAGATACAGCCTCCTGGATGCCCTTTATCATCTTAGGGTCACTCATCCTGGCCACTCCGCCCGCTGCCCTTATATCAGCCGGTATCCTCTCAAGAGCCATTACAGCGCAGGCTCCCGCATCCTCTGCTATCTTCGCCTGTTCCGGTGTGGTGACGTCCATTATCACGCCGCCCTTTAACATCTGCGCAAGATTTTTGTTCAGTTCGTATCTGTTGTTTTCTTTATTCCAAGCCATAAGTTCTTCCTGTTCTCAATTATCTTCCAACATGTTTCTCACCGGTGTTGAAATAAATGATATCTCATAACTTGAATATATAAAATATCCAGTTTTATACTTTTTTATATGACCAGATAAAAGTCGCACTACCCGGCGGATTTTCCTGTATGAAGCGCGATTTTCCGCAGTCATTTTTTCCTGTCTTCTCCGGAATTGTCTTTTCGCAGTGATATCCTGCTGCTGATCATAAAAACTGCAGCCGCAAGAACACCGATTTCAACAAGCGGCGGATAGAATACCATACCGGCAATAAAGCCTGCAGCCTTTATCAACAGGTCGGTCTTCAGATTTTTCTTGGCGCTGGCAATGTATCCGCAGGCTCCGCTGCCGACGTTGTCCTTATTCAGGCTCGTATACAGCCAGTACAGATGTGCAGTTGTGAGGATAACGACAAGTCCGTATGCACCCTGGATCGTCCGTTTCTGACTCCAGTCGACGAGTAGGCTGGTGATATACGGAATGAATGAAGCCCAGAAAAGCAGTGTAATGCTGATCCAGACTGTCTTCTGCGACACCTTTTCTATCCTGTCCCAGGCAATATGGAGTGCCGTCCACATACTGCCGAGCCAGAAAAAGCTGATAGCATAAGCAGCAAACGCATGCCACAGACTTAAGAATGCTGCTATCGTAGGTTCCTTCGGCTTTGCCAGCTCAAGAACCAGGATCGTCATGATAATAGCCAGGATCGCGTCCATAAAAGCACCAAGCCTGTCTTTGTTAAAAAACAGCTTCTTCATTCTTTTTTCTGTACTCCTTTTTTAATATTCTGACTTTCAGTGATGCCATGAAACACCCGCTGTCATGATATTATTTATAATATCAGAATATAGTTCCTCACACAATAATTTTGATGATAAAGCCGCAGTATCCGACGGATTTTCCTGTATGAACCTGTGAAAAATATCGACAAACCGGTCTTACAGATATATAATAACCGTGCTGTAAATTGTATTAAAGCGGAGGTTTTTTTATGAGCTTTAAAGATTCAAAAGTCGCCATTATCGGCGTTGGAAACGTAGGAGCTACAACTGCTTACAGCATCATCAACCAGGGACTCTGTGAAGAAGTTGTACTCATAGATGTGAACAAGGACAAGGCATATGCTGAAGCTCTGGATATGGCACATTCAGTCTACTTCATGAACCGTAACATCAAGATATATGCCGGGGACTACAAAGACTGCTCGGATGCTGACGTTGTGATAATCACTGCATCGGCTCCAATGCCGAAGGATTCCCACAGCCGTCTCGAAATGCTTGCTCCTGGTATGAATATCATGAAAAGTATTGTGACAAGCGTTATGGACAGCGGGTTTGACGGAATCATCCTGGTCATCTCGAATCCTGTAGATATCATGACTTACTATGCCTGGAAGATCTCAGGCCTCCCATACAGACAGGTCATCGGAAGCGGTACGAATCTGGACAGCGCCAGACTCTGCTGTGAACTGGCGAAGCTGTACGATCTGGATGCGAAGAGCGTCTCGGCTTTTGTCTGCGGAGAACACGGGGACAGTGAGTTTGTAGTCTGGAATTCAGCGACCATAGGCGGCAAGAAGATTGACGACGTATTCTCCGATAACGCTCCGCGTACCGGCAATACCACAAAGCCAGGTCTTCTCAAAATGACTTCACAGGCCGGATGGGAGATTTTTAACCGTAAGGGCAACACCTGCTACGGTATCGCTGCCTCAGCCACTTCTATAGTTAAATCTATCCTTTTCAACGAGAACCAGATCTATCCTGTATCTGTCAACGTTGACGGGGCATACGGCCTCAGCGGCGTATTCCTCTCCGTCCCTACTATTATCGACAAGACCGGAGCGAAAGAGATTGTGGAGATCAAGCTTCAGCCTGATGAAGAGGAAGCTCTCATGAATTCTGCGCACGTACTGCAGTCTTTCTATAAAGAGCTTCAGTAAACTGCTGCTCTGTCTTTTATCTCTTCTGCAGTTTGTCTCTGATGGCGCCGAGTACGTCCACTTTAAAAGACGGGAATGGACCTGTGTCCATTCCCGCCTTACTGTCCCAGATCAAGCTGAGACAAGGGCTTCTTCTATCGGCGTATCTCCACCTGTCATCTGGATCAGCTTCTTATAAGTGTTCTGTCGGTTAAGGACACCGGCGAGGACAGCTGCCACATCAGGGATAGGATTCGCGCCGTCATGATCAGCCATTCATCCGCGGGACCTCACTTGTCGAGAACTTTTCCGCAGCTGAAAGCGTCTGCCACATCTCCGCCAATCTTTACGTATTTGTGTGAAGAAGGAGCTAGACTGATTGCCTCAAGCTTGTCAGTATCTATCACATCGCCTTCTCCAAGTACGGAGTCATCTACGAGAACATTAACAATCTCAGCCACAATGCGGAGGGTCTTGTCATACTGATTTATCTCCTCAACCCTGCACTCGAGAGTGATCGGAAACTCCTCAATTACCGGAGCATCCACATATTCGCTTTTTACGACGTGAAGGCCGGCTTTCTTAATCTTGTCCGGCTCGTCATGACCGGAAACAATTCCGAGATAATCAGCAGCTTCCACATGCTTTGCATCAGCGATGGATACTGTAAAAGCCTTTTTCACCTTGATGTTATCGGATGTCTTGTGTCTGACTCCGATGTTGATCTGAAGCCTGTTGGAATTAACCACTCCGCCGTACGCCACGTTCATGGCGTCCACAGATCCGTCTTCACCGAAAGACGCCACTATCAGCACCGGCTGCGGATAAACAAATGGTTTTGCTCCAAAACTCTTCTTCATGTCTTAAGCCTCCTTTGAAAAACAAGTGTCCAATAGTCATGACCCTTGCGCCCTTATATCAACCTGCTTACCTGCCTGCCTATCAACCTGCCTACCAGTCTGTTTATCATCCTGCTGCACCAGATCCATCGCCGGTGCTCTGATTTATTCGTTGATACTTTTCTCTTTACATCTGATATGACATTCCTTCTTGTCAGGATATGCTTCTCAAATGACAGGGAAAACAAATCAAAATCTTGCAAAAGGAGTGCCGCAGATATATCAGGACCTCATCAGATCTGGAAATAGTCCACCGTCTTCTTGAGATTCTCTGCAAGCTGCTTCAGTATCCGAGCTCCTCGCCGACGAGGACAACTTTGATCCTGCCTGCTGTAAGCGACGCTCTGGTCACTACGAACTGGCAGCAGATGGTGTGGTCAAGACAGTTCATGCACTGGCCGGTCTTTACACACGGTGTATC
>JAQXXU010000043.1 GCA_029226225.1 Lachnospiraceae bacterium | reverse complement strand
AACTGTTTGAATCCGCCGCCATAGAAAAGTCCTTTGCCTACTCCGTCGTATCCGGCTGAGAAAAGACCAACGGCGATAGTTCCCCAGACACCGTTTACCATGTGGACTGAAACGGCACCGACAGGATCATCGATCTTTGCTACGTTATCGAAAAACTCAACCGAAAGAACTACGATAATTCCAGATACAAGTCCTATGAAAAATGCACCGACAGGTGTTACAGCGTCGCAGCCTGCTGTGATAGCTACAAGGCCTGCAAGTGAAGCGTTGAATGTCATCGAAACATCCGGCTTACCATAGCGGATCCAGGTAAATATCATGGCAACTACTGTAGCAACCGCTGCTGCAAGGTTTGTGTTCATGAAAGCAAGTGAAGCCTCAAATGCATTTGCATCTGATGACAAGGCTACTGTAGAACCGCCGTTGAAACCGAACCAGCAGAACCAGAGGATGAATACTCCAAGTGCCATTGCTGTAAGGTTATGTCCCGGTATAGCTCTTGCTTTTCCGTTCTTGTCGTACTTTCCGATACGAGGTCCGAGCATCCAGGCTCCTAAGCAGGCGATCGTTCCGCCGACCATGTGAACGCAGGCAGAACCAGCGAAATCATGGAAGCCTAGCTGTGCGAGCCAGCCGCCGCCCCATGCCCAGTGTCCTGTGACCGGATATACAAAAAGTGAGATGCATGCCGAGTAAATACAGTAAGCTTTAAAATTCGTTCTCTCTGCCATCGATCCTGAAACGATAGTGGCTGCTGTCGCGCAGAACACTGTTTCGAAGATCACGTAGCACCACAGCGGCATTGTCTGCGGAACTACTGAATTAGCTGCAGTGTAGCTTCCTTTGATGAACGGATCAAAGCCACCAATGAACTTTCCAGTTCCTGCAAACATCAGTCCGAATCCGATGAACCAGTAACACGGAGTACCGATACAGAAATCCATCAGGTTCTTCATCAGGATATTTCCAGTGTTTTTTGCTCTCGTAAGGCCCGCTTCACACAACGCGAACCCCGCCTGCATGAAGTAGACAAGGGCACCGCAGATAAGCACCCATGCTACAGTCGTCATTTCAAATTTCATAAGTAAACTCCTTTCTTTTTCCAGCAACTACGCGCGAAAAAGGCGTCTGGTGAGATTTCTCTCACCAGACGCCTTTGTCTGTGTTGTGTAAAAGAATAAACTATCCGCCCGATTTTGTCAAGCAGAAATTTCACAATTTTTTCATCTTTTCCGATTTGTGATCATCATAAAAATGACTACCGGCGCTCCTATGATGGCTGTCACCGTGCTGATATTAAGCTCCGTCGGAGCAAAAACTGTCCGGGCTATAAGATCACAGACCAGGCATACAAAAGCCCCAAGAATAAAGCTGACAGGTATCACGTAAAGCGGCTTCGTGTTTTTAAGCAGCTTCGTCGAAAGGAATGGAACAGCCACACCGACGAACGAGATAGGCCCGGCAAATGCTGCCGCCGTAGCGCTTAAGACTCCACTTACTATGATGATAAAGAACCTGAGCCTTTTTACATTTACTCCCATCGTAAACGCGTATGATCCTGAAAGCATTATCGCTTCAATCGGCTTCGAGAGACAAAGCACCAGCACGAAGCAGACCATGACTATGATAAAGCTTGCCCCTACGCTTCCCATATCAGCGCCTGAGAAGCTTCCCTTAGTCCAGTTATGCAGGTTCACGACATCATTATCTGAGAAAAATGTCACCAGCACATCGCAGACCGCATTACAGATATAGCCCGTCATGATGCCCGCGATAAGCAGTGCTCCCATCCCTTCTATATGCCTTGCTATGATGACTAAGAAAAAGATCACTGCCATCGATCCGATAAAAGCCGCCGCTATCATTCCTAAAGAAGTCACAGGAACAGATAAATACACTGACAGGAATAAAAGTATCGCGACCACCATCTTCGCGCCAGATGAAATACCGAGCACAAATGGCCCGGCTATCGGATTTTTAAAATAGGTCTGAAGCAGAAAGCCTGACACCGAAAGTGCTCCACCGATTATCATGGAAAGCAGCGCCCTCGGAAGCCTTATACTTGCGACTATCACGTTTCCCCTGTCAAAAATCTCCGTAAATCCTACCTTTACCGAACCAGTCAGAAGCGTCACGAAGAAAAAGAACACGAGCAGTACCGCCAGAGTGACTGAGACTGCGACAAATCTCCTAAAATCTTTTTTCTGGGTCATCAGCTTAACCTCGTAAAAAACTCCTCCGGCTGCTCATCTGTAAATATCCTGTGCAGGTCCATGATGACCTCCGCGCTCTTATCTACCGACTGGTAAAGCGAGTCAGAAGTCTCATAGACCTCACCTGACTGAACTGCTTTGAAGTCATTAAAGAGCTTGTTCTGGTCAGTAAGGGCCGAAAGTGATGAGACACCGCCCTCTATCGTCGTATTCAGTATCAGCACATCAGCGTCCTTCGCGGTCTTGTAGAATTCCTCAAAGGTGACATTTACCGAGGCAGAATGGCTCTTTTTATTCGGATTCTCTATGTCTGAAAAGATGTATTCCCCACCTGCTGCCCTTATCATCTCAGGGATATAGTCAGAGCTGCTGCGTACCACAGCATTCCCTTCAGCATCCAGAGAGAAGAAGGCACAGGTCTTTCCGGTCTTTTCGAGATCATCGACTTTTCTTATCTCCTCATACTTCTTATCGAAGAAGTCCTTTGCCTCCTGCTCATGCCCTGTGATAAGCCCGTAGACCTTGACCCATTCCATTCTGGCCTCGGCCGATGACTCATAGCTCGAATAGTCAGTAAGCACTGGGATTCCAAGCTTTATCAGCTTTTCCCTTACCGCGGGAGTATGAAGTATCATAGTGGATTCTATCGCGAGCGGCACATTTTTTGAAGTCAGAAGCTCATAGTCCGGAGCAGAATACTTTCCGGCAAATTTTATCTGGCCGCTGTTCATCGCGTCCCTGATCTCCTCCACATACCAGTCGTCGGCCTTTATGCTTGAATAACTGATAGAGTCGATAGCATTTATGGCCCGGAAATCAGCTCCACAGGCAGTCGCCGCAAGATAGATATTTTTCACGCCCTGGGTCAGCACTGTCAGATCATCGCCGAAGGCGCTCTTTACCTCATCAGTAGAAAAATCCGGCGGACAGATCAGGTAATTCTGGTTCCCGTCAATGACTAAAAGCTTTACTACTTTGCCGTATTTTTTAAACTCAGATATCCTGAACTTCGTGGCGACAGTATTGTCTTCATACCTGACGAACTGAAAACCTCTCGAGGTGAATTTCCTCAAGAACTTCTTCTCATTTACCTTACTTACTGTAGCGTTCTCAGAAGAATTGTAGACGAACTTCTGCGTGCCTGAGGTCGGAAGCAGTGAGCAACCTGAAAAAATCAGTGATAAAGCCAGAATAAGCGGAATGATCTTTTTATTCATGAGGCTCGGCCGCCTTCTTTTTAAGCCTTGAAACCTTTATGCCTATCACAAGTCCTACGACAAAGCAGGCTATCATGACCGGAATAGCGATGTACTTCACGTTCGTGGAATTGCCGCCTACACGCTCAGCCTTTGCCGTATCAAAGGTGATCGTATACTCTATCTCATAGGGCTTACTCATGGCTGTCGTATCCCCTATCACTTCTACAGGCTTTGAGATGTCCTTTATCGGTATCTCAAAATGTGAATTTCCGGACTTATTCGTTTTATTGTACTTTTTCCCGTCGACCTTCATATAGTCATAGTGCTCCGAAGACCAGGTGATCTCCGCAGTCGTCTTTTTATCCTCTACATGAACAGGCGCAGGTGAAGCTATCCCGGCACGGCCGCTGCCGCCCTCCAGCTTCACAGGTATCTTATAATCTCCGTCCTTTAATGTATCACTCATTTGTCTGCCTCACTTCCAGTGTAATCTTTCCGCCGCCATCCTGATACCATGTCTTCACGAAGTCATCAAAAGCCGACAGCGGCTCATCGCCTGTAACTATAGAGATAAAGGTCTTTTTCTCGAGATCTGTAAGCTTCCACCAGCTGGTCTTCATCGTATCAGTATCGCTGAAGTATACAGATGGCACTTCCTTTATCCTCTTATCAGATATCTTATGGCTCGCCACAATTCTCGAGGTGTAGGCTGCCCAGTTCTCAGTGCTTATCTTTCCCCCACTGTCGACTTCATCCAGATAGCTCCTGCACGCCTTATAGTAAGCTCCTTCGAGAAGATCCAGCCCCGACTCATCCTCTCCCATGGTAAGAACTGCGTTCAGATGCTCATAGCAGCTCGACAGGGCGTTTTTGAAATCGACATTTATAGACAGTGGTCTCGCAGTCGGATCCACATTCGAGATGTAGTAGTTCTCCAGTTCCTGCGTACTGTCGTCTCCATATGGCATATAGTCGAAAAGTACAGATACTATCTTCATGACGATCTCAGGGTGTTTGAAGCCCTTCCTCACCACGACGAATTTGCCGTTAGGATTCTGTGACGCGAACGAGGTGCTTCCGTCACTGCCAGTCTCTATCAGGTAAGGTCTCCAGTCAGCATCCGGATTCTTTTTTACAGCTTCCATCAGCGGGTTGTTCGGCGACCACCATGGTCCGAAAAATGCTCCACACTGTCCGTTTACTATCAGATCTATCAGGTTCTCCGACTCCCTGAACAGAAAGTTCCTGTCAAGTGTGCCGTCTTTATACATATCCCTTAAGTATGCAAGGGCTTTTTTTACTTCAGGCTGGACAGAGCCGTAGACCAGCTTTCCATTTTTCTGGATCCAGTGCCCTGGATAGGCATTGTATTTTGCAAAAATAATGTCAGTCTGGTACTCCTGTGAATAACCGCTGTCACCGTAGAGCTCAGGCAGGGTCAGAAGACCTGTAGTCTTTCCTGCTCCTATCCCGCCCGGATCGTTTTTCATAAAAGCCTGTATGATGGTCCTGACATCATCTACAGTCTTCGGAGTCGGCAGGTTCAGCTTTTTAAGCCAGTCGTAGCGAAGCCAGAGAAGCGAGGGACCATTGTCGATATTCGTCTCAGGGAGAGCGTAGAGCCTGCCCTTTATCCTTGCACGGTCCAGTATGGTGCTGCCATATGAAGAGTAGATATTCTGGATATGAACTGAAGCACAGTTATCATATACGTCAGTCAGGTCAGCTATCTGACCGGAGGCCGCTAGCTTTCTTACTTCTTCCTCGCTGTCCACGAGAAAAATGTCCGGCAGATGCCCTGATGCAATAGATATGGACACTCTCTCGTTGTAGCTGTTATCACTCAGTTCGAAGGCGTCCTTGTTCTGTACATTCAGCTTCTTTTTCAGGTATCTGGTGTATGCATTGTTTTCATAGGTGTCACCGTCCGGCATATATGAATTCTCCGCGCCTGACAGCTTCCCGAGTGTATAGGTGATAGTCTTTGGGTACGGACTGAAGGGTGTATTTTCTGCCGCATACCACTCCCTTTTCGAAGCATATCTGGCATCCTCGCTGCCATCCCTGTTCAGGATATCTGCCTGTGTCAGACAGCATACAGTCATTATTACTATTAAAAAAACAGAAACCGCTTTTTTCCACATAACGATTATTATAACGAAAAAAGAGCCGCAACTCAATAAGCTGCGGCTCACAAAAATCATATGTCTGTAAAGTTTTAGCCCTTTACACCACCGGCTGTGATTCCTTCTACATAGAACTTCTGCATGATGACGAAGAGGATCGAGATAGGGATTGCTACCATAACACCTCCGGCGCAGAATACTGAGAAGTACTTACCTACGAGTGTCTTCTGAACGAGGTTGTAAAGACCCATAGCAACTGTCCAGTTTCTAGGATCCTTAGAACGGATCATCAGCTGTGCCATAACGAAATCCATCCATGGCGTCAGGAATGCGTTGATGACAGTGTATACGATCATTGGCTTTGAAAGAGGAATGACTATCTTCGTAAAGATAGTAAGCTCAGATGCTCCGTCGAGCTTTGCGGATTCACGAAGTGATCCTGAGATCGTATCGAAGAATCCCTTCAGGATAAGGAAACCGAGTCCTGAACCTGCTGAGTAGATGATGATAAGACCTACTATAGAGTTTGTGAGTCCGATCATCTTCATGACGAAGTAGATGGCGATCATCGAGAGAACACCAGGGAACATTCCAAGGGTTATCGAGAAGCTCATCAGCTGTTTTCTGCCCTTAAATCTCATGCATGAGAAAGCGTATGCTGTCATCATGACGAAGATAGATGAGATAAGACAGGTGAAGATACCGATGATCATCGAGTTCTTGAACCAAGCCGGAAAGTTTGCTACGGTATCCGGCTGGAACAGAAGCTTTTTATAGTTCCTGAGAGACCAGGTCTCCGGGAAAAAGTGGCTCGTATTGATTCCTGAGTATCCTGACAGTGATGTAACAAACAGCCAGATAATAGGGAGGAGCCATATAAATGACAGGAAAGCCAGCCACACATGGCGGAGGATAGGTCTTACTATCCTCTTGCTCACTGGTGCCTTTATGACTATAGGATTGTCTGAAATATTCTTAGTATTGGTCATTACTGGAATTCCTCCTCTCTGTCACCCTGTACAAACTTCGAGAAGCTCAGAAGGGTCAGAGCTACGCAGATAACGAAGGTAATGATACCGATTACCGAAGCCATCTTGAAGTTCGAGTAGTTATTCGTCAGGTTGAAGAGCCATGTGATAAGAAGGTCTACTTCTTTACCATGGGAGTTAGCGAATTTCATGTTTGTAGTCGTGAAGTCTGTCGTCAGCAGGTAGATAACGTTGAAGTTATTGATGTTTGCGATGATAGATGTAACAAGTGAAGGTCCCATGACAAACATGATGTAAGGCATGGTTATCTTCCAGAATATCTGTCTCTCAGAAGCTCCGTCGATCTTTGCGGCTTCGAGCTGATCAGTCGGGATATTCATCAGAAGTCCTGTAGCGGAAAGCATCTGAAAAGGGACACCGACCCAGATGTTGATCAGGATGATCATCACGTGAGCCCAGCCCGGTTTTGAAAGGAATGGTATGTAGCCCAAGCCTTTTGATACCAGCCCTATATCCTGTAAAAATCCCGTAAGTCCGATCTGCGAGCAGATACCGTTTACGATACCGTTGTTTCCGAACATTTTTCCAACGAGAAGGAGGGTTACGAACTGCGGTATGGCGATGGTGATGACGAAGAAAGTCCTCCACATGGCCGGCAGCTTAGTTCTCTTATCGTTGATGAACTTAGCTAAGAAAATACCGCCGAAGAATGTCGTGAATGTAGCGACTACGGCCCAGATCAGTGTCCAGATAAGGATACGGATGAATACATATCCGAATGAATCTGAAACAGATGAGGTGAAAAGTGTCTTAAAGTTCCTAAGGCCTACCCAGGTAAAGAGGTATGTAGGCGGCTGGTGATCAATATCATAGTTCGTAAATCCGATACAGGTCATGAAGATGATAGGGATCACGTTTACTAAGATAACACCGATAGTAGGAAGTCCGAGAAGAGTGATGAAGAACTTTCCGTTGATCATCTCACGGCAGTCTTCCTTAAAAGTATTTACATGAAGCCCAGCTTCTTTTCTCTTCTGCACCTCGTAGATCTGCTTGATGTTGTAGATGTAATAGATGGCAAAGAAGAAAACGATCACGATACCTACGATACTGAACAGAAGGATCAGGAGGGAGTTATCGAAATGGTTTACTGTCTTTGTCATTGTCAGAGGATCGAATTTTTCCTCACGCTGTACTGTTCCGAGAGTATTAAGCTTCGGCCAGTACGTTCCGCCGATCAATGAGATGACCCAGATAAAAATGGCTTCAACTGCTGTAACGATGCAGCCCTTTACTATCTGACCGTTAGCCCAGTGACCGAGACCCATGATTATAAGGGAGAGGCGGGTAAAAATATTCCCGTTCTTTACAGCCGTGCCAAAACTGGAAAAGTAATGGCGGAGGCTTATCTTATCTTCTTCCATAAAATCTCGCTTTCATTAGTTTTTCTAAACGTTGATATTTTCAAAAAAACTGCGGTCGGCTTTTATACCGGCCGCAGCTGACATACATTTATAAATCTATGTACTAATTATTTAACTTCAGCTGTGATTCCCTTTACAGCATCATCGAGAAGCTTCTGAGCGTCTGAGTACTTACCTTCTGCAAGTGACTGTCCAAGTGAGTTAGCTGGTGTCCAGAAGTTAGCGCCTACACGCTGAAGGCTTGCGTAATCTCCCTGAGCATTAAGTGCATTAAGTGCTGGCGAAGAAGCAGCCTCAAGGTCAGCCTTGTTTGCA
>JAQXXU010000042.1 GCA_029226225.1 Lachnospiraceae bacterium | reverse complement strand
TATCAGATCCAGATGATCTGCGTACTTCATGTCTTTTTCATATACCGTGAGGATCTTCATGATTCGGAGTGCATAGTAGAACTGAAGCGCCACGAATGCCGATTCTCCGTCTGCTCCGAGCCTTAAGCAGTCATTCCAGTCCGCATAGAGTCCTGCCGGAAGCCCATGCTTTCCTAAATGGTCCAGCGAGAAGTCGATAGCTTTTTTCAGATGCTCATAAACCGTAGCCTCGCCCTTATTCGCGTAAGGAAGCAGCTCATTTAAAAAATCAACATTTCCGGTCTCTGCTACATACTTATAGACTGTAGGGAAGAGCCAGAGCGCATCGTCTGCCCTGTACGCCGGATGTCCTGTCTCCTGTACGTATGAATCATCATCAGGTGTATCTTCGTGTCCGGGGTTATGCGTAAACTTCACGAGCGGGAGACCTGCTCCGTTATCTACCTGTGCCGTGAGCATGAAGCGGATCTTCTCTAAGGCGAGCTCTGGATTCAGATGAATGATTCCCTGGATGTCCTGAACTGTATCCCTGTAACCGTAGCCATTTCTGAGTCCACAGTAGACGAAGGATGCTGCCCTCGACCATATGACTGTCATGTAACAGTTGTAAGCGTTCCATGTATTTACCATCGTGTCGAACTCTGGTGACGGTGTCTTTACTTGGAAAGCAGAAAGTCTTGACCCCCAGACATCCTGAAGCTCTTTCCATTCTTTTTCGCAGGTCTCTTCGGTATTTTTATAAGAGGCGATGATGCTTTCAGCCTTTTCGTCCCTGTGCATCCCGAGGATAAATGCGAGCGTCTTCTCTTCTCCAGGAGCAAGCTCTATGACCGATGAAAGAGCTCCGCAGCAGTAGCCGTTATAAGCGTCGACATTTCCCAGGTCTCCGTTCTCTACTCCGACCGGCTTATCGTATCCACGGTAAACGCCCAGGAAAGCATCCCTGTCTCCGCAGTACGATGAGACGTCCGCACCTGCCAGTCCGAAAAATCTCTCAGTGACTCCCTTGCCGTCTATCTCATCACCCTTCTCGGTCTCCGCGTCGAGGTTCCCATGAATCTTCTGCCTGATACGGTCGCCGTGAAAATCTGTGCTCGTAATGAACTGCGAGTACTGGAGGTTTACCATGTCCTGCTCGTAATTATCATGATTCGTAAACTCGGCAAATCCAGTCACTGTGAGCTTTCTGGCTGACTTACTATCGTTTCTTACCTTTATTCTCCAGACCTCGTAGGTCTTCTCCTCAGGCACATAGTATAGCGCCTCGGAATGGATGTCACTGTAGTCCGTCTCAAAAACCGAGTAACCGAGTCCGTGGCGGCAGATATTTTTATATGAGTCGAGCGGCTTGCCAACCGGCTGCCATGAAGCCGACCAGAAGTCCTTACTGTCATTATCCCTTAAGTATATATATCTGCCCGGTTTATCCTCCCCGTTAAAAATATATCTGATTATCCTGCCGTTAGCGCCGCTCTTTACAAAGCTGTATCCTCCGGCATTATTCGATATGATCGCACCGTATTCCGGCGACCCCAGGTAATTCGCCCATGGCTTCGGCGTGTCTGGTCTCTCGATCACATACTCTCTTTTTTCTTTATCAAAGTGCCCGTATCTCATACCAGATGTCCTTTCGTAAAATATAGTCAGTTTTTATGCTGCTCATATTTTCTAATAAATGAAAAAGTAAATATACAATCTTTGATGAAAAATTATCGGATTCATGATATAAAGACTACAAATTCCAGTGATTACCGTTTTAATCATAAGAAAAGCACCTCGCTTATGAGGTGCTTTTTTTATGCAGGTAGTCCCAGACCTCCTGGGCTGCCTTTTCATTCATAGTATCAGTTTCGGCGAGGTCTTCGACGCTTGCAGCTCTTATGGCTTCTGCTGAGACGTACTTTTTCATCAGGGCCCGGCGGCGGGTCGGCCCTATCCCCGGTATGTCATCGAGGAAACTCTTTACCTGGTTCTTGCCGCGGAGCGACCTGTGGTATTCTATCGCAAAGCGGTGCGCCTCGTCCTGGAGCCTTGTAATAAGCTTAAAACTCTCTGAACTTTTATCTATCGGGAGCTCTTTATTATTAAAGAAAAGTCCACGGGTCCGGTGATGATCATCCTTTACCATACCGCAGACCGGGATGTCGAGGCCTAATTCCTTTAACACTTCAAGCGCTATATTCACCTGGCCTCTGCCACCATCCATCATGATCACGTCCGGAAACCTCGTAAAGCTTCCCGTCTCCTCTGACTCTCCAGCCTCTTTTTCTTCAAGTCCGTGGGTAAACCTTCTGGTCAGAACTTCTCTCATCGACGCGTAGTCGTTTGGTCCTTCGACCGTTTTTATCCGGAACTTCCTGTAGTCATTCCTTAACGGCTTTCCATGGTCGAAAACCACCATCGAGCCGACCGACTGATAGCCCATAGTATTCGAGATGTCGTAGGCTTCCATTCGCTGGATGCCTGGAAGACCAAGAATTTCTGACAGTTCTTTCATAGCTCCGATAGTTCTGCCTTCTTCACGCTTGATCCGCTCTCTGTCTTTGGTCAGGATCATCGTAGCATTTTTCCAGGCGAGTTCTACGAGCTTCTCCTTCTGTCCACGCTTTGGCGCCACGATGTGAACTGCCGCTCCCTTTTTCTCAGACAGAAAGTCCTCAAGCATCTCATGGTCAGGAAGCTCTTCCTGCACGAAAATTTCCTTCGGCACAAACGGCGTTCCTGAATAGAACTGCTGGATGAAGGTACTGATCAGATCTGACTTCTCGTCGTCCTCACGCAGATTCAGGAAAAAATGGTCCCTTCCGATCATTCTTCCGTCTCTTATGAAAAATACGACTGCGCAGGCGTCTTCCTTATCGGTGGCTATCGCGAGGATATCCCTGTCCTCACCGGCAGTGTCTGTTATCTTCTGCTTCTGGACGCACATCTTCACGGCCGCGATCTCATCCCTGTAGCCGGCTGCTTTTTCGAATTCCAGGTTCTTAGAGGCCTCCTGCATTTTTTCAGTAAGGGAATTGATTACCGGGTCCGCCTTCCCCTCAAGAAATTCCATCGCAGCCTTTACCGACTTCATGTAGTCATCTTCGGAGATGTAGTTCTGGCAGACGCCCGGACACTGCTTGATATGGTAGTTCAGGCACGGGCGGTCTTTTTTCATGTCACGCGGAAAGACCTTGTTACAGGTGCGCAAATGAAAGAGTTTATTCGTCAGTTCTATCGTCTCACGGACATCGCCCGCCGACGTGAACGGTCCGAAATACCTCGCCTTATCCTTATATACTTTTCTTGAAAAAATGACCCTGGGGAAGCCTTCCCCCAGGGTGACTTTTATATAAGGGTATGTCTTGTCGTCGCGTAGCATCGTGTTGTACTTCGGACGGTGCTCCTTTATCAGGTTATTCTCAAGGACTAAGGCTTCAAGCTCCGAGTCTGTGACTATGTACTCGAAGTGGTCGATATGCTCGACCATCTGCTTTTTCTTGATGCCCTCATCATGCGACGGCTGAAAATACTGATGCACCCGCTTCGTCAGGCTCTTGGCCTTGCCTATGTATATGATAGCATCGCTTTTGTCATGCATTATATACACGCCCGGCGAATTCGGGATTTTTTTAAGTTCTTCTGCTATATCAAAACTCATTATAACTTAAACTTTGCAACTGCTTCCTCCAGCTGTTCAGCAACTTCTGAAAGCTTCTGAGAAGCTTCTGCTATCTCCTGCATCGAAGCTGACTGCTCTTCTGATGCTGCCGATACATTCTCGGTTTCACCGATAACCGAATCACTCTGGCTCTTGATATTCGAGAACGCGTCTTTTATGCTCTCTGTTCCGGAAGTCAGGGACTCGACAACCCTCTGCATTTCCTGAGCATTTACATTGACTTTTTCGATCATGTCT
>JAQXXU010000041.1 GCA_029226225.1 Lachnospiraceae bacterium | reverse complement strand
TCCTCCCAGGTGTAGAAGTAGATATACGGATCTATCGCCGTGACCTGACTTAGGAATATCAGCACTATCCCGGCGCAGATCACTGCTCTGGTAAGCCTTTGAAAAAATGTCGGCTTCGCTTTTTTCCCACGCTTTAACTTTTTTATCTCGCTCTTTAATTCTTTTTTCTTAAACTCTATATCTGAGACAGGCGAAGATACGTCTGACTTCTCCACTGCTTTTCCATTGCTTCTCTCTTCCCCGGATACTTTCTCTTCATCCCGTCCCTCGTATTCCTTGACGTAGAACTTCCCGAAACGTGCCGAAATATTCCAGTGGATATCACGTCTCTCATCACCGTTTCTGTATTCCCTGAACGAACGGATCTCATCCCTTGCAAATACACTGCCTTTTTCTCTTGTGACTCTTTTCTCAAGATGCTTTTTCTCGGAGTCATCCGGTGCGATATCATTTTTTAAAGAGGGATCTGAAACGACCTGGATGGTAATGGATCTGTCGACCTTCCTGTGAAAAATAAACAGGCCTGCTGCATCT
This sequence comes from Lachnospiraceae bacterium, assembly GCA_029226225.1. Classification (GTDB taxonomy): domain Bacteria; phylum Bacillota; class Clostridia; order Lachnospirales; family Lachnospiraceae; genus Weimeria. The sequence goes on along the minus strand of JAQXXU010000041.1, from coordinate 2,000 downwards.
GAAAATGAAATGCTCTTTACCGTAAAGACCATCTCCCCGACGCTTAACGCAGGTACAGGAAGCGAAAGATCTGAGTCGGAGACATAGGCCTTGTACTTTATTTTTCTGGTCTCACCGGTCGGAAGCGTGAGACGCGCTTTTATTTTTACATGATGACCGTAATACGGTGAATTGCTGACTGAAAGCCTGACATGCGGCATCCGTCCCACACGGACAGTGCCATCATAGAGGCGCACTTTTATCTGTCTTCTACGCACGGCCAGAATGGATATGATCAGTTCGATGATAACGGTCAGCTCTCCGGTCACAAAGATCAGAAGAAGCCACCTGTTCTGGAACCACCCCGCCAGTCCCAGTATTATAAAAAGTGCCGCCTCAAATGGAATTATCATATGCTTCTCCCCGTTTTACTGTTTTACTTCACTAAGCAGCCTCTCGATGACCTCTGCCCTTGAAATCTGAGATTCTTCGGATTCTCTGGTAAGAGTCAGTCTGTGTCCTATCACATACGGAAACTGCTGCATGATATCTGAAGGGATTACAAAATCCCTCTCATCTGCAAATGCCGATGCCTTCGCCATCCTGACCAGGCTTAAGGTAGCACGCGGGCTTGCGCCTCTGAGCAGTGACTCATCTGTACGTGTGGCGCGGACAAGCCTCGCGATATAGGAATAGAGTTCGTCTGTTATCGTGACTTTCTCACAGGCATCCTGCATCTCGAGGAATTCTTCTTTTGAAATGACAGGAGTCAGATCATCAACTGCCTGCTTTCTCGAAGAGCGCTTCGCCATGGAGATCTCACTCTCTTCATCCGGAAATCCCAAAGAGAGGCTTATCATAAATCTGTCAACTTCTGCCTCCGGCAGCTCCTGTGTTCCTTCAGCACCCACAGGATTCTGGGTAGCTATAACGAGGAAAGGCTCTGGCAGTTCTCGCGTGACTCCCTCGACTGTGATCTGATGTTCTTCCATCGCTTCGAGTAAGGCCGACTGTGTCTTTGTATTTGCTCTGTTTATCTCGTCTGCGAGAATCAGGTTCTTAAAAAGTTCTCCCTCCTCGTAGACGAATTCTCCCTTGTCAGGTCTGTAGACTGAAAATCCCGTCAGGTCTGACGGCATTACGTCCGGTGTAAACTGGATCCTTCGTGAATCCAGCGACAGCAGACCCGCAAAAGCCTTCGCGAGCGTCGTCTTTCCAGTGCCCGGCACATCTACGAGAAGGACATTTCCTCCTGCCAGAAACGCACATAGCACTTCTCTTATCTGTAATTCTTTTCCGAGCAGAACCCCTTCTGCTCCGTATCTGATCTCCTGGATTTTCTTCTGGAAGTCCATAAACACTCCCCTTTCGTATTTTATTTTAAAATGCAGTCAAATGTGATGATGCCGTCTTTCCATGAGGCATTTATAGAGCCATTATACTGTTTTACGAGACTTTCCGCAATAGAAAGACCGATGCCGTATCCGCCCTTATCCACGTTATGTGACTGGTCCGCTCTGTAGAATCTCTCGAAGAATTTCGAATAGTCGACATTTTTTCCATCGGCGTATGAGTTCGAGACCGAAAGCCTGATTCCCCTGCCCTTCTGGATGACTGTCACATCGATGGTTCCCTTTTCATCGCAGTACTTGATAGCGTTATCTATCAGCAGCGTCGCGAGCTGTCTTATCTGGCTCTCGACCGCATTCATGTGGATGCCGTCTCCGATATTCTGGTTAAGAGTCTCACCGGCATTTTCAGCTACAGGCGCATAGCTTTTCACAGTGTCCCTGATAGCCTCTGATATATCTGTATCTGTTCTGTCACCTGCATCTTCTTTTTCTTCAGCTCTGACTATCGTAACCAGATTCTGGATCAGTCCGGTCATCCTGTCGACCTGGTGCATTGTAGACTCGCTCCACTCGTCTTTTCCGTTCATCATTTCCTGAACCTGGGTATTTGCTTTTATGACTGCGAGCGGTGTCTTCAGCTCATGGCTTGCATTCGTGATGAACTGCTTC
>JAQXXU010000040.1 GCA_029226225.1 Lachnospiraceae bacterium | reverse complement strand
GTTCCAGATATTGAAGGCCTCATCATCGTTTTCAAAAATAGTCACATAGAGTCTTTCTGGATCAAGCTTTAAGACCTCTGTCAAAAACTCCCATGACCAGTGAATAGCTTCTTTCTTGAAGTAATCACCAAAGGAGAAATTCCCGAGCATTTCGAAAAATGTCAGGTGCCTTGCGGTCTTTCCGACGTTCTCTATATCTCCTGTCCTGACACATTTCTGGCAGGTAGTAACCCTGCGTCTCGGCGGAATCTCCTGTCCCGTAAAGTATGGCTTAAGCGGTGCCATACCAGCGTTTATCAGAAGAAGTGAATCGTCGTTATGTGGTACCAGCGAAAAGCTCTTCATTACCAGGTGACCCTTGCTCTCGAAGAAATTCAGGTACATTCTTCTGAGCTCATTTACACCGTATTTCATTGTGAAATTTCTCCTTTAAAAAATAATTTTGCAACTTAATATTATACTCCCCATATTCTCCTACGTCAAAGACTTATTATGCTCTTTCTATAAGGCTGTCTGAATTTTTCAGGTACTCAATGCAGCTGGCGATCTCGTTTTCCATGGCCGGCTTTCCAGGTGCTCCTGTCGTAAGCCGCTTGTCCACACAGGTCTTAAGAGAAATGGCATCGTAGACATCCTCGTCGAACGAAGGTGAGAACTGCTTCAGCTCATCGAGTGACAGGTCGTCTATACCGCACTTTTTGTCGATGCAGTAGAGAACGATCTTCCCTACTATACTATGAGCGTCGCGGAAAGCAACTCCCTTTCCTACCAGATAGTCTGCGGCGTCTGTAGCATTGGTAAATCCGTGACGGGCTGACTTTTCCATGATGTCCTTGTTAAACTTCAGAGTCTCGAGCATTCCGTCAAACAGGTGGATGCAGCCCTTTGCCGTATCCATAGCATCAAATGAGAACTCTTTGTCCTCCTGCATGTCTTTATTATAGGCGAGCGGAAGACCTTTCATGGTCGTAAGCAGCTGTACTAAGGCGCCGTAGACTCTTCCTGTCTTTCCTCTGACGAGCTCGGCGATATCTGGATTTTTCTTCTGAGGCATGATGGAACTTCCTGTAGAAAATCCGTCATCAATCTCTACAAACCTGTATTCGTTTGAGTTCCAGATGATCATCTCCTCTGAAAATCTCGACAGGTGCATCATGATCATAGAAAGAGCTGACAGGAATTCGATCAGGTAGTCACGGTCACTTACTCCGTCCATCGAGTTTATCGTAGGTCCGTAGAACCCTAAGGCCTGTGCTGTCATATCTCGGTCCAGAGGATAGGTGGTTCCGGCAAGAGCTCCGCTTCCCAGCGGGCAGTAATTCATTCTGTCGTAGATATCTGCGAGGCGCTCCCTGTCACGTCTGAACATCTCAAAGTATGCCCCGAGGTGATGCGCCAGTGTAACCGGCTGTGCCTTCTGCAGATGAGTAAATCCAGGCATTATCGTATCGACATTTTTCTGCATGATGGAGAGGATGGTCCCTAAGAAGTGCTTTAACAGGTCATCTGTCTCACGGACCTGCTTTCTCGTGTAGAGCCTCATATCAAGAGCCACCTGATCGTTTCTGCTTCGTCCGGTGTGAAGTTTCTTCCCAGCCTCGCCGACCCTGTTTATCAGGTTTGCCTCTACAAAACTGTGAATATCTTCGTACTCGTCAGTTATCTCAAGCCTTCCGTTGTCTACGTCAGCCTCTATCGAATCGAGTCCTCCGAGGATCGTATCCCTGTCTTCCTGTGAGATGATTCCCTGCTTCGCGAGCATTTTTACATGAGCGCGCGAGCCTGCTACATCCTCGTGAAAAAATCTCTGGTCAAAACCGATGGATGCGTTAAACGCGTAAACCAGTTTGTCCGTATCCTTTGTAAATCTTCCGCCCCAGAGCTGTGCCATTTGCTATGCCTCCTTAAGTGTTCTTTCTTCTTTTTCCTTCTGTCTCTCATTATATGAAAAAACGCAGCCGCAGTAATCCTGCCTATAAATCCCGTACTCGTGACTTATCTGGCAGCTGCGCAGATACCCGTTTTTCTTTTTAAAATCAGACGGCAGCCATTCGACGCCGTACTTTTTGCCGGATTCCTGGCCTATCCTGTTTAGAAGAGCAGCGTCCTTCATCGGTGATATCGTAAGAGTCGATGTAAAAAAATCAAATCCTCTCTCCGCCGCCACTTCAGCAGTTCTCCCAAGCCGTAGCTTGAAGCATTCCGTACATCTCGCGCCTCTCTCGGGTTCTTTTTCAAGTCCTTTCGCTGCACTGTAGAACTCCCCCGGATCAAAGTCTCCTTCGATAAATCCCACTGGGTTCTTAGTAGGAAAACGCCGTATAAACTCCTGCTGCTCCTTTACCCTGTGATAGTACTCGCTGTCCGGATAGATATTCGGGTTGTAGTAAAACACAGTCACATAAAAATACTGTGACATGAACTCTATACAGTACGAGCTGCATGGCGCGCAGCAGCTGTGCAGAAGAAGAGTCGGAATCCTGCCGTCCGCAGTCACTCTTTTTATCTCCTCTTCACAGAGTTTCTGATAGTTTATTTTTTTCTTAGATTCCATAACTTTTATTATACAAATCTCTGGCGCTAAAATCAACGCAGTAGAAAAATCTCCAGCATATGGCGGTTGCAATCCCCTTCCCTGCTGTGTTATCCTTTGGATCATGGATATAAAAAGAAAAAATGCTTCAGAGCATATGAGATTTGATGATAAAAATACCGTTCCGCTCCTGACTTTCGATGCTTTATCTGAACTGGGTCTGATAAAGCACGGATTTACAACAAGGCTCGGCGGAGTAAGTACCGGGATTTTCAAGAGCTTAAACTTCAAAAAAGAACTGGGAGATACTGAAGAAAATGTATCGGAAAATTACAGGCGGGTCGCAGAGACTTTTGCCATAACGCCTGACAGGTTCGTTCTCTCCCAGCAGACCCACACTGCAAATGTAAGAAAAGTGACCGTGACTGATGCCGGAAAAGGTGTCGTTCGTCCTCGCGATTATACAGATGTCGACGGGCTAGTCACAGACGTGCCGGGACTGATGCTCTCGATTTTTGCCGCCGACTGCGTTCCTGTCCTCTTCATCGACCCAGTAAAAAAATGCATCGGAGCCTGCCACTCCGGTTGGCGCGGCACTGTCGGGAGAATCAGCCGCAATGTGCTCGGTGCCATGACTTCATACTACGGCTCTTCTCCTGCCGATGTGATCTGTGCCATCGGGCCTTCCATCTGCATGGACTGCTATGAAGTAAGCACAGATGTCGCCAATGAATTCAAAAAAGAGTTTCCTGAACATACAGCACAGATACTTTTAGACAAACACAACGGACACTTTCAGCTAGACCTCTGGAAGTCTATCCGGATAACTCTCGAAGAAGCCGGAGTTTCCTCCTCGCATATCCACACGACTGATATCTGCACCTGTGAAAACCCCGACCTGCTCTTTTCCCACCGCGCCAGCCATGGAAAACGCGGGGTGCAGGGCGCTTTTATAATGCTCTCATGAGAATGATGATCTCTATATATGTCAATTAGCCCAGTGCCACATCCAGCGACTTCTTTTCATTCGTAAAGTGTGTCAGCGGTACGCGTCCCCAGTGATACATTCCTCTGAACTATTAAGTGTCCGCACATAGACTACCACAAATAGTATGAATAATACAGCGGACAGAATGGCTGTGCCTAAATCCGAATCCGACAGGAATGAATCCCATAGTCCGTGGTCTAATAGGACTGCAAGAATCAGCAGAATACCGGTCTTTCTGTTTTTTTCTCTGAAGAACAGGTAAATGCCTACAGCCATCAGAGCCGTATAGCACCAGTGAGACACCAGACCGCCTGCGACCCTTTCTCCAAGAGTAAATGGAATGACGTTTACAAAATCTGAATGACTTCCACTTAGCTGCTTCTCGATATAGCTCAGATCTTCAGATATCTGAAATCCCATTCCCACAGACATACCTGCTATCAGATAGTGTTTTCTCAGGTGTTTTCCGACGAGACAAATAAGCCACACTACCACGATCACCTTAAGCGATTCTTCGACTATCGGAGTCTCTATCGCGTCTCCCCAGTCCTCTGTAAAGGTCTTTGAAGTGAGGTGCCTTATCAGCTTTTCAGATGCGTCATTCAGCTGGCCAGCTATCCAGCCGGGAATGAACCATCCTGCAAAAAATGCTATGACCGGAAGCTTCCGTGACACCTCAAGCTTCCTGCAGGTGTATCGTATAAATACCACAAACGGAATAAAATACAGCAGTAACAGAAGAAAGCAGAAAAGCATCATCTGGTATCTGCCCAGAGTCTCGCTGACCGGATTTATTTTTTCCAGGTACATACCGCTGAATTCCTTTGATGCGCCCCAGAAAAACATCACCAGAAAAATGAAGAAGCTCACCCACCATTTTTTAGTTTTATCATAAATATCCATAGACTAACCTCCAAAAACAAAGAAAAAACTGTCACCTAGCGCGTGGACAGCCTTCATATGGCACCCAGGATCTCACGGGCGGTATTTACCTGATCTTCGCTCGGCGGGTTTGTATCCTTAAGAGAATACGGTATGCCAAGCTCCTCGTATTTGTAAATGCCGAGCGTGTGGTACGGAAGCACTTCGACTCTCTTTACAGTCTTTAAGGTATCGATGAACTTTCGAAGCTCCCTGAGTTCCTTTTCATCAGTCGTGATGCCCGGGACCAGCACGTGTCTTATCCACATCGGCACACCACACTCAGACAAATAGGTGGCACAATCGAGAACATTTTTATTTGTGTGACCCGTAAGCTTCTTGTGCTCCTCATCGAAAATCTGCTTTATATCGAGCATAACCAGATCAGTGTTTTTCATCAGTTCATTGAACTTAGAGAAAAACGGCTCTTCTCTCGTAAACGGCCCGGCAGAAGTATCAAGACAGGTGTTTATCCCCTTCTCATGGCATTTTCTGAACAGCTCATTTAAAAAATCGATCTGCAGAAGCGCTTCTCCACCGCTTACAGTGATACCACCCTCCTTGCCCCAGTAAGGCTTGTACCTCAAGGCTTTTTCGATCAGTTCATCAGCACTCATCAGAGTGGGCTTACTTTTTTTCGTTCCATCCGGATTCCACGTATCCGGGTTGTGGCAGTATCTGCATCTGAAATTGCATCCCTGAAGAAAAATCACATATCGTATTCCTGGACCATCAACAGATCCGAAACTTTCGAGCGAGTGGACTCTAGCTAAATTGCTTTCCATACAGATTATGTTCTCCTTATAGAATATTTTGATAAATACGAGTGAGTATGTTATCAGCTGCTTCGCATCTGTTAATATACTCATCTCTATTTAAATACAGAGAAATATTTCTCTTGTCTTTCATATCGTATTTTTTAATTTTTCCATAGAAAGAGCAAGGAGCGAGTGATGACAATTCCGACTTTAGCGCAGCGAACAAGCGTGTTGGATTGTCATCACCGCTCCTGCTCTTGAACGGTGTATTGATTAGTAAAAACTACAGTATTTTTTACATGTGATCATGGAATGTACGATTAAGTACATCGAGCTGCTGCTTTCTGGTCAGATCAATGAACTTGACAGCATAGCCGGATACACGGATCGTAAAGTTCGCATACTCAGGCTTCTCAGGATGCTCCATAGCATCAACAAGCTTCTCCTTGCCGAAGACGTTGACATTCAGATGATGAGCGCCCTGATTGAAGTAACCGTCGAGAACATTTACGAGCTTGTCCTCTCTCTCTTCCTCATCGTGGCCAAGAGAATCCGGAGTCATGGTCTGGGTGTTTGAAATACCGTCGAGAGCATACTCATAAGGCAGCTTGGCAACAGAGTTAAGTGATGCCAGAAGACCATTCTGTTCAGCGCCGTAAGCAGGGTTTGCACCAGGAGCAAACGGTGTGAATGCCTTACGTCCATCAGGTGTAGCACCTGTAGCCTCACCATAAACTACGTTTGAAGTGATGGTAAGGATAGATGTCGTAGCGTCTGAATCCCTGTAGGTATGGAACTTCCTGAGCTTACCCATGAAGGTCTTTAAAAGCTTTACAGCGATCTCGTCGGCTCTCGGATCATCATTACCATACTTAGGGAAGTCTCCCTCGATCTTAAAGTCAGTAGTAACGCCCTCTTCATCACGGATAGCTGTGACCTTGGCATACTTTATAGCAGAAAGTGAATCAACCACGTGTGAGAAGCCAGCAATACCGGTTGCAAATGTACGGCGTACGTTCGTGTCGATAAGAGACATCTCGGCTGACTCATAGTAATACTTGTCATGCATATAGTGGATCAGGTCGAGGATATTGACATAGAGACCAGCGAGCCAGTCAAGAGTCAGATCATACTTGTGGACTACTTCATCATAGTCGAGTACATCAGAAGTCATCGGAGCGATCTCCGGACCCACCTGAATATGGTGTCCCTGCTTGTCCTTGAACTTTTCGTCCTTACCGCCGTTAATAGAGTAAAGAAGAGCCTTCGCGAGGTTAGCCCTGGCACCGAAGAACTGCATCTCCTTACCAGTCTGTGTCGCGGATACGCAGCAGCAGATACTGTAGTCATCGCCCCAAACAGGCTTCATAACGTCATCATTCTCATACTGGATAGATGAGGTATCAACAGAAATCTTTGCCGCGTACTCCTTGAAGTTCTCAGGAAGATCGCTGCTGTAGAGAACTGTAAGGTTCGGCTCAGGTGCCGGTCCCATGTTCTCAAGCGTATGAAGGAAACGGTAGTCGTTCTTTGTGACCATGCTTCTTCCGTCCATTCCGATGCCTGCTACCTCGAGTGTAGCCCATACCGGGTCACCTGAGAAGAGCTCGTTGTATGACGGAATACGTGCGAACTTAACCATACGGAACTTCATAGTAAGATGGTCTATAAGCTCCTGAGCCTCCTTCTCTGTGATAAGTCCCTTGTTCAGGTCTCTTGTGATATAGATATCAAGGAAGGTAGAGATACGGCCTACTGACATGGCTGCGCCGTTCTGCTGCTTTATAGCTGACAGATAACCGAAGTAGAGCCACTGAACAGCCTCCTTTGCAGTCTTTGCCGGCTTTGAAATATCAAATCCATAGGACTCGGCTAGCTTCTTCATTTTTTTCAGAGCCTTGATCTGCTCAGCGATCTCTTCTCTTAAACGGACAACCTTACCAGTCATCATATCGTTATGACCGGTTGCTGCCTTATCCTCTTCCTTCTTCTCGATCAGGTAGTCGATACCGTAGAGAGCTACTCTTCTGTAGTCGCCTACGATACGGCCTCTGCCGTAGGTATCAGGAAGACCTGTAACTATATGGCAGTGACGGGCCGTGATCATCTCAGGGGTATAGGCATCGAAAACTGCCTCATTATGAGTCTTATGATACTTGGTAAAGATCTCATGTAACTGCGGATTCGGTGTGTATCCATAAGTCGTCAGCGCCTCTTCAGCCATTCTTATGCCGCCGTAAGGCATGAAGGCTCTCTTTAACGGCTTATCAGTCTGCAGTCCGACTATCTGCTCATCATCCTTCATGGAGTCGTCAATATAGGCCGGGCCATATGCATCGATATCAGAGACAACATCTGTCTCCATATCGAGAACTCCGCCCTTTTTTCTCTCTTCCTTCTGAAGTTCCTGGAGTTTGCCCCAGAGCTTGTTCGTGCGCTCTGTCGGTCCCTCAAGGAAACTCTCGTCTCCGTCATACGGGGTGTAGTTTTTCTGGATAAAGTCACGAACGTTGACATCATCGTTCCAGTGACCAGGCGTGAAGCCTTCCCATGCTTCAAAATTTGTCATTACGACCTCCAAATGTGGTTGTATCTGTGGGTTAAATTGGAATGCAGGTGTTAGGCAAGACTGATTTGTTAGTTTTTCCTAACCTTGCGTCAATAATCATAACTTATAAGACATTCATTAGTCAACGACAAATCCAACATTTTTCCGGTTGTATATGAAAAAAGACAGAAAAGCGGATTTCTGCCTTTTTCTCTTGACCTGTACTATATCATTATCATCTCGTGCCACTGCTCACCGCCCCAGGTCGATACGCAGATACCATCATCTGTAAAGCCGAATTTCTCATACATCGAAACCTTTTCTGGAAGGCAGGCGAGTGATTTCTACTCAAAAAAATTATACGATATATTATCCCCTTGCATCCCGTTATATCATGTTGATTTACATAAAATATCGTGATACACTTGTGTAATACGAAGGAGGTCGTCAGATGTCAGAAAATAATATTTTTACAAATCCCTACAACCCTGGTGCCGGCTCTTCTCCAAAGTACCTAGCAGGGAGAGAAAAAGAAATCGAATCTGTATCAGTCATGTTTGAGGCTCTTAAGCGAGGTATCAGCCAGCGTTCTGTCATTTTCTATGGTCTCAGAGGTGTCGGAAAGACAGTACTGCTAAATGAGTTTGAGAATATATGTGATCAGAAGGGCATCTACTATCAGCATATAGAGATAACAGACAGCCTCCGTTTCATACCTGCTATCACTACGGCTGCTAACCGTTTTTTAAGGAATCTGTCATCTAAAGAAAAGCTTAAAAACTATATCAACAAAGTTCTCGATGCCATAAAATCCTTGACTATTTCCTTTTCTCCAGGAGATATCACTTTTCAGATATCTGCCGAAGAAAAAGAGATGTACTATTCCACTGATTATGAGCAGTCATTTACAGAGCTTTTCGAATCTTTGGGAAGTATAGCAAAAGAATCCTGCCAGCCTATCTGTTTTTTCATTGATGAGATCCAGTACATGAGAAAAGAAGATATCTCAGCACTTATCTGCGCACTCCACCGTGTCAGTCAGAAGGGCTACCCTCTGATGCTTATAGGTGCAGGCCTGCCAAAGGTATTCCAGTTCATAGGGAATGCACGGACTTATGCTGAAAGAATTTTCAGATATGAAGAGATAGATTCACTAACTGATGATGAAGCCCGCGACGCGATAACTGTACCCGCCGAAGAAGAAGGCAAAAAATACGAGCCATCTGCTGTTGATGAGATCATCAGAGCAACCGGCTCATATCCATACTTCATCCAGGAGTTCTGTTATCAGGTCTGGAACAACTCTGACAAAGATAAGATCACTCTTAAGGATGTAAAGAATTCAGAAAAGCAGTATATCGAAACTCTCGACAATGGCTTTTTTATGGTCAGGTTTGAACGATGCACCGACCGTGAGAAGAAATTCATGTATGCCATGGTCGATTGTGGTAAGCTTCCATGCACCATCTCAAATGTCGCTAAGAACATGAAAAAACAGGTAACGCAAATCTCCCCGATTCGCGCGCAGCTCATCAACAAAGGACTGATCTACGCTGCCAAATACGGAGAAATAGACTTTACAGTGCCGAAATTTGACGATTTCCTTATCAGGAGGAAAAATGCCACAAGCGCCCAGCTCGAGGAGGCAAAGGCTTTCGCTAAAAAAATGAGCCGCTAAATGTGTCAGTGGGGCGCGTCCCCGGTGACACACTGTGCCATCAGGTTGCCGAGGGCTGTGGCCTCGACCGGTCCTGCGTGGACCTTGAGGCCAGTCTTTTCTCCGGTCAGTTTATTTAAGTAGCTGTCCTGACACCCGCCGCCGACTATATATAGGTCGGTGTATTTTTTACCGGTCAGGCGCTCGAGCTCACGAAGTGTCCTGGCGTAATCATCCGAAAGAGAATTATAGACGACCTGCATCACTGCTCCGACCTCGTCAGGTATCGGCTCACCTTTTTCAGCGCAGGCTTTTTTTATCTCGTCCATCATGGAATCAGGAGCTAAAAATCTCTGGTCGTCTACGTCTACCGTTGTCTTTATATCAGAATACTTCTCTGCCTCTGCTATAAGCTCCGGGAACGACGGCCTCGGATTTAATTCTTTTCTGATATTCTGGTTCATCCAGAGGCCCATGATATTTTTTAAGTAACGGTAACTGTAATTATAACCGCCTTCATTGGTAAAATTAGCTTCACGACTCTCATCTGTCGTTATAGCCTTCTTATTTATCACTCCCATCAGCGACCAGGTGCCTGAACTTAAAATCACTGATGTATCGTTTTTTACCGGAGCTGCTAAAAAAGCTGAACCTGTATCGTGAGTAGCCGGAAGTATCACTTCTATTTCTGCGCCTGTCTTTTCTGCAATATCCGTGCGAATCTTTCCAATCGAAGTACCTGGCATTTTTATCTTCTGGAAAATTTTCTTCGGAAGTCCTAGTCTATCTATAATCTCCCAGTCCCAGTCTTTGGTTTCTGCATTAACTAAAGCAGTCGTCGTGGCATTCGTATACTCATTTACCTTCACCCCTGTCAGCACGAAGTTCAGATAATCTGGTATCATAAGAAAAGTCTCAGCTTTATTTAAATAATCCGGATGCTCTTTTTTAAGTGCCATCAACTGATATATCGTGTTGAACTTCTGGTACTGGATGCCGTTTCTTCTGTAAAGCTCTTCAAAGGTCAGAATTCCATTCTCTTCAAGTTCATCCTTTATCCCGTCTGTACGCGAGTCTCGGTATGAAACTGCATCACCTATGATCTGGTCATTTTTATCGAGGAGAACGAAATCAACGGCCCAGGTATCTACTCCGATGCTCCTTGGAGAGAAACCTTTCTTTACGGTCTCGGCAATCCCAGCTATAACGCTGTCTCTTAGGCGCTCTATATCCCAGCATTTGTGTCCATTTTTTTCTATGAGACCGTTCTCAAACCTGTAGGTCTCCTGAATCTTTATGTCTTTATTTTCAGCTGAACCGACAATGCACCTGCCACTCGAGGCGCCGATGTCAACAGCTAAGTATGTATCTTTCATGCTATAACCTCCAGCGGCACATTCAGGATCTCGGCAACCTTACGGATCGTGCCGACATTGTGACCTATGCCTGCTGCCATGTGATGGGTAGGTCCTGCTTCGCTCCAGCGGGTCACGAATTCTTTAGCGCCGCATTCGAATCTGGTGCGCATATTCGTATCCCCGAATCCGTAGATCGGGCCTTCTTCATTTACACCCTCTGCGGCTATGAATTTAAAATGTCCGTCTCCGTCCTGCGTGATCGCGAGATAAGTGATATCACCCGCCGGAGGATAGAACTGGGTCAGATAACCTCCGCCTGTCTTTCCGTGGAAGACAGGAACTATCTTCATTGTAGGCTTCTTTGCCTTTGATATGTCATAGTCACCTGAACCGGAATGACCGATAATGCAGACATCAGAATCGAAATCGATAGAGTACATTTCTGATAACTGCCCGCTTCCGCATATAGTCTTCATGATGCTCATCGCCATGGCGACCTTCATGTCACCTTCTACGGCACAGGCTGTCCCCTGCTTTATAAGCATAGAAAATGCTGGTATCAGCATCGAGTCAAGGACTCCTGCCTTGCCCTGCGCAAAACCGTCATAATGTGACGCGATCAGCCCCAGTTTCTCGTCGCAAACCCACTTTTCGAAAGCTACCACATACTTGGCCATCATCCTGATGTCACTCTCCTCGTATTCCCCTGTCACATCGAAAGTATCGTGGATATCGGCTATTTTTTCATCGATGGCAGATTCATCTGTGATATCATCGGCTATAGCCCACATCTTCTCCCAGTCGAACTGCTTCGTGTAGAGACCAAGCCTGCGGTATAGATTGCTCTCGTCGATATAGAGATCCATCATGCCTGGATAAGGTCTTCCTATCTGAGCTACATTCGTATCACGGAAGCGACGTCTGACCTGCGCAGCCTTGCACCAGTCATCTATCTCATACTGTGCCTCCGCGTCTCCGCCTTCGACTACACCTGTGATCACCGCATGTCTCTTGCCATAGCGATTTAAGTCAGCGACCATTTCACCTACTGCCCCGCAGGCATAGTATTCGCCGAGCCAGTCAGGGATCTCGGCATGAGCATAGTCCGGAACCCTTTTCTTCTGCAGATTTACCAGAACTACCGGAACGTCTAAGTCCTTTACCGCCGGCAGCATATTATACGAAGTAGCATAGGTGAGTAACTGTAAAAATACGAGATCCACATCAGCTGCCCTGAATTTATCTCCTACTGCCTGCGCTTCTTCTTTGGTCGTCACAAGCCCGCCGTCTATCAGTTCCACTGTACCCGGAAGCATTTTTTTAAAAGTCTCATACTGACCCTTAAACTCCGGCACGAGCTGCGGGAACTGCGGCAGATATGCTCCTAACGCTATTGAAAAAACTCCGATCTTTGCTTTTGTATCTACTAACATAACTTACTCCTCCGGCATCTGCCCTATAGTCCCATCTTTTTTCTCATAGAGGAACTTCTCGTTTATATGTACTCCGAATGGTTTATTCAGTTCCCTGAACTGGTCCGGAGTGATAGTCTGCCTCTTTACGTTCGTTATAGACATGACTTTTACAAGCACTTCAGCTGCCTTCTCAGCCGTATGGATGAGCCCGAATGTCTCATCGAAATCACGCCCGCAGACAAAAGTCCCGTGGTGAGCCCAGACACAGATGTCGTGTGTCTTCATAAGTTCTGAAGTATAATCTCCTATCTCTTTGCCACCGCAGAGCATCCACGGCACGATGCCTATTCCCTCGGGGAATACGATAGGGCACTCGGTCGCCATCTCATATATCTCTCTTGTGAAGACTCTCTCATCAAGAGGCAGTACGTATGTCAGGGCTATAAGGTTCGTCGGATGACAGTGGTAGACTATCCTGATATCCTCATCACGCTTTTTAAGTACGTCCAGATTTGCGAGATGTGTCGGGAGCTCTGATGTAGGTCTTCCGCCCTTCTTTAAGCCCCATACTTTCATGAACTTTGTGCCAGTATCGTTTAGCTTTATGATAGCTACATTGTCCTCCGGATCAGGCTGGATATTTCTGAAGTATTTTCCCGAGCCGCTTACCATAAAGTACTCACCGGCAAGTCCTGAGAAGCTACTGTCTGATTCGTGACCTGCCTGCCAGCCGAAATCCTCCCAGATGCCGTCTTCCTTGAAGTCATCCTTTAATTCTTCTACATCTGAATCCTTAAGTCTATATGTCAGGTTCCCGCCGTTTCTCTCATGCCATCCCTGGTTGAATCCGTCCATGGCCATCCTGGCGTATGCTTTCATAAGTTCTGAATCTATTACTTTCACTTTTATAACCTCCTTGAGCTTTTGTCTATGCTCCTATAATACACTCGAAAGCTTATCAGAGTAAGAACACTGTTTGTAAAAAAGCGCGTCCTTATTTGCGATTTTGTGTTATACTTTTTTTATGAAAAAAGATCTGATAAAAAAACTCTCACAGATAACTGACGAGGAAAAGAAAATCCTGAACGGTAAAAAGGATGTGGACAGAAGACTCTACTACCTGTCAAAGCAGAATGAGATCGATGCGTCTCTCCTGCTAAAAAAAGGACGTCTAATAGATATCCGTCCTAACACGCGATTTATCCATTTTCCTGAACATACGCATAACTTCGTGGAATTCGTGTATATGGTCGAGGGACAGACGACGCACATCATCGATGGGAATATGATCACACTTCGCAGTGGCGACCTGCTGTTTATGAATCAGCACGCGAAGCAGGAGATAGAACCCGCAGGAGGAAAAGACATAGCGGTGAATTTCATCATCCTTCCGGAATTTTTCGATGAGGTGCTTAAACGCATAGGTGATACGAAGTCGGCGCTCCGTAACTTCCTTATCAGCTGTCTTACGGAAAAGGATATAGTCGGAAACTACCTGTATTTTGATGTCTCTGATATCACACCTGTACAGAATCTGATGGAAAACCTGATCATCCTGATGCTTGACTCTCATGATGGTAACAGGATCTTAAGCCAGCAGACGATGGCTCTCCTCTTCCTTCATCTGATGAATGAGACTGAGCATCTGCATATGTCAGATGACTCTTATGATAAAAAAATGATGCTGACCCTGCTCGATTACATAGATACGAGTTACAGGGACGCATCATTTACTGAATTCTGTGATTCAAACCATACCGACATCTATTCGATGGGGCGCATCATTAAGAAAAATACCGGGAAGAGCTTTACAGTGCTGCTCTCTGAAAAGCGCATGAGCCAGGCTCTCTGGCTTTTAAAAAACACCTCACTCCCCATCACCGATATTTCATTTTCAGTCGGATATGAAAATACCAGCTATTTTTACAGGCTCTTTAAAAAGACGTATGGGATGAGCCCGAGGGATATGCGCTTATGTAAATAAAAAGCCCGGCCAGATGGCCGGACCCTGTATAAAATGTGTCAGCTGAACGCGTCCCCGGTGACACATTACTCGTCGATCGAGTAGTTAGGAGCTTCCTTAGTGATGTGGATATCATGCGGATGGCTTTCTTTAAGAGCTGCGTTCGAGATCTTTATGAACTTGCCCTTCTCCTGGAGTTCCTTGATAGTAGGTGCGCCGTTATAACCCATACCGCTTCTGATGCCGCCTACCATCTGGAAGATTACATCCTCTGCGCTGCCCTTGTATGCGACACGTCCTTCAACGCCTTCCGGAACGAGCTTTCTGGCACCTTCCTGGAAGTAACGGTCCTTAGAACCGTTCTCCATGGCTGCGATAGAACCCATGCCTCTGTAGACCTTGTACTTACGGCCCTGATAGAGCTCTGTAGCTCCCGGTGCCTCGTCGCATCCTGCAAAGAGCGAACCCATCATGCAGACATTGCCGCCTGCTGCAAGGGCCTTTACCATATCTCCTGAGAACTGGATACCGCCGTCTGCGATAACAGGGATATCGTACTTCTTTGCTACTTCGTAGCAGTCCATTATAGCTGTGATCTGCGGAACACCGATTCCTGCTACGACACGGGTCGTACAGATAGAACCAGGTCCGATACCGCACTTGACTGCATCAGCTCCGGCCTCGATCAGGTGCTTTGCACCCTCGCCTGTTGCTATATTTCCGGCAATTACCTGCAGATCAGGCCATGCTGCCTTTATCTGCTTTACTGCATTCAGGATATTCTTTGAATCGCCGTGTGCTGAGTCTACTACGATACAGTCTACCTTTGCCTTTACGAGAGCTTCTGTTCTCTCCATCATATTTGCAGTGATGCCGACTCCGGCTCCGCAGACGAGACGTCCCTGTGCATCCTTCGCTGAGTTCGGGTATTTGATCTGCTTCTCGATATCCTTTATAGTGATAAGACCTTTGAGCTTTCCGTCCTTGTCTACGATAGGAAGCTTCTCTTTACGGGCCTTTGCGAGGATCTTCTTCGCCTCTTCAAGAGTTACTCCTTCCGGTGCTGTGATCAGGTTCTCAGACGTCATGACTTCCTTTATCGGTCTATCATAGTTCTCTTCGAACTTCAGATCACGGTTTGTTATGATGCCTACGAGCTTTCCGTCCTTTTCTGTGATAGGAACTCCTGAAATGCGGAACTTATGCATCAGGTCTTCGGCATCCTGTAAGGTATTATCAGGTGAGAGGAAAAATGGGTCTGTGATGACGCCGTTCTCTGATCTCTTTACCTTATCGACCTCTTCAGCCTGCTCTGCTATCGACATATTCTTATGGATGATCCCGATTCCACCCTGGCGAGCCATAGCGATTGCCATGCGGTGCTCGGTAACTGTATCCATGGCTGCTGACATCAGCGGCACATTCAGTGTGATCGTATTCGTCAGCTTTGTCGAAAGGTCGATCATATTCGGAGTTACTTCCGAATACTGAGGCACTAACAGTACGTCATCAAATGTGATTCCTTCTCCAATAATTGAAGCCATTTTTTCCTCACTTTCCTATATATACTTCTACTAATGGGTAATTAGATAAAGTCTAGCAAAAAGGCTTTATGGTGTCAAGTGGCATTGACGTCATTTGAAAAGCCACATAAAAAATGCTGCGTAGGCTGCCGCCAGCACCGCGCCCGCTGTCACATCCAGTGCCGAATGCACTCCGCCCTTTACACGGATGATGCAGAGACAGACGGCTATAACAAGCATTACCACGCCTAAGTAAGGCAGGTAGAATACATACATCATGACTATCATCGTAACTGAAAACGCGTGGCGGCTCGGAAAACTGTGACCCTTAGTCTTCTTCGGGATGATCGGAGGGACACCTGTCTTCTCGTAAGGTCTAGGAAAGTTCAGCCTGTCACGGATCACAGTCTCAAGGATAAATCCTGTCGCCGGTATCAGAAGTGCTTTCAGGATGTCGGCTCCAAAGCCGAACCTCACTATGATGTATATCAGTAGCGCCACATATGCCGCATAAGTGATTGCGGTCAGTATCTTGTCTGAGTAAATAAGAAATTTCTTCATGCAGACAAGTATATACTATCTCCATTCGTCTTTCCAGCGGATCAACGGCTTTTTCCGCGAATAGAGCGGTATCACACCGGCCGAATACCGGAACAGCTGTGGACGCGTCCCCGCTGTCACATTTAGGAGTTGATCGTCAGATCCCAGTCTTTGGCGTCCAGCGCGTCCTTTACATCGCTTCTGAACTGCTTCCAGGCTTTAGGATGCTCGACAAAATACTTTGGGCAGTCCTTTCCTGTCACATCGTAATGCCTTATGATATCCTTTTCTGTAAGGCTGAATCTGTGACATAAGTAGGCGCAGAGCCTGACCAGTGAGGCGTAGGTCTTCGGCTCAAACTGGCCGTTCTCGGCATAGTGGCAGCACTCTATCGAAAGAGTGTCTGAATTTCTCTGATTCGACGCGTAAGCCTCCTCCTTCGTAGGAATGCACTGGATGATCTCACCATCCAGTCCTACGACGAAATGGCTGCTCGCCGATGTCCTGTGGCTATCCTTTAAGCCCTCGAAGTAATTACGGTTCTCCATGGCCGTAGAGCCTGGATTTGCTGTGTAATGGACTACTATCCCGTTTATTTTTTTAAGAGGTATCTCAGGTCTGGAGTATTTATTCGGAGTCAGTAGATCGACGTCGATACTTGTCGCTGGCTCTGCGTTTTTTATCGCCTCAAGTCTTGCCGCTTCCGCAGCCTCGGCTGCCTTTTTCTTCTGAGCGCTATGCACGCAGACTGCGACTATTAGAACTACTATAATAGCCGCAAAAACTAATATGATCTTCTTATAATCTGTCTTTTTCTTTCTTTTTCTTCTGGAAACCAGCCTGCTCATGTGAATTATAGTATAGCTTCATCCGTTAAAAGTAAAGAGTTCTTTCATCTGATCGTCATACTTCTCATCCGGTTCGTATCGTCTTATCAGGTACTTCAGATAGTCCTCATCTGTCACGCCGTCACCTGCAGGAGCCTCTATAGGAGTATCCTTAAGTGTATCCTGCATTTTTTCAAAAAGCTCCTGAGGCTTTATATCTGACGGCAGACCTAAAGAAAGCCTGCGGTTTAAAAGCCCGCAGGCGTAATAATACTCGTAGTTTCCTACTATGACTGAGATGTGATCTGATACCTTTCTGTCAATGCTCTGTCTGGCGAGTAATGGTATCATTTAATCTTCTCCGTCCAGCTTTTTAAAGAAGGCATGCTTTACAGTCTCGATATCTGTCTTCATGGCAAATGCCATCTCTTCGAAAAGTCTCTGAGCTGCCACGTCCATGACTCTCTCATCCGAGCTCATGGCCTTCTTCCCGGCTGCGATTCTCCTCTTCTGGTGCAGATAGATGCTCTTCACTACCGAGGCGAGCTGCTTCGGGTCGAACAGCGCTATCTTCTCTTTGAACTTCTCAGTGCGGGCACGATTCCCTTCTTCCTTTACCACGTCGATCTGTGGTACTTCAGAGAGAAGCTCCTTGAACTCATCCGGACTCTTCACATCACGGATTCTCGTCTTCGAGTCGACTGGGGTGATAACTGACGCACCCTTATCAAATACTGGCTCAAGACTGTAATACATCCTCTCAGAGCCTTTTCCGTGAAGCGCCTTCTCAGAAATCTCCTTTACCTGGCACACGCCAGATGTCTCATGCATGATATAATCGCCGACTTTGTACATGTATCCTCCTGTTCCTAACTGTCCAACTGCAACAATTATATCATAATTTTGTAAAAATTGTAAGAGTGAAAATCGATTAGTTTACCACACTTGATATGTAAATGCAAGCACTTTTTGCCTAAAAAACGGCACGAAACCGAAACGGTTTCGTGCCTTGTATTTTTTAAGATACATCCTCTTTTAATGGTTCTGCATCCCGTCTCTCCTTGTAGTGGTGAGCATCCTCGAGCATCATGTCCTTGACCTTCATCAGTCGAACCTGTGATGAACGCTCATTCTCATCGAGCTTCATCGTGATGTAGCGGATGTTCTCCTGCGTCTGCGGGATCAGCACATGCTCTAAGGCGTTTACACGGCGCCTGGTCTTCTCTATCTCGGCCGCCATCAGCTGACAGGACTTCTCGCTCTCCGCAAGCTTTAGAAGCTTTGGCAGAAGCTTTGATAAAGTGCCCACTCCTTCGTCTAAGTCTGCCGATGTGAAAGCATATCCATAAGGATAAAAATCACCTTCGTCGCTTCCGCGGAACTGCGTCTTAAATACAGGTATCTCGACGCTCATGACGTTCTTTGTAGAGACATCTACCGATACTTCCTGCTTTGGAGCCATGAAGGCGACTGACACTGCTTCCTTTGACATCTGGCTTCCGGCTAAGACAAAGCTCTTGTTTGCCTTTTTTATCTCTGCCTCGACCTCTTCACGGAGGACTTTGTCCTCCCTTACTAGGTCTAAGAAGCTTCGCATCAGCTCGTCTCTTTTATCCTTTAAGAGCTTGTGACCCTTGAGGGCCGTCTGGAGTTTTTTCTTCTGGCGGGTGAGTTCCATTCGAGTAGGATTTACATGTGAAGCTGCCATATTACCTCCTTAAAATCAAAGTTTCCGAAAGGCAGGAAGACAAAGATGTCAAGACGACCTTAGCGCAGCGAACGTGGCGAATGAGCACGATGTCGTGGCGTCGAGGACCTGTCTGAGCAAAAACGCTTCTTTGCGCCCGTTAAGGGCGCAACCGCAAGGGAATGGGAAGCGTTTTTGCGAGTTTCCGCAGACGCCACAAATAGACGAGTGCGAATGAACAGCGAGCAAGCGTGTCGGGTTGACATCATTTGTCTGACTGCCCAACTGGACTATTTGATTATTTTTTGTCGTAATATTTATCCAAGAATTCGTCCTTGATTCGCTTCAACTCTGAACGAGGCAGGATACGGAGTAAGTCCCAGCCGATGTCGAGGGTTTCCTCGATCGAGCGGTCGGAGTTGTAACCCTGATTTATGTACTTCTCCTCGAACTCATCTGCGAACTTCGCATAGAGCTTATCGATGTCGGTAAGGGCTGCCTCTCCAAGGATCATCATCAGCTCTTTTGCATCCTTACCACGGGCATAGGCGGCAAATAGCTGGTTCATCGTATTCGCGTGGTCGGCTCTGGTCTTTCCTTCTCCGATACCTTTATCCTTAAGTCTCGAAAGTGACGGGAGCACGTCTATTGGCGGCTGGATTCCCTTCTGGTAGAGCTCACGGGAAAGGATGATCTGTCCCTCAGTGATATATCCTGTAAGGTCAGGGATAGGATGAGTCTTATCATCCTCTGGCATCGTAAGGATAGGGATCATAGTGATGGAGCCCTTCTTTCCCTTCTGACGTCCTGCTCTTTCGTAGAGCGAAGCGAGGTCGGTATACATGTAGCCAGGATATCCGCGGCGTCCCGGAACCTCTTTTCGTGCTGCCGAGATCTCACGAAGGGCATCTGCGTAGTTCGTGATGTCTGTCATGATGACAAGCACGTGCATATTTTTCTCGAAAGCTAAGTACTCAGCTGCGGTAAGCGCCATTCTAGGTGTAGCTATACGCTCTACTGCCGGATCGTTCGCGAGGTTTACGAAGAGCACTGTTCTGTCGATAGCTCCTGTCTCCTTAAACGACTCCTGGAAAAAGTGTGCTTCCTCGAAGGTGATACCCATAGCCGCAAATACTACGGCGAATGGCTCATCTGTTCCACGAACCTTTGCCTGACGCGCGATCTGGGCTGCCAGCTGTGAGTGTGGAAGTCCAGATGCTGAGAAAATAGGAAGCTTCTGTCCACGGACAAGGGTGTTCAGTCCGTCGATAGCAGAGATTCCTGTCTCGATGAACTCCTCCGGGTAGGCTCTGGCTGCCGGATTCATAGGCAGACCGTTTATGTCGCGCCTCTCATCCGGAAGGATCTCAGGGCCTCCGTCTATAGGTCTGCCGAGTCCGTCAAATACACGGCCGAGCATGTCTTCAGATACACCCAGCTCCATCGGACGTCCAAGGAAGCGGACCTTTGAAGTATCGAGGTTAATTCCTGTAGAAGGCTCAAAAAGCTGAACTAGTGCATTTCCACCATCAATCTCAAGAACCTTGCAACGACGCTTCTCACCGTTTTCTAGCTCTAATTCTCCAAGTTCATCGTAGGTGACATCACTGACGCCCCTTACGAGCATCAGAGGACCGGAGACTTCCTGTATGGTTCTGTATTCTCTTGGCATTTAGAAGTCCTCCTTTGCTGATTCTGCCTCTGCGATCTCTTTGTCGAGTTCCTTTGAGACAGCATCGAATTTTTCTTTTAAGTCCTTCTCAGGCGTGTACTTGAAACGTCCGATCTCCTCACGTACCTGAAGAGTTATGAGGCTGTTAAGCGAAGCACCCTGATCTAAAGCTTCTACAGACTTGTCGTAGTATGAAAGCACAAGATCCATCATCATAAACTGCTTCTTAAGTGATGAGAATGTATCTATCTCGTGGAAAGCGTCCTGATGCAGGAAATCCTCACGGATAGAGCGTGCTGCTTCCATCTTCAGACGGTCCGGTGCTGAGAGAGCATCCATTCCGACAAGCTGTACCATTTCGTTCAGTTTGCTCTCGTCTGATAAGATACTCATCATGCGGCCGCGAAGAGTCATCCAGTCTTCATCTACATTCGCGTCGAACCACTTGCCAAGGCTGTCCAGGTAAAGTGAATACGAAGTCAGCCAGTTGATAGCCGGGAAGTGTCTCTGGTATGCGAGATCTGCGTCAAGTGACCAGAATACCTTTACTATACGAAGGGTAGCCTGTGTGACAGGCTCCGATATATCACCTCCGGCAGGGGATACGGCTCCGATAACTGAAAGGGCACCTTCTCTGTCATCACTTCCCAGGCACTTTACGTGTCCTGCTCTCTCGTAGAACTGTGCCAGACGGCTTCCCAGGTATGCCGGGTAACCTTCCTCACCTGGCATCTCTTCGAGTCTTCCTGACATCTCACGGAGAGCTTCGGCCCAACGGCTCGTAGAATCTGCCATCAGAGCTACTGAGTAGCCCATATCACGGAAATACTCTGCTATAGTGATACCGGTGTAGATAGAAGCCTCACGGGCTGCAACCGGCATATCAGAAGTATTTGCGATAAGGACTGTTCTCTCCATCAGGGAGTGTCCTGTCTTCGGGTCCTTTAGGGTCGGGAACTCGTTTAATACATCGGTCATCTCGTTTCCACGCTCACCGCAGCCGATGTAGACCACGATGTCTGCGTCAGCCCACTTAGCCAGCTGATGCTGAACGACAGTCTTTCCTGAACCGAAAGGTCCCGGAACTGCTGCTACGCCGCCCTTTGCTATCGGGAAAAGTGTATCAATGACACGCTGTCCGGTGATAAGCGGCCTGTCTGGTGATAACTTCTGCTTATATGGTCTTTCTTTTCGAACAGGCCACTTCTGAAGCATAGAGACTGTCTTATCTCCGTTCTCTGTCGTTATAGTAGCTATAGTATCTGTGACCTTGTAGTCACCCTCGGCTATGGATTTTATTTTTCCGGAAACGCCGTATGGCACCATGATCTTCTGTGTGACTACCGGTGTCTCCTCTACAGTCCCGATGATGTCTCCGGCTTTTACCTCATCTCCGGCCTTTGCGGTCGGAACGAAGTGCCAGACCTTATCTCTCGGAAGTGCCGGAACCTCGACGCCTCGCTGAAGGTTGTTGCTGTGTGTTACCTCCATGATCTCCTCGAGCGGTCGCTCGATTCCATCATAGATATTGCCGATAAGGCCGGGTCCGAGCTCAACGCTCATCGGCTCACCGGTCGACTCGACCGGCTCTCCCGGTCCGAGTCCTGAAGTCTCCTCATATACCTGGATGGAAGCCTGATCACCGTGCATTTCGATGATCTCGCCGATGAGTCGCTGCTTTGACACACGCACCACATCGAACATATTCGCTTCGCGCATCCCCTCTGCTATGACAAGAGGCCCGGCCACTTTTTTTATCGTACCTAAACTCATGTCTTCTCCTATAAATAAAATAATAATGAGGTTCTTTTCGCTAAGTTCGAACCTCGTCTATGACTCGTTCTCATCTACTGACTTGCGGTCCCAAAAATAATATCAGACCCAACCGCCTGCTCTACGCTCTTCTTCACGAGGGCTAAGCCCTCTCCAGTATTTCCGGAGGCTCCCGGTATAAGGATTATAGCCGGAAGCGGCGACTCAGAGTAGCTTGCGATAGCTTTTTCTATCTGTGCCGCCAGAGCCTCTGTGATATAGATCACCGCGGTCTGATCTTCTGCTAATGTGTGAAGCGTTTTCTCCGCCTCTTCGGGGTCCGTGACAGGATATGTATCAAGGCCTAATGCTTTAAAGCCGTATATCGAGTCCCAGTCACCCATAACTGCGATCTTATACATAAGTCCTGCTTATCCTTTCCCTTATCATCTGATCCGGAAGATCATTTTCCTTTCCGGTAAGTATCATCCTGACTGAACTGATCTCGCTCTCTCTCGCGAGGATGTAAGCTGCCAGAGGCCCTATCGTAAACGGGTGTGCCTTCTCAGGTCTGATCGAATCCATCAGAGCGTCGTTGCACCACTTTTCAAATGCGAAAAATGATTTCTTGAGCGCTTCTACTGCGTCCTTATACTTAGTATTCTCGAGATAGTCGTAGATGTCATCAGTTCCTAGTGAAGCTGCCTCTCCGAGTCTCGTGACATCAAGCGTATCGCACTCTGCTAATGCCTCTTTAAAAAATGCAATGTCCTTTTTCGCTTTCGATCCTCTTACAGCTGTCTTTATATCCGCAAGAGCCACTGTAAGCTCGCCGTAGCGCTTTATCAGGTCATTTTTGTTTTTATCTGAAGCCTTTTTTATCTCGTCAAGGCAGGCACGGTCTATGATGATGTCGCAGAGCTGTCCGTCGTGATAGTGAAGAAGCGTATCGAGAGCTTTCTTTCCGGCCTCCTTCATCGAATCAGGAAGCATTGAAAAATCACCCGACTTAGCTGCCTCTTTTATCCGTTCAGGCTCTATGGTCCCGCCCTCTACGTAGATATCCGCAAAAGCCTTTCCAGCGTATGTCTCTTTTACCGCAGCCTTCAGGTTATGAAAATCCTTTTTCAGAAGGAAGGCATCAAAGGCGTGCGGATCATCGACCATAGAAAGGACTGTATCGTAGGTCTTTTCCTCTTCGTAGGAAAGAACGTCTAAAGGATCCTGCTTATCGGCATTATCACGGCCTTTCCAGCCTTTTTCCGAAAGGAGGGCCATATCCTCTGATACGGACTTCGCTGTGATAAGCTGCTCTAAAAAGGCGTCATTTAGAAGTGAAAGCTCCTTGGCTCTGATACGTGCAACCGCATAGGTGTACTGCTTTTCTGACATAAGTACCTCCTTTCGCGGTTAAAATAAAATGCCTTTTACTATGTCCGTAAGCTCGTCCTTCTTTGCTGCAAAAAGTTCGTCGATCGACAGGTTCTCGGCTGCGCCTTCATATGACAGGATGACTCCGTGTCCTATGTCAGCAGGCTTTTCAGCAGCCTTAACTGTCTTTCCATCAGAAAGCACCGCGTTTACCTGGCTTATGAAATCCGATGGAAGCCTGTCTGAATCGAGGCTTCCTATCGCGATGATCCCTTCGCCTGTGTCAGCATTTTTTACGATAAGCTTCTTTAAAAAATCAGCGTAATCACTGTTCGAAAGCTGATATAGCCTCTGCTTTGCTGCCTCTAAAGTCTCAGAGATGATCTCCTGCTTTGCAGCAAGAACTGCACGCTTCTTTATCAGGTCTGCCCCGTCTGCGGCTCTCTGTCGTATCTGCTTTACGGTCGCTTCGGCTTTATCTGTGATCTCTTTCTCGGCAGCGGCTGTATCTTTTTCGGCAGCGGCCGTGATCTCAGCTGCCTTATCACGGCCATTTTTTAAGATATCCGCAGTAGTCTGATCCGACTCTTCTTTTATCTCATTTATGATCTTGTCTAATCCGGTCATATCTGTACTGTTCTCCTTTCTAATAAATAAAAAGGAAGTTCTTGTCGGTAAGCTCGGACTTACGCCCAGGCTTGTCCTCGCTAATCTCAAAGAACGACCTCGCTTGTGATTCGAACTTAGCTTTCAGCTCGTTCTCATCTACAAGCTTTCGGTCATGCCAGTGCTGATACTCCGAAGATTGAAAGGATCGAAACGAGGAGTGCAAGGATAGCGTAGGTCTCTACCATGGCCGGGAAGATCATGGCTTTACCGAACTGATCCGGCTTCTTTGCCACGAGGCCGATTGCTGAAACTGCTGCGTTTGCCTGGCAGATAGCTGAGATAAGACCTACGACTGCCATAGGAAGGCAGGCTGCGAAGTAGAGAAGGCCTTTGTGAAGGCTCATGTCTGCAGAACCGCCCATGATACCGATATTTGTCAGAGTGATGAAGGCGATCAGCAGTCCGTAGATACCCTGGGTACCAGGAAGAAGCTGAAGGATAAGCACCTTAGAGAAAAGTGACGGATCCTCTGTCACGACTCCTGCTGCTGCCTGTCCGGCTTTGCCTACACCGATTGCTGAACCTGCACCTGCAAGAAGTGCTGATAATGCTGCTCCAAGCAGCGCCCAAACTGTTCCCATACTCATAAGTCAGATATCCTCCTTAATTCTTATGTACTTTGTTTTCTGGTCGAACGCCTCAAACGGACGTCCGCCGCCGTTGTAGAATTTTCCAAAGAACTCCACGTACTGGAGTCTGTTGGTGTGAACATATGCGCCAAGCGCATTTATTGCCATATTCAGAATGTGTCCGATGATAAATATCACCGCGTAGAGCACTACTCCGATAACTATCGGTACTGCTCCTCCGACCATTCCTGCCATCGTGTTAAATACCGATGAGATAACTGATGTAGCCAGTCCTAATGCTAGAAGTCTCGAATACGAGAGCACATCGGATAAATAAGATGTAATTCCGTATGCGCCGTAGAGACCCTTTGCCAGTCTCTTTCCCCAGTTTCTCGATTCTCTTCCTGAGAAAAGTACGACTCCTGCAAATCCGATAAGCGCTATCCAGATACTTACAGTCTTTACTGTAGGACCGAGTGTGAAGCTAAGCCCGAGCATTCCCGTGATCATAGGCAGGCATAAAAGCAGAAGCACGCAGCCTCCGACGAACATATACCAGAAGAGTCCATCATAGATGGCATCAAGCACATGTCCGTTCTTTATGTCCTGATACATCAGGATGCCAAGTCCAGTAAACAGATGGATGAGTCCGACTGCAAAGCAGAAGGTAAGCATCTTGATCGGGTCATCGAGTGGATTGAACCAGATAGCCGGCAGAAGCTTATCAGCCTGTGCCTTTGGCATATGTCCAAAGGTCTGTGCCACTGAGGAAAACATGTCTCCGAAGAAGCTTCCAAAAATAAAACCAACTATCGTAGTAGCAACTCCGCAGAAGAAAAACATCTGGAATGTCTTTCTCGTCCCCGGCTCCATGTTCTTGAACTTCTTCAGGATTATCCCGCAGGCTAATGCAATGATGATACCGTAGGCGGCATCAGAAAGCATCAGTCCGAAGAAGAAATAATAGAACAATGACACAGCCATTGACGGATCCACTTCACCCTTTCCAGGAAGCGAGTAGCTAGCGATAACTCCCTCTACCGGAGAAGCAAAAGCGTTGTTCTTAAGCTTTACCGGGACGTCTGCGTCCTCTGATGGATCAGAAAAATCACAGGCCAGATCAAACCGCTCATTTAATGCGGCTTCGAGCTTCGGCACATCCTCGGCTGCCACATAGCCCGTGATGATGACCACATGATCCGACTGATTTATGCTTCCGATGACATCGTACTTATCTTTTCTCATCGTGAAATAGTCTCTGATAAGCTCGATATCATGCCTGCTTGCGGCCAGATCGGTGATCTCCGATTCTATCTGCTTTCTTCTCGCAGCTTTTCTCGCGGTCTGGGCGTCTATCCTCTCGATAGCCTTTGCCGGAGTAAGTGAAGTACCATCTGAATCAGTCACTGCCTGTGAAGGAGCCTTCGTGAAGTTCATCCTGTGAAGGACATCCTTCAGTTCTTCGGCATTTTCATTCCCTGTCACGAACATGACCGCCGTGTACTGCTCAGACTTCGAGATGATCTCCACATCTACTCTGTCAGCTTCCCTAAAGAGCATCCCGAGCGTCAGGTAGATATCCTCTGCCGAAAGCTCACCCGGAAGGGTTCCGATGAAAGCCTTTGTCTTTTCGGTCCCAGAGAAATCAAGCGGTAAGTCAAAGCCCTCCCATGGAACTAAGGCTTCCCTGTCCATCTCATCTTTCGGGATCTGCGCTATCAGCTCGAGATTTTCCTTGTACAGGGAGTTTATCTTCGTGATGACTGACATGATCTCATTTCTTCTGCCTAAGTCCTTCTCGAAGTCCTTAAGGCTTATGATCTCACGTCCCGCCAGTGACGAAAGGAGTGACTTTTTTTCAGGTGCTATCCTGTTTAAGATGTCAAGTGCATCCTCGGCCTGCTTGATATTTTTTAAAAATATCTGCTTCTGTAATGATACATCGATTTTTTTATAGATGCCGTCATCTGCTACATCCGTGTCTATCTCTGTGGTGCCCTGCCTCTGCAGGAACTGGAGTAACTCTTTTCTGTCCCGCCGCATGGCTATGAGCGTCATGCGTTTCATAGGCATTACAGCCATTTATACTCCTCCTTCCTAGGACGTCAGCGCCGCGATCACCTTCGTGACGGCCTCATCCATCTTCTGTCCGGAGTTCTTCAGGAGTTCTTCCTTCACGCCTGCCCCATCGAGGCGGGCTCTCTCGAGTGCCTGATCCGATTCCTCCTGAGCAGCCTTAATGGCCGCATCAGCCTTCTGTCTGGCCTCAGAAAGTCTTGCGTTCCTGGACTCCTTCGCATCAGCCTTAGCCTGATCTATCAGCTCTGCAGCCTTTTTCTTCGCTGCCTGCAAGCTGTCATCGAGATCATTTTCAGCCTTTCTGATGCGGTCGATAACTTCCTTCGCCAAATAACATCACCTGTCCTTCCCTTTTTCAAGCCCCTCTTGTCATGTACATTCGTGGCTGAAAATTAAGAAATAATTAACAACACGAATATTGTACCCTATTAAGTGCTTTTATACAAGTGAAATATATAAAAAATGCACAAATTTTATCGCTTGTCACGATAAAATTTGTGCATTATATAAATTCGTTCCTGATGACATTGTATATATTTTCAGTCATAGGCGGATTATGTCTGGTACCGCGTTCGAAGCAGCTGAGTGTAAGTATCTGTGTTTCCTCATCCGGCACTTTTTTTTCTGTGACATATTCTGTCACATCGAGTATCATAAGAAGCTCCGTGTAGAATATCGCAAGCAGCGTCTGCCTCTGCCAGAAATAGCTCTCATAGGCCAGCGGATACAGCTGCAGCATCGTATAATAAAAATAGTTCCGGTGTCTTTTCTCAAAAGCAGGTTCCTCACTGTAAAGACGTGTAAGCTGCTCATTCAGCCATTTCTCGGCCTCTCCCTGGTACAGTTTTCCGAAAAGCCTTTCGTATTTTCTTATCAGATGCCACAACCTGCGGTTTCTCTTAAATAGAAAGCTGTAGTCTATAAGTCCGAGGATGCATTTGTCCATAAGCTCTATCGGGAAAAAAGCGTAGTCACTTCCGTCTCCTACCGCGAATTCCCCCCAGTCATCCGGATTGAAGCTCAACTCTACCTCCCAGGTGCTCTGCCTCGACTCGTTACTTAAATACCTGGCATTTGTCGCCGCCGCATAAGCATATACACTTGAAAAAATGATCGGCAGCCCACGCGAAGTGTCCGCTATCACGTCCAGTAATTTTTTTCTTTCTGAAAGGAGAAGTTCAAGAAAAGGCTCATCCCTGTTTTCGATCACATAATACGATTCAAAGTCTTCTCCGCCATTTTCAAATCTGATCTCATCAGGATGCTCACAGAATGCCTTTGCCGCTGAATAGCAGGATAAAAGCATCGTGACTTCCCGCCTGTCACCGAGGTCTAAGACCTGATGAGGAAACTGCCGGCACACGAGCGGTTCTAATTCCTGCCTTCCGTTTTTATGAAGTTCACAGAGTTTATTTTTATCGAGAAACGGGCATTTCCCAAAGATCTTCTTTATCTGGCGGTCATCGTCAGTTTTTCCTGTGATATGCTGCCTAAGCATAACTCCTGTCTTTCCCCGCTCTTTTTCTATGCGGCTCCAGGTATTGCCATCCACAGGGATAGTCCAGCCATTACAGCAGTGCTGGGGACAGCTTCCTGTCAGACAGGAGTAGTGTTTTTCGAATTGAATGATATAGGTATCCATTTATTATAATACAGAGCGGAGTCAGGTGTCTTATCTTTCCTCTCCCACCAGCTTTCTTATATGCTGGGTCATGACCTTTGCAGCCGGTGATAGGAAATCCTTTGACAGGCAGACTACGCCGAGCTGTCTGTAGTGTCTCGGGTAAAGCGGATAGATGACTACATCATCTGGGGGATTTATGAGTCCGAGCTTTGGCATAAGTAAAATACCCGTCCGGCATTCTACCATCGCTATGGCTGACTGATCGTCGAGAATGTGACAATTGGCACGAACTTGAAGATTGTACTCGCCCAAATACTTTATGATATCGATATCACAGCTGTCCTGCTGGATGACAAAAGGCTGGTCTTTAAGATCTTCAGGTGTGATGTACTTCGTGTCTGCCGGCATATATCCCTTAGGCACTACAGCTACGAGATCATCCTCTGCTAAAGGTATAAATGGAAGTCCATCTGAAGCCGCCTCCGAGATGATCCCTATGTCTATGGTGCCATTCCTGACCCACTCCACGACGTCATTGTAGGAGCCCTGATACAGCTCTACAGCGATTTGTGGGTGCTCTTCGACGAAGGTCCTTATGATATCCGGTATCCAGGCCAGACAGACAGAGTTTATCGTGCCGATGTTCACCTTGCCGGCGCCCAATCCCTTCATCTGTGAGACTGCCTGCTTTAAGTTCTGCTCCGCCGAAACTATCCTCTGTATATAAGGGTTGATCTCCTCTCCAGCGCTTGAAAGCTTTACTCCGTTCTTGCCTCTTATAAAAAGCGCAAAACCGATTTCTTCTTCCATAGATGATATGGAATGGCTTATGGCCGACGGAGTCAGGTGAAGTACCTGGGCCGCCTTTGCGAATGATCCCTGTTCGAGGATCGTCTGGAATATCTCATATGATAGTAGAGTCACTTATGCTAGTTTCCTTTTCATTTTATTTAACAATGCCATTTGGCACTTTCTCGTAATGAATTCTATTCAATGTATCATGAAAAAATAGAACTTTACTTAGTATTGTTATTTTAGTACAATACTATCGAACAGTCAATGTTAAGTAATCTTTTTTCTTTTTCCAACTAAAAGCGCCGCGGCGATGCCGCGGCGCTTTTGCTATTATTTTTTACTTATTATCTCCTGTTTGGCACGATTTTTTACCACTGAGTTCGCAGGTATGATTCCGCGGATCATCGATACCGGGTAGATTGTGGTATGAGAGCCTACTACGCTTCCCGGATTTAAGACTGTATTACAGCCTACTTCTACATAATCGCCAAGGAGAGCGCCTATTTTACGTAGGCCTGTCTCTATTTTCTCTCCGGTAGAAAAGTCCTTTATGACTACATTTGTACGGTCACTTTTGATATTACTCGTGATAGAGCCTGCGCCCATGTGAGCGTGAAATCCAAGAACTGAATCGCCGACGTAGTTGTAGTGCGGGACTTCGACATTATCAAAGATGATGTCATTCTTTATCTCGGTGGAATTGCCGACCACACAGTCTGCTCCGATGATGGCGTTTCCGCGGATAAAAGCTCCTGGGCGGACTTCGGTGTCAGGTCCTATGATGCATGGCCCGATTATAGTGTTAGTCACTTCATTTACGAATTTCACTGACTTTGCGATGTAGATGAAGTCACCTCTGTCCTCATAGACAGAAGTATCGAGCTTTGGTCCGACTTCTCTTATGAAGTCTCCTATAGCAGGAAGTACCTCCCATGGGTACTCGTATTTTTCCAGTAACGGAGCCGCGATCGAGTGGCTCAGGTCGTACATATCCTTTATCTTGCAGTTCATTTGGTGCTTCCTTTCTTCTCCTTTGCTATCCCGCCATATGAGCCTTTCTTGTAAAACTGTGCGGCGTAGTTAAAGCATTTAGATAGTATCTCTCCGTTGTTCTCGCCTTTTACCCGGTCTGTGTACTTCGTGATGAAGGCTGAGAGCTTAGTCATATACTCGTCTTCCTCTATCTCAGCGTCAGCCACCTGCGACAGCCCCTTTTCCCAGCTGGCTGTAAGCACGGGGTCAAGCATAGGTCGGATAGAATAACCTACCACGTAGTAGATCATCTCGCCTGTAAGTGTCGGAGTGATGACCTGGGTCTTTTTATTCAGAGACAGATAGCGGTTCTTCACGAGTTTTTCGAGAATACCGGCACGCGTGGCAGAAGTCCCGATACCGTTTGACTTTATCTGTTCTCTCAGCTCATCGTCTTCTATCAGCGAGCCGGCATTTTCCATCGCAAGGATCATGGAACCTGAGGTATATCTCTTCGGAGGCGAGGTCTCGCCCTCTTTGATCTCAAGCGAATGTGCATTTATTTTATCGCCTTTTTTTATACTGGCCAGAAGCTCGTTCGCAGAGGTGGAATCCTGCTTTTTATCCTTGAAAAAAGAATACTTCATGACCTTTAAGTATCCTTCTTTTGCCAGGTACTTATCATTCGCGTAAAAATGCTCGGTAAAGCTCTGTCCTGCGTCATGTAGCGGTGCCGTCACCTCTACTGCCGTTTTCTTATACACAGCCTGTGGGTAAAATATAGCTAAGAACCTGCGGGCTATCGTCTCGTATACTCTCTGCTCAGTGGGGTTTAAGCCTTTAAGTGCCGAAAGCCCCTGTCCTGTAGGTATGATGGCATAGTGGTCGGTGATCTTTTTATCATCGGTGTATCTGGTCTTTCCGATATTCTTATATGTCCCACTTTCAAAAATCTCGTCACAGAATGGTTTAAAAATCGGAAGAGTCTGAAGTCCTCGGATATTTTTATCGATCTCTTTTGCTATCGCGGATGAAAGCACCCTGGCGTCGGTACGCGGATAAGTCACGAGCTTTTTCTCATACAGAGACTGGATGATAGTCAGTGTCTGATCAGGCGATATCTTAAAAAACTTTGACGCGTCATTCTGTATCTCTGCGAGATTATAGAGGAGCGGCGGATTCTTTTTTTCATCCTTTTTCTGGACAGAGACCACTGTAAGCTCCAGATCAGCTGAAGCCATATCCTTAGGCCTGTTTTTATCTCCTGTTTCGACAGGTGCATTTTTAAATATATCTGTACCTGTCAGAAGCTGTGCCAGTTCTGCGGCGCTCTGGCGCTGTTTAAATCCATTTTCTTTATATAAAAGCGGTGAATTGAAGTACTTCGAATCCTTCTGGCTTCTCCACTCGAATGACAGTCCATCTGCGTCGCCTGCTCCTGTATATGCCAGAAGCCTGTAGAACGGTGTCTTTACAAACTGTCTGATCTCGATCTCACGCCTCACGACCATGCCAAGCACACAGGTCATGACTCGTCCGACCGCGATCACCTGCCGCCTCGAATGCAGGAATGATGCCATCTGGTTTCCGTACTTCAAGGTCAGGAGCCTTGAAAAATTAATTCCCATCAGGTAGTCTTCCTTTGCGCGAAGGTAGGCAGCGTCTGAGAGACTGTCGTAGTCACTTTCCGGCTTTGCCTCTTTTATGCCGCGCTTTATCTCTTCGTCAGTCTGAGAATCGATCCAGACACGGCGCTCGTCCTTACCATGGACGCCTGCCTGATTTCTGACGAGACGGTAGATGTACTCTCCTTCTCGTCCGCTATCGGTGCAGACGTAAATACGGTCGACATCATCCCTGTTTAAAAGCTTTGATACGACGTCATACTGCTTCTTTACACCCGGGATGACTTCGTATTTGAACTCTGTCGGGATAAACGGCAGTGTGCTCATCGACCATTTTTTCAGGGCAGGATCATAGGCTTCCGGGTAGCTCATCGTGACTAAGTGTCCTACACACCAGGTCACGATGATGCTGTTACCCTCCTGGTAGCCGTCGTAGCTTTTTAAGTTGTCATTAAAAACGGCCGCGAAAGCTCTCGCGACCATAGGTTTTTCTGCTATAAAAAGGCTCTTCCCCATTCTTCTCCTTTATCAGGTAACAGGCTCACCCATCTATCCATTACTTTGCTTCGATGTAGCCCTGGGCTTTCAGGAGTTCGGCGCAGAGGACTGCTCCGCCTGCAGCACCACGCATGGTATTGTGTGAGAGACCTACGAACTTCCAGTCGAAGATGGAATCTTCGCGAAGACGTCCGATAGTGATGCCCATGCCGTTCTCGTAGTTTACATCGAGCTTTACCTGCGGTCTGTCATCTTCTTCCATATAGCGGATAAACTGCTTTGGTGCTGATGGCAGGTTCAGCTTCTGCGGAAGACCTGAGAATGAGGTCATCGCATCGATAAGTTCCTGCTTTGAAGACTTATCTTTCAGATTGACGAAGACTGTGGCTGTGTGACCATAGAGGATAGGCACTCTGATACACTGTGATGTGATCTTCATGCAGTCTGATGGCACAATCTGTCCGTTCTCGACCTTACCCCAGAGACGGAGTGGCTCCTTCTCTGACTTCTCTTCCTCACCACTGATGAACGGGATGATATTCCCTTCCATCTCAGGCCAGTCCTTAAAGGTCTTTCCAGCTCCAGAGATAGCCTGGTATGTAGATACTACTGCCTCTGTCGGGTGGAACGGAAGCCATGACGTAAGTACCGGCGCATATGACTGGATAGAGCAGTTCGGCTTAACAGCGATAAATCCACGCTTTGTTCCGAGTCTCTTCTTCTGGTACTGTATGACATCGAAGTGCTCCGGGTTTATCTCAGGAACTACCATAGGTACATCCGGTGTCCAGCGGTGTGCTGAGTTATTCGATACGACCGGTGTCTCTGTCTTTGCGTAAGCTTCCTCGATGGCTCTGATCTCATCCTTTTTCATGTCTACGGCTGAGAAACAGAAGTCCACGTCCTTAGATACTTCTTCGACCTCATTTACGTTCTTTACGACGATATTTTTCACAGCTTCAGGAATAGGCGTATCCATCTTCCAGCGGTCTTTAACGCACTCCTCATATGTCTTTCCGGCACTTCTCGGAGATGCTGCGATCTCCTTTACCTCGAACCATGGATGGTTCTCGAGGATAGCGATAAAACGCTGTCCTACCATTCCAGTACCGCCTAAGATACCAACCTTCAGCTTGTCACTCATTTTGTAATCCTTTCTTTTTCCGTTTATAAAGTTCTTTGGCTTAACCCTTTTTCTGGGCTGCGACTATTTTATCCTTAAGGTCAAGGCAGCGATCCTTGACTCTTGGATTTGTGTTAGGGTTCCCCAGGAGATTTGAAACCAGCTTCGAAGCAGTTCCGTACTCCTTAAAGTGGATCGCCATGTTTGCTAATATATACTCAATGGCTATCGAATTCAGGCCTGTCTCTGTACTGTAGGCCTTTGTATAGCCCTCGTATGCCTGTCTGTAAAAGCCCTCGTATTCTTCGATGTACTGCTTCTTCCGTCCGACTTCCTCGACGTTAGACTCTGACATCTCCTTTATCTGGTCACGTCTGATCCATGCGATGCGAAGGCAGATAAGAGACTTCTCCGAAAGTCTGGCGTGCTTTGCCATGGCCGAAACCAGAGCGAGCTTATATCTGTCGACTGCCTCATCAGCAGTGTAGATCTCAGGCACGTCATCTGAAAGCGGAGTGAATTTGCTGCATACGGCCTCTTTGATCCACTTCATCTGGGTAGCAGACACATGCTCGAAGTATTTGTTCATGGCTGCGTATCCACAGTGAGGACAGACGATGACTTCGTACTTTAGGGTGTCGATATTATGGAAATGAGGACGGGTATCAGGATCTGTTCCGATACGCTTTACCTTCGCGCTCTTGACCTGGAGCACTTTGAACTTGTGGTCGCAGATAGGGCACTGTACTGACTTCTGAAGAACCATGTCCTTCTCCTCTAAGTCCTCTATGCTCTTCTTTGCTACCTGCTGTCCATTTTCTTTTTTTGCTGTGCCATCATCAGTGATATCAAGGTTCCCATCTGCCTTGATGCCGAACTTCTCGAGTCCTGATAACAGGTTCATGTATGTTCCCTCCTTATTTGGATGCCGGTAACTTAAACGAACTCTTCAGCGAAACTATCCTGTTAAACACTGGCTCGCCTTCCTTAGAGTCCTTGCTGTCCGTTGTAAAAAATCCGTTTCTTACAAACTGGAAGCTGTCATACGGCTTTGCATCCTTTACCGATGCCTCGATGTAGGCATCCTTTACGGTCAGCGAATGAGGATTTAAGTTCAGGCTGCCGTCTTCGTTATAGACACCTTTCTCTTCATCTATGACATTCTCATAGAGTCTGACAGGGGCCTTAAATGCTGTTGCCTGATCGACCCAGTGGATAGTTCCCTTGACTTTTCTTCCATCAGGAGAATTACCGCCCTTTGAAGCCGGATCGTAAATAGCATGTACTCTTATTATATCACCATTTTCATCTTTGTCGACCCCGGTACAGGTCACGAAATAGGCATTCATGAGTCTGACTTCGTTCCCCGGGAACATACGGAAATACTTCTTTACCGGCACTTCCATGAAGTCGCTTCTCTCTATATACAGATGCTTTGAAAAATTAACCTCACGGCTTCCAAGTGCCTCATTCTCGACGTTATTTACTACCGGAAGCTTTTCTGACTGTCCTTCAGGGTAGTTATCTATCACGAGCTCTATCGGGTCAAGAACTGCCATGACGCGAGGAACCTTTGTCTTTAAGTCTTCTCTGATGCAGTACTCAAGCATCGGATACTCTGCTGTCGAGTTTGCCTTGCTGACACCGGCAAGCTCTACGAATTTCTTTATGGATTCAGGTGTGTAACCCCTGCGACGGAGTCCAGCTATAGATACAAGCCTCGGGTCATCCCACCCGTCTACTATGCCATCCTCTACGAGCTTTTTGATGTAGCGCTTTCCTGTGACGACATTCTTGAGGTAGAGCTTAGCAAACTCTATCTGTCTCGGTGGATCAGGGAACTCGCACTCACGGACTACCCAGTCATAGAGCGGTCTGTGATCCTCAAACTCGAGAGTACAGATGGAGTGGGTAACTCCCTCTATAGCGTCCTCGATAGGATGAGCAAAATCATACATCGGGTAGATGCACCACTTGTCTCCCTGTCTCTGATGTGAGAGATGGGCTACTCTGTAGATGATAGGGTCTCGCATGTTGATATTCGGCGATGACATATCTATCTTCGCACGCAGTACCATTTCACCATCTGCGTACTTCCCTGCCTTCATATCTGAAAAAATCTGAAGAGATTCCTCTATCGGTCTGTCTGAATTCGGATCCTGTTTGCCTGGTTCTGTAAGTGTTCCACGGTACTCTCTGATCTGGTCTGCTGTAAGGTCTGAAGCGTATGCCTTGCCCTTTTTTATCAGCTTTACTGCCAGCTCATACATCTGGTCAAAGTAGTCGGATGCGTACATCGTCTTCTCCCACTTTGCGCCAAGCCAGCGGATATCCTCCTGGATGGCGTCTACGAACTCTGACTTCTCCTTTGTAGGGTTCGTGTCGTCAAATCTCATGTGGAACTCGCCGTTGTATTCCTGGGCGAGACCATAGTTCAAAAGGATGCTCTTTGCGTGTCCTATATGTAAAAATCCGTTTGGTTCCGGCGGGAATCGCGTTACTACGTGGTCGTAACGGCCGCTGGCCAGATCCTTATCTATTTCTTCTTCGATAAAATTTTTCAAGATGTGCCTCCTGTGTTTTCTGTAGACGGGTAGGTTGGCACACAGGTACGGCTCGGGGCCCGCTCTCGCTCCGTATGAGACGCAGCGGTGCATAGGGCTGCAAAATACGCAGCCCAAACACCGGCGTCTCATAAGGTCCCCTCGTCCATACCTGTGTGCCAACCATACCCTTTTTTAGAATCCTGTGTCACACCAAAGAAAAGCTTTCTCAAGGTGTGACTTGGGTTATTGAAAAGTCCTTGCATCACACAAAAAAAGTATGACTCTGGACTGTGAGTTTCGATATTCCATCGGGCGTCGACATAGATATCGCGAAGGACCCAGATGGATTTACTGTCGCTTATGTGGCCGGACGCCCGTACAGCTCACTTTACATGTGTGTGAGTGAACAGATGGTCACTGCAGTACTCGTAGTTGCCGTTGCACTTCGTGCAGTAACGGAAGTCGAGCTCCGGGTTGGTAAGTTCGGTACGGCCGCAGATGCAGCACTTGTGCTTTGCGACCTGTTTGCTCCTGGCAGTGCGGTCATGCGGCTGGCTCTGTTGTCCGCCTGTGTACGAATGCCATGATGTGTGATCATATGCGCGACGGAAGTCACGCTGTCGCTTCGTCTGCCGTGGATTCTTCCAGTTCCTTGTCTGCAGGTAGTAGATCAGGAAGTTCAGAAGTGAAGCTGCTATGGCAACTACTAACGGGATTCCGGCTGTTCCGGCGCTCAAAGCATTTACGATGTCGATCAGTAAGAATACGGCATAGAGAACTGCCATCCACTTCATTTTTACAGGGATGAAGAAGTACAGAAGCACCTGCTCCTCCGGGAAGGTCAGCGCGAATGCCAGGAATATACTTAAGTTTATGTAGTTGGTGGAAAAATAGCTGCCAAGCCCGATATAATTCCAGTGTCCACTGACGAGTCCTCCGACTACATAGAGCGCAAATGCACCTATCAGCGTAAACAGCACTCCGCCGAACATGTAGACATTAAACCGGAAGGTACCCCAGACTCTCTCGAGCGCGGTTCCAAGCTGCCAGTAGAAAATGATCATGATGATCGCAAATATGATATTCTGGTCAGGCGGGATCATGACCCAGGTGATGAGCCTCCAGATCTGTCCGTGGCAGATATAGTACGGCTCCAGCTCCATCAACGAGAGTATCTGCGCACCCGTTACCGCCTGTATAGCATAAAGGATGTATCCTATCACGTATCCACCGATGAAATAGTTCATCAGGCGCGGGATAGCGTACTTCCCGAGTTTTCTTTCTAACTTATCTATCATGTGCTAGTCCTTATCTGAGCATACTTACTTCATTATATTTAGTCGAATTACGCTTGTCAATTATAGATTTCTTAATTCTGTCTCCTATAGGTATCGAAACGAGCGAAAGTACAAAGGTAAATACCATTGCCAGGGCTGTCTGTGCCGCCAGAGGCAGGAAATCAAGGAAACCGGCCACGATGTTAATCCCCAAAAGCTGGCACAGGTACATAGGCATCGAGATTTTGCCCAGCCACATCACCAGTCCATTCTGGAAGATATCTCTCCCCATGGTCTGTCCTGAAAAAGCGAACACTATGGCAAGCGTCATGAAGATCAGTACATGCGTCTCGTACTTCGTCGTATATGATGACAGTGAGTAAAAGATCGTAAGGCAGAAGCCTGCTGCCTCGGTTATCGTAAAAATGACCCGCGATTTTCTGCTGAAATACCTGTGACTTAAGGTACGGCAGAGCTCAAACGCGCTTGCTCCAAGTGAGATTTCAGCTATCGCTCTGAATACACATGCATAGCCGAATCCAAGCCACCTGTTCTGATCGGCAAAGGTGTCATAGTTACGCTGTAAGACTCCGAGGATCCAGAGTGAGACCAGCGGTCCCACCGCTCTCGTATACATATAGTAGAACTTCGAGATGATCGGATATAACAGCAGCATCGCGATGAACATCGCTGATATATACCATTCTATGACGTCCACATTCGTATTCGTAAAACCGAATTTCTGCAGGAAGAAAAACTCCGGTATGGCGTTAAATATATACTGCGCCACATCCTTAGCTCCGCCGTCGTAGACGTCCTTTACGATGATCTTTAGCGCCATCAGGGCTATGAACGGGAATACATGGTATGAAAAAATGCCGATGTATTTTTTCAGCATGTACCTGACTGTGGTCCTGCCGAGTTCGACTGACTTCACGAGGCCAAGCTTTAAGTCCTTCCTTCTCTTATGGATGGAACGTGCCATCAGAAATCCCGATGTGATAAAAAAGAACTCGACTCCGTAGTAGCCGCGCCTTAATACCGGTATGTGCAGACCTCCGACGTCGAGATGATGAAATCCAAATGTCCTGCTGCAGTGAAAAAGTATGATCGTGATGCAGAAAATAAACCTGAGCAGCTCGATCTTCCCGTTTTTCTTATATGCCTTCATATCTTTATGCCCTCACTGTAAAAAACAAAAGCTATAATTATTTTACCACAAAGATATAAAATGGGACAGTCCCGAATTTTAAAAAGCCCGGCGGAGCACTCCGCCAGGCCTTATGTCATGATGCCTTTGAGACTTCTTCGGCCTCATCTGACTTTTTATCTGTGAATTCTGCTTTCTCAGCCTCTTCCTTCTTCAGGTTCTTGAAGGCGGATGAAAGCATCAGTTTGATACGGTTCAGCTGGTTTACTTCCGAAGCGCCCGGATCGTAGTCGATAGCGGCGATATTCGCGCTAGGGTTTAAGGCACGGATCTTCTTGATGACACCCTTTCCTACGATGTGGTTCGGCAGGCAACCGAACGGCTGAATACAGACGATGTTCTTTACGCCATCAGCTATCAGCTCAAGCATCTCACCTGTAAGGAACCAGCCTTCACCTGTCTGGTTTCCAAGTGAAACGACGCTCTTTGCTCTCTCTGCGGTCTCATCAATGTAAGCCGGTGCAGTGAAGTGCTTTGATTCATCGAAAGCCTTTCTCGCGGCTCCTCTCATCCATTCGAAGAACTTTATTCCGAGGTTGGAGATCACCATCGATTTCTTCGGAGTTCCGAGGTTCTCGTGCTTGAATCTCTCGTTTATGAAGCAGTAAAGCAGGAAGTCTGTAAGGTCAGGAACCACTGCCTCTGCCCCCTCTGACTCGAGAAGGTCAGCCAGGTGGTTATTCGCTACGACTGAGTACTTTACCATGATCTCACCGACGATCCCGACCCTTGGCTTCTTCTGATCGGTGATAGGAAGGTTATCGAAATCCCTTATGATGTCACGGCACATCTGCTTGTACTTTCTGTGAGAAAGCATCTTCGGCTGTGACAGGAAGTCGATAACTTTCTTCTTCCACTTCTCATAGAGCTCATTTGCAGAACCCTTTACCTTCTCGTAAGGTCTCATCCGATAGAGACACTTCAGGAAGATGTCTCCGAACTCAAGGCCATAGAGGCCGTGCTGTATGACCTTCGGTCCGAGCTTGAATCCAGGGTTCTTCTCGAGTCCCACGAGGTTAAGAGAAATGACCGGAACCTTCCCGAAGCCTGCCTTTGCCAGCGCACGTCTGATGAAGCTGATGTAGTTCGAAGCACGGCAGCCACCACCTGTCTGGGTGATAAGAAGCGCTGTCCTGTCGATATCATACTTTCCCGACTTCAGGGCTGCTATAAACTGGCCTACGACAAGGAGTGAAGGGTAGCAGGCATCGTTATTTACGAAGCGGAGTCCGTTATCAACGCAGTCCTTTGCCGGAACTTCAGGCACCACGACCGTAAAGCCTGCAGACGACATGGCCGGAGCTATGATGTCGAAGTGGATAGGCGACATCTGCGGAGCGAGGATAGTGTAGTTCTTCTTCATCTCCTTTGTGAAGACTTTTCTCTTATAGGATGAAGGTACTACTTTTCTCTTAGACTCCTCTTCCTTCTGCTGCTTTCTCTGTCTGACACGAATAGCAGCAAGCAGAGAGCGTACACGGATACGGGCAGCTCCCAGGTTATTTACCTCATCGATCTTAAGACAGGTGTATATCTTTCCGCTGTGGGTTAAGATGTCAGATACACAGTCTGTAGTTACGGCGTCGAGTCCGCAGCCGAATGAATTCAGCTGGATCACATCGAGGTAGTCTGTCTTCTTTACGAAGTTTGCGGCTGAGTACATTCTAGTGTGGTAGGTCCACTGATCCATTACGATAAGAGGACGCTCGAGTTTTCCGAGGTGGGAGACCGAATCCTCTGTGAGCACTGCCATTCCGTAGCTTGTGATCAGATCCGGAATTCCGTGATTTATCTCAGGGTCCACATGGTAAGGTCTGCCGCAGAGAACGATACCGTGGCGTCCCGTCTTCTTTAAGTACTCGATTGTCTCCTCGCCCTTATTCTCGATGTCTTTTCTGGTCCTCTGGAGCTCGAAC
This sequence comes from Lachnospiraceae bacterium, assembly GCA_029226225.1. Lineage (GTDB taxonomy): Bacteria > Bacillota > Clostridia > Lachnospirales > Lachnospiraceae > Weimeria. Next base: position 2,402 of record JAQXXU010000040.1, on the reverse strand, counting down.
CACGCCTTGTGAGCAGCGTCCTTTACCTCGCTCTCATCGATGTCGAACTCCTTCCTGAATACTTTTACAAGCTGATCAGAGAGTACCTCCTCATTCGTAAAAGCCATGAACGGATTTAAGAAGCGGACTTTTCCATCGGTGATGTCCTCGACGTTATTCTTGATATTCTCAGCGTATGACGTAACTATAGGACAGTTATAATGGTTGTTCGAATCCGGGAACTCATTTCTCTCATATGGAACGCATGGGTAGAAAATAGTCTTTATCCCGTTATTTATAAGCCACTGCACATGACCGTGGCTAAGCTTTGCCGGGTAGCACTCAGACTCTGACGGAATCGACTCGATTCCAAGCTCATAGATCTTTCTTGAAGAATCAGGGGAAAGCACTACCGAGAAGCCCAGTTCTTTAAAAAATGCAGCCCAGAACGGATAGTCTTCGTACATATTGAGAACTCTCGGGATTCCGATGACTCCACGCTTTGCCTCTTCAGGCTTAAGCGGTTCATATCCGAAGATCCTCTTGTACTTGTAGTCATAGAGGTTCGGGATATTATCCGGGTTCTTCGGTTTTCCTAGTCCTCTCTCGCAGCGGTTTCCAGTCGTGAAACGACGACCGTCGGAGAATTTATTTATAGTCAGCATGCACTTGTTCGTGCATCTCTGGCAGTGTGTCATGTTCGTCGTGTAGGTAAGCTTTAAGATATCGTCTATCGGAAGCATCGTCGTAGACTGCTCGTCCTCGTATCTCTCACGGGCGATGAGTGCTGAACCGAAGGCTCCCATGATTCCTGCGATATCAGGGCGCGTCACATGGAGTCCGCCGATTTTTTCGAAGGCACGGAGCACTGCGTCATTGTAGAAAGTACCGCCCTGTACGACGACATTCTGTCCGAGCTGCTTAGGGTCTGAAAGCTTTATGACTTTAAAAAGTGCGTTCTTTATGACAGAGTACGCTAGTCCGGCCGAGATATCAGCGACTGAAGCACCCTCTTTCTGAGCCTGCTTTACCTTTGAGTTCATGAATACGGTACAGCGGGTTCCGAGGTCGATAGGATGCTTTGCGAAAAGCGCTTCCTTGGCAAAATCGATGACATTATAATTCAATGACTTAGCGAATGTCTCGATGAAAGAACCGCAGCCTGATGAGCAGGCCTCGTTCAGCTGGACTGAATCTATAGTGTGATCCTTGATACGGATGCACTTCATGTCCTGTCCACCGATATCTAGGATACAGTCGACGTCCGGATCGAAGAAGGCTGCCGCATAGTAATGAGCTACAGTCTCTACTTCTCCGTCATCGAGCTTGAATGCTGATTTAAGGAGTGCCTCGCCGTATCCTGTAGAGCAGGAATGTACGATATGTGCCTCAGGCGGAAGCTGCTTTTTGATCTCGCCCATAGCACGGATGGCTGTCTTTAGTGGCGAGCCATTGTTATTATCATAGAAGGAATACAGAAGACGGCCATCATCATCGATAAGGGCTACCTTCGTAGTCGTAGATCCAGCGTCGATCCCGAGGAAGACATTTCCTTTAGCTTTCGATATATCTGCTGTCTCTACGTGATTATTTCCATGCTTCTTTAAAAATTCGTCGTATTCGGCCTGATCTTTAAAAAGCGGCTCCATACGTGCGACTTCGAATTCCATTTTAAGAGGCTTCGATAATTTTTCTTCGATGGAAGAAAGTGACATCTGAGTCTCTTCCTTATAATTAAGGGCTGAACCGATGGCTGCAAACAGATGTGAGTTATCCGGAACTATAGTATGCTCATCATCGAGCTTTAGAGTCTCGATAAATCTCTGCCTCAGCTGGTCTAAGAAATGCAGCGGACCTCCAAGGAAAGCCACGTGCCCTCTGATCGGTTTACCACAGGCAAGTCCTGAGATAGTCTGGTTTACTACCGCCTGAAAAATAGATGCTGCTAAGTCTTCCCTCGTAGCGCCTTCATTTATCAGCGGCTGGATATCTGTCTTGGCAAAAACACCGCAGCGGGCAGCTATAGGATATATAGACTGATAATTTTTCGCATACTCATTAAGGCCTGATGCATCTGTCTGTATCAGTGATGCCATCTGGTCGATAAATGAACCTGTACCTCCGGCACATACTCCGTTCATTCGCTCCTCTACGTTTCCATTCTCGAAGTAGATGATCTTCGCGTCCTCACCGCCAAGCTCGATTGCTACATCTGTCTGCGGTGCGTAGTGAGTAAGTGCCGTGGCCACTGCGACTACCTCCTGGCAGAATGGGATTCCCAAATGCTTTGCGAGTGTGAGTCCGCCGGAACCTGTGATGACCGGAGCCACCTGATGGTCACCGGCTGTCTTTATCGCATCGGTCACCAGTCCGTAAAGTGTCTCTCTGATATTTGCAAAATGACGTCTGTAGTCAGAAAATAA
>JAQXXU010000039.1 GCA_029226225.1 Lachnospiraceae bacterium | reverse complement strand
TGACTCATACACATCTCTGTAGATCTCGTTTGTCTTCAGGAGTTCATCGTGAGTTCCTACTCCGTTTATTTTTCCCTCGTCCATTACTACTATCCTGTCAGCATCCTGGACTGAGCTGATCCTCTGCGCGATGATGATCTTTGTCGTTCCTGGGATCTCTTCTCTGAATGCCTTACGGATCTTCGAATCTGTAGCTGTATCTACAGCACTTGTCGAATCGTCGAGGATAAGTACCTTTGGCTTTTTCAGTAACGCTCTGGCGATACAGAGTCTCTGTCTCTGTCCACCGGACACGTTCGTTCCACCCTGGGAAATCCTGGTGTCGTAGCCCTCTGGGAATCTGTCTATGAATTCGTCTGCGCAGGCGAGCTTTGCCGCTCTCTGACACTCTTCATCCGTAGCGTCCTTATCACCCCATCTGAGGTTATCATAGATGGTTCCTGAGAAAAGTAGATTCTGCTGAAGCACTACTGAAACACAGTCCCTTAATTTCTCAAGGTCGTAGTTTCTGACATCGATCCCACCGACTTTCACAACCCCGGTTGATACGTCATACAACCTGGATATAAGACTCACAAGCGTAGACTTCGAGCTTCCGGTCCCGCCGATGATGCCTATGGTCTCACCACTTTTTATATGGAGGTCGATGTCCTGGAGTACGTAGTTATTATTTTTTAAATAAGAAAAATTCACATGGTCGAAGTCGATGCTTCCGTCCTTTATATCCATTACCGGATGCTCCGGGTTCTGGATGGCCGGCTTCTCGTCGATCACTTCGCTGATACGCTGGACAGATGCTGTACTCATCAGGATCATCATGGCGACCATAGCGAACATCATAAGACTCATCAGGATGCTCATGCAGTATGTCAGGAGCTGTACGAGTTCTCCGGTCTGAAGGCCTCCGCCTACGATCAGCTTCGCGCCGTTCCACGAAAGAAGCAGGATGCAGACATACACAGTTCCCATCATGACCGGCATGATCAGAGTCATCAGCTTCTCTACTCTGAGGAAGCTCTTGTAGATGTCACCACTCTTTTTAGTGAACTTCTCATTCTCATGGTCTTCACGGACATAAGCCTTGACTACTCTGATAGCCGATACGTTCTCCTGTACGCTCTCGTTCATCGCGTCGTATTTTTTGAATACTTTTCTGAACATACCACCGGTTATAGGCATCAGGATGACCAGGATGATTATAAGAAAAATGATCGCGTACACATAGATCATGGCCATCTGCCTGTTTACTGCAAATGACATGACCAGAGCCACTATCATGGATGCCGGTGCTCTCATTCCCATTCGAAGCAGCATCATATACGCGTTCTGCACGTTCGTGACATCTGTCGTAAGACGGGTGATAAGTGACGAGCTCTCGAATTTGTCTATATTCTCAAAGGAATAGGTCTGGATCTTGCGGAACATCGAGCCTCTGAGGTTTCTGGCCAGTCCTGCCGAAGCCTTTGCTCCGAATACTCCGCCGCCTATACCTGCTGCCAGTCCAACTAATGCTACGAGGAGCATCCAGCCGCCATCCTGCAGGATAATGGTCTGGTTTCCTTTGTTAACTCCATTATCGATGATGTCTGCCATCAGGCTCGGTAGCACCATCTCCATCGCCACTTCAAGAAGCATCGCCAGCGGTGTCAGGATGGAGACTGTCCAGTAGCCTTTTATATTCTTTACTATATCTTTCAAGTATGCCTCCTGCTTTTCATTCAGTTACTATAGTGCGCTGTGTTTGTCAGATTCTTGAAGCCTCCTACGTATCTGAACCATGCTTTTCCTATGAATGCATCCTTCTTCACATACGTGTATTTTTCTGCTTCCTTTGCATTCTTCGCAACTCCATCCTCTAAAGCTACATCAGCCCAGTAACGGCTGTCCTGCGAGTTATTACGGTTATCGCCGAGCATCAGGTAGCTGTCTTTCGGCACATGAAAAGTGAACCCATCATTTTCCTCCACCCAGGTCTCTTTCAGGTAGTCCTCTTTCAACGGCTTGTCACTGCCGTTGATGTATATCTTTCCCTGCTTTATCTCTACCGTCTCTCCCGGAAGTCCGATAACTCGCTTTATATAGATGGTATCAGGATCTACCGGCCAGTGGAAAAGTGCTATATCTCCTCTCTGTGGTCCCTTAAACCAGTAGGAAAAACGGGTTCCGATCAGACGGTCTCCTGTCATGATCGTGTTCTCCATCGAGCCTGACGGTATACGCGCATTTACTATAATAAAATGCGTCAGGAACCAGACTGCTGCCAGGATGATGATGACCATCATAAACCACTCGATGATTTCTTTCATCCAGTTGGTCTTTTCTTCAACATTCGGTCTCAGTGTCTGATTTCCTTCGTTTTCTTCGTTAGTTGTCTCTTGTGACAACTTTTTTTCTTCTTCGGTCACTTTTTTACCTTCCTTATATCTTTTTCTTCTGTTGATGTGACACCATCGGTAGAATAAATCCTGACGGCAGAAGTTTTGCACCAATTGAGACTGCCTTTATAGATAACGACGGGACTATCACTGCCCTGTCTCTTTTCATACCGTTAATAGCAGACTTCACACAACATCTCGGGCTGATCCCCGGGAGTGCGTTTCTTACATGAGCTCTCACGTTAAAAGCAGTATTCACAGGTCCCGGACAGAGTGCTGACACATGGATCGGACTATTTTTCTCACTTAATTCATAGCGTAATCCGTTTGTAAAACTCACGACAAAGGCTTTGGTCGCATAGTAGACGCTCATATGCGGGCCTCCCGGAAAAAGTCCGGCCGAACTGGCAACATTTACGATTCGTCCGCCGCCGGCCTTTTCCATCAGTGGTATCATTCTATATGTCAGGTACATGAGGCCCTTGATGTTTACATCCACCATGGTTTCCTGTCGCTCTATCGATATATCAGAAAAATCTCCGACCGCTCCAAACCCTGCACTGTTTATGAGTATAGCAGGCAGATTTGTTTCTCCTGTGAAATCTGGTGATTGAATAATGTCTTCCACAGTATCAGCCACACGCTTCATGCCTGCTGCTTCACCTAGATCAGCTGCTATCGTTTCGACCCTTATATCTCTTTTCGGCCTTCCTCTTTTTTTCTTCTGAAGGCCCGTCTTTACAGACTGGAGCTTATCGTAGTTTCTCGCTGTAAGCACCAGCGAATACCCCATGTCATACAGCTGGTGTGCGAATTCTTCTCCAATCCCGGACGAAGCGCCAGTGATCACTGCCCACTTTCTTCTTCCCATAGTCTTTCTCTCCAACTGCTTCCTGTATTAACAAAAAAGGCTAAGGATGAAAACCCTTAGCCTAGTTAATCGATGCGACTGGATTTGAACCAGCGACCTCTGCGTCCCGAACGCAGCGCTCTACCAAGCTGAGCCACGCATCGCAACCGAACAGATAAAAGTATATCACTTCCGTTCGGTAATTGCAAGTATTTTATTGATTTAATATCAGGCTTACGCCTCCGTATATCCCGGCATCATTTCCAAGCTTTGCAAGTTCTATCTTCGTCCCGCGGCACGCGTGGAAAGCTTCTTTCTCAAATGACGGACGGAGTTTGTCTATGATTATCTGCCCCGCTCTCGATACACCGCCTCCGATGACAAAGATCTCAGGATTTACGACATTCGCTACCATGGCGAGCATTTTTCCAAGACGGGCACATACATCATCTGCTATCTTATTTGCTAATGTATCCCCTGCTTTTGCCTGGTCAAATACATCCTTTGCCGTGATATGCTCCATCTGGCGTAGCGGCGAATCCATACTTTCCTTCAGTAGTGCCCTGTGCGCAAGTCTTACGATCCCTGTAGCTGAAGCGTACTGTTCGATACATCCTTTGTTTCCACAGCCACATTCCTCTGTCTCTGTATCATCCACATGGATGTGCCCTATCTCTCCGCCAGCACCGTTAAATCCAACGAGCATTTTATTCTCGATGACTATGCCGCCGCCGATTCCGGTTCCCAGTGTCACCATTACCATGCTCTGTGCGCCTTTTCCCGCGCCTTTATAGTTTTCTCCGAGAGCAGCGACATCCGCGTCATTTCCAGCTTTTACCGGAAAACCGCACAACTCTGTCATAGTGCTTTCTATAGGCACTTTGGTATCCCAGCCTATGTTCACGCATTTGTTCACGACACCATCCGGGGTGACAGCTCCAGGAACTCCGATCCCGCCGCCAATCACTTCATCAATCGGAATCTTCTTTCCCAGCAGATAGCTGTGGATATTCTCAGCCAGGTTCGGCAGGATATTCTTCCCGTCGTCTTTCCTGTCTGTAGGTACTTCCCATTTTTCCAGAAGCTTTCCATCTGCGCTGAAAAATCCTACTTTACATGTAGTTCCACCCAGGTCAAATCCTACTGCGTAGTTCTTCATTTACTCGCTGTCGTCCCTTTCGTCTGTTGGCGGTGTCTCCGGATCATCATCTCCGCTGTCATCACCTGAATTATCGCTGTTACCGTTATCAATCTTTCCGGAATTGTTATTTTTCCCGGAGTTGTTGTTTTTGTTTGTATTGTTATCTGTATTCTGCTGATTATTATTATCAGTAGTATCCCCAGATGAAGCATCCTCTGTCGTCTGATCTTTTTCTTCCAGCTCAGCCTCTGCTTCTTCTGCATCTTCATCGGTGATCTCTTCTCTGATCTCACCCTGTACCTTTACCGGCTTCGCAAACTCTTTCGGTTTCTTTCCCTTGTTCACCTTCAGCATGAAGTTCTGCCAGATGTGGCCCGGGTATGAAGCACCCTGGAGTCCGTATATCGTAACCGGCTGATCATTTCCTACCCAGATGGCTGTAGTATAGTACGGAGTAAATCCACAGAACCAGCCGTCTTTGTAGTCATTCGTGGTTCCAGTCTTTCCTGCGCATGGCATATCGCCAAGCTTTAAGCCTCTGGCTGTTCCCCATCCGGTAGTGAAAACTCCCTGAAGTATCTGTGTCATTTCACGGGCAGAATCCTGCGTGTAGACTACTGATTCTTCATGTTCGTTTTCCCAGACTTTCTTACCATCCGAAGTAGTTATTCGGGCTATGCATGTCGGATCACGGTATGCACCGTCATTTTCTATCGTAGCATAAGCTTTTGCCATTTCGAGAGGTGATACACCATTCGTAAGACCTCCGAGCGAAGCAGCGAGCGTCTCATCTGTTTTGACTATATTGGAAAAATCCATTTTGTACAGATATGAGATACCAACCTTTGGCGTCAGTTTGTCAAAGATCTGCCAGGCTACTGTATTCAGTGATCTCTGGACTGCTTCTGACAGCTTGATCTTGCCATGATAGCTGTTTCCAGCATTTGATGGTCCGCCGTCAAACTTATGATCGTCTACTATCGTATTCGCCGTATACCCGTTCTCGAGCGCCGGAGTATAAACTATCAGCGGTTTTATCGAAGAACCCGGCTGCCTGTAGCTCTGGAAGGCCCTGTTCAGAGTATATCCCTTGAACTTCTGGCTTCTTCCTCCGACTATAGCGATCACAGAACCGGTCTCATTATCTATGCAGACACCTGCTCCCTGGGTCTTGTAGATTTTTTTCTTAGTCTTATTATTAAAGCTCTTCAGACCACCGTTTATACTCTGCTGCAGCTGTTTCTGTATCTTCTGATCCAGCGTAGTGTAAATCCTGTATCCTCCGGTATAGAGCTTTTCATTACATGCAGCGTATTCAGCATCGTACTTTTTCTGGTAAGCCTTCTTCTCCGCGCTGTTCTTGAACTGGTACTGGAACTCAAATCCATCCACATCCATCAGGGCTCGGGTTGCACACCAGTATACAAAGGTCTCCATGTAGTTATGGTAGTACTGTTTCGGCTCACTGATCTTTATCTCTTCGTCAACTGCATCCTGGTAGTCGGAGTCTGTCAATATACCATCTTCGTGCATATTGGCCAGGACTCTGTTTCTTCTAGCGACTGCAGCGTCCAGATTTTTTCTCGGATCGTATCTCGTCGGCGCATTCGGAAGTCCACATAGAAACGCTATCTGAGATGTATCTAGGTCGACTGCGTCTTTCCTGAAATACCCCTGTGCAGCTGCTTCTATACCGTAGTAACCGTTTCCGAAGTAGACGTTATTCAGGTAGAATTCCAGGATATCGTGCTTTGTATACTTCTTCTCCAGGTCCAGCGCTATAAAAATCTCTTCGACTTTTCGCTGCCAGGTACGCTTCTGCGTCAGAAATACATTTCTCGCAAGCTGCTGAGTGATCGTAGAACCGCCCTGCGTGATCTCACCGTTATTTCTCAGAATAGAGAAAGCGGCCCTGAGAATCGCTTTGAAGTCAACGCCATGATGCTCCTCGAATTTTTTATCCTCTATAGAAACTATGGCCTGCCGGACTTCGACCGGTATCTCATCGTATGTCAGATAGTAGACATCCTTGTCCTTTTTCAGGACTGATATAGTCTTACCGTTGGCATCATAGGCTACTCCGGTTTCCTCACGCTTGAAAGTGTTCCTGCTCGATGCTGCCACCAGGTAATCAGCTTCATCTTTGAGCTTGCTTACCTTGCCTGCGAGACCGCTTCCATAGTAGAAGCCAAGTCCTCCAAGCACTATCGCCAGTATCACTATCTGGAATATAAGAAATCCCTTGGCGCCTCTATGCTTCTTCTTTCTCTTTTTTGTACTACTCATAGGCTAAAAAATAAGGGTTAACCCTTCAGGTACTCCTTAACCTGTTCTGCAATACCCTCTCCATCGAGCTTATACTTATGTAACAGCTCTACTGCAGGTCCTGACTCTCCGAACCTGTCGTAAACTCCGATCCTCTTTACAGGAAGCGGATGATTCTCTGAAAGAACTTCGCAGACTGCACTGCCCAGTCCTCCGATAACAGAATGCTCCTCTACCGTAACGACTTTGCCGGTCTTCTCAGCTTCTTTTATAACTAACTCTTTATCTATCGGCTTTATCGTGTGGATATTTACTATCTCAGCACTTATTCCGTCCTTTGCGAGAAGTTCTGCTGCGTCGATAGCTGCTGATACTTCAAGACCTGTAGCTATGATAGTTACATCTGTACCTTCTTTTACTACATACCCCTTGCCGATCTCAAACTTATAGTCAGGTCTGTCATTTATGACTGGAACTGCCAGTCTTCCGAAACGCAGATAAACAGGTCCCTCGTACTCATATGCTGCTTTAACAGCTGCCTTCGCCTCTACATCATCTGCCGGGTTGATAACTACCATTCCCGGGATTACTCTCATAAGCGCGAGGTCCTCAAGGCACTGATGTGTAGCTCCGTCTTCACCTACCGAGATACCAGCATGAGTAGCTCCGATCTTCACATTCAGATGCGGATAACCAACTGAATTCCTTACCTGCTCATAAGCTCTTCCTGCTGCGAACATAGCAAAACTCGAGCAGAACGGTACCTTACCGCAGGATGCTAGTCCTGCTGCTATACCGACCATATCTGATTCCTGGATACCACAGTCTATATGTCTATCTGGGAACTCTTTTCTGAAAATAGCAGTCTTTGTAGCTTCTGCCAGATCTGCGTCAAGTACTACGAGATCGTCGTGCTCTTTTCCTAATTCTACGAGTGCTTCTCCATAACTCTGCCTTGTAGCTATCTTCTTTACTTCTGACATAATGCTTCACCTGCTTTCGTTAATTCTTCCATGGCCTGCCTGTACTGCTCTTCGTTTGGAGCTTTGCCATGCCAGCCCACCTGGTTCTCCATGTATGAAACACCTCTGCCCTTTACCGTCTTCATGATAATAGCTGTAGGCATTCCCTTTGTGTCTCTGGCTTCCTTAAAAGCACCTCTCAGTAGATCAAAGTCACTTCCATCAGCCACTTCTACCACATGGAAGTTAAATGCACGGAATTTGTCAGGGATAGGATATGGTGAATCTACCTGATCGATAGGTCCGTCGATCTGAAGTCCGTTGTTATCCACGATAACTACGAGGTTATCAAGCTTTCTGGCTCCTGCAAAAAGTGCTGCCTCCCAGACCTGTCCTTCCTCGATCTCGCCATCACCTAAAAGAGTGTAAACTCTGTAATCAGCCTTATCCAGCTTTCCAGCAAGCGCCATTCCGACTGCTACGGAAATGCCCTGTCCTAATGATCCACTTGAAGCATCCACTCCCGGTGTCTCATTCTTGCACGGATGTCCCTGCAGATATGAGCCTACATGCCTTAATGTCTTTAAATCTTCTACCGGGAAGTACCCTCTGTTTGCAAGTACGGAATAAAGTCCCGGTGCTGTATGTCCCTTCGACAATACAAATCTGTCTCTGTCAGGCTTGTCCGGATTCTTCGGATCGATGTTCATCTCTTCAAAGTACAGATACGTAAATACGTCTGCAGCTGAGAGTGATCCGCCCGGATGGCCGCTTTTCGCATTATAAACCCCTTCTATAATGCCCTTTCTCACTTCATTTGCTTTGATTGCGAGTTCCTGATTTGTCATTTGATTCCCTTTCTATAAAAAATCCTTGCTTGACAACTTCTATGATTATAACATATCTTTCAAGTCTATTAACATAATATTTCGTATTGTCTGAGATACAGTCTGCACGTTCTCCGCAAAACCATTTACAGAGAAGAACAGATAGAATGTCGAGATTTTATTATGGATCTTCTTAGTCAGGTCTATCAGCTCCTTGACATCCATCATATCCACCTGCTTCTCCTGGAAGAAGCATCTGGCAAAAATATATGCAGATTTCCCTTCCGCTTCGCCAGTTGCCATTAGGTCAAAGCCTTCACTTTTTCCAGTAGTTTCGTCATTTTCCCACCAGCTACCTATATTTCTCACAGAGAAAGGAAGCTTTTTAGTTTCTGATCTTCTTGTCAGATATTCGTGACAGATGCGGACAAAGACAGGCTTCATATAGTCAGCTATATGTGCATCCCAGTTTTCTCTGATCGCTGCCTCATCTCCTCTGCATAGCTCATCATACCTCGATATAATGATCTGATACCAGAATCTATCATAGTCAGAAACCAGTGAATATCTGGTCTTTCTTCGGTTTGTAGGCTCTGTGACAGGGTTTTCTTTAGTCACCAGTCCAAGCTTCATCAGCGTTGACAAATACGGAACCACCACATCCTTCGGTCGTCCAAGTTGTTCGGAAAGCTGATTTACTCTCTGATATCCCTGTGCCAGAGAATACATAAGCCGGTCATAGTATGCTTTTTCTCTAAGCTCTTTCTCAAGTATATTCTCAGCTGATCCCTTAAAATCAAAGAATTCTGATAAAAATATCCGCTTTATCGTCCGCCATACTGCATTTTCTGTATCAGTCTGCAGTTCTTCTGAAGCTATCTGAAGAAGGACTGGTATGCCTCCAGTTATTCCGTAAAGCTCACTCTGTACCAGTCTTGGCGCTTCTGGAAGCATTTTTACAGCTTCACCGAAGTATAGTGGCCCGAGCGGAAGTACCTTTGGATCCAGATCTTTCCACACCGCTTTATTGCCATAGACAGCCTTTTCCATCTGGATATAAGAAGAATCTATGAGAATCAGTTTTACGCTGCCTTTAGGCCATTTCTCTATCATATATTTATGTAAAGCAGTCGGAAAGCTTTTATCCGTCTTTGAAAAATCAGCGTAATGGTCTATAACCAGGACCGCTGTTCCTTCTTCTGACATCTCTGTCACTTTTTCAAGTATCTGGTCAAGCGATGGTATCTGATCCTCTATACCAACTATTCTACCGAATAATGCTCTTTGATGCATCTCTGTAGTTGAATAAGCGGAAAAATATATGCATTGTCTGTCTTTTACGAATTCTTTTACCAGCTCTGATTTCCCTATGCCGCTTCTGCCGGTAACTGCCATTATATTCGTGTCCTGGTTCTCGTAAAAGTCTCGGAGGTACTGGATTTCCCTCTCTCTTCCTACCATTAATATCTCCTTTTTACTTCTCCCATGCTTTTCTATTGTAATACGTTTCAACTACTCTTTCAAGCTATTTTTTCTTTACATATCAATTTTTTCTGTTATAATGTGTCGGTTGACAGGGAACAGTTCTCTGTCATTACTGAACTTCACGGAGGTACCCATCTATGCCTGGTTTTCGTTCTCATTATATATTCGGAATTGAATCCAGAAACGAGCTGAAAAAATTAAATACTAATAGAAGTCTGGAAGTCTGGAGCCTGGTACGAAATCATCCGGCTGTATATGCACTTGGTGAACAGGGACCGGACATTTTTTTCTATAATCCGCCATCATACCTCCATAAGAGAAATATTGGTGAGCGTATGCACCATGAGCAGACTCTTTCTTATATAATGCACCTGATCAACATAACCGGTACCATAAAGCATGAGCACCTGAGGTCAATAGCTGCCACTTACACTGCTGGCTTTATAGGGCATTATACGCTTGATACCGTTTGTCATCCTTATATCCACTTCAGGTCATGTAAGAATGTCGATGATCATTCTAATAGAGGCTTCTACAATCATATGCTGCTTGAGACTGATCTCGATTGCGCCCTGCTTGCGCATTTCCTACGTATGAAGCCCTCTGAATTCCGCCCATCTGAGACCATACGGCTGTCCCACGAGGAGTCGCTTTTCCTCTCTGCATTTATAGATAGAGCCATCGATGTGACGTATCCTTGCTCGCTTGTGCTCACCACTGAAGTTTCTTCAGCATTCAGGTTCAGCCGTTATGTCTATGATCTTATGGAAGATCCGCGTCTCTGGAAGAAAAAATTCTTAAGGTCTCTCGAGAAGCTCTTCATCAGTCATCCACAGTTCTCAGCCATGATCGCTAACGACAGACATGTAACTTACAGTGATCCTTGTAATCTAAGTCATCACCTATGGCGTAACCCGTGGCGTACGGAAGTCTTTTCGACAGAATCATTCTATGATCTGTTCCATAAAGCCATGCATCTGTATATCAGGCGGCTTTCTCTTCTACAGAAAGTGACGGCTACGGATTTCGGTTCAAGAGACTACTTCGAATATATGAATATGCTAAAGAAAGATCTTGGAAACCTGTCATATGACAGCGGTCTTCCTCTATAATCGAGTAGGAGGGAGTGATTAGCTCCCGTCCTCTCACACCACCGTGCGTACCGTTCGGTACACGGCGGTTTCAACATTTAACGTGCACGGACTGGTATGCTGAGGTTAAATCATAAAAGCCCCAGTGTATCAGTCTT
>JAQXXU010000038.1 GCA_029226225.1 Lachnospiraceae bacterium | reverse complement strand
TATATCATCAAAGATGACGAACCTCAGACTGCCAGCTGATTGAGTCTTGATCCATATCCAATATTAAAAGGCTGTAAAAATACAGCTTGTTTACTATGCCCTTTTTTAGTTTTCCTTAAGCGCTACTTTGTTTCAAACTTTTCCTGTCTCTTTAAGCTCTGTAATGACAAGTACCTCAGACAGATGCGAAAAATCAACTACCGGCGTTATGGTTCCCGAACTCGTAAGGGCATTAGTGTCATCTTTTTTCTCGGTGATATACCCGATCAGAATTCCAGGAAGGTATTTGCTCGAGATGTTACTCGTGACGACAGCATCGCCTTCTTTTACCTTATCCTTGGAATCCCTGAGTCCAGAGAAAGATATAAGCCCGTTCTTCTGAACCTGCTCTATGCCGCCTGTGATTATCATATCATCTTCGGTAGTAGAAACTGACGCTGATACATTCGAATCGTCATCTATGATAGAACGGACATTCGCATAGTGTCTTCCTACCGAAGTCACACAACCTACCAGCCCGTTGCCTGCTATGACATTCATGTCTTTTTTGATACCGTCAGCACTGCCTTTGTTTATCGTGAAGGTAGAAAACCAGTTACTAGTGCCTTTCGCTATGATCCTGGCTCCTGTAGTCTTATACTTGTCATAGTCTTTGCTGAGCTTTAATAGTTCTTCAAGTCTAGTCAGTTCGTTCTCTTTCAGCTGGGTATTTGTAAGTCTTGACTCGAGTTCGTTTACTCTGGCTGTAAGCCTTTCATTCTCAGCTAAAAGCTTTTCTTTTTCCCTGTGCTCATCTACGCCGTGTGATATAGCTCCTCCGGCATTCGAAAGTCCCTCCTGCATAGGCCTGAACACATAGTCTGCTATGGTCGAGAGCGGTCCGCCCGAAAATCCTGTCGCAAAGCTGTAAAACAGAATGACTATGCACAAAAGTCCAAGAAATAGAAGTACGGCATATCCTGGTATGTTAATCCTGTTTTTTTTATCCATGTCTTAGCTGAATATCCTCGACTTCATCGTATAACCGAATCTGTCAAATCTGTCCTCCGAGAGTACTTTTCCAAGACCTAAAGCCACTGTCTGTGTACCGTCATCTGCTACGATCATCTCGATGTTCGTCATGGACTTAAAGAGTTCTCCAAGTCCGCTGATCTTTGATGAACCGCCGGTCACATAGATGCCTGAATGAACTATATCCTTAGCGAGTTCAGGAGGTACTTTCTCGAGGATCATTCTGATGGACTGGCCTATATTCGCCAGGTCGTCCTTGATGCTCTGATAGATGATCTCATCTGAGATATCCATCTCTATAGGAAGGCCGCTTACTACGTCACGTCCTACTATGGTGATAGTCTCAGGTTCAGCGCCCTCTTCCGCTTCAACGGCACGGCCGATCTTTTCCTTTAATGACTTCGCGGTCTTTCTGCCGATCACGAGGTTATACCTGCGTTTCATGTAAGTCACTATCGCATCATCGAGTTTGTTACCGCCGTATGGAAGGAGTTCTGATAGGACTAATCCTCCAAGTGAGATGACTGAGATCTCAGTCGTATCGGCTCCCATGTCTACTACCATAACACCGGTAGGTTCTGTGATATCAAGACCTAAGCCTAAGGCATCAGCTAATGGCTTCTCACAGAGTCTTATGCTTTTAGCCTTTATCCTGGTCTTCGCGAACATATCATAGAAAGCTTTCTTCTCGACTTCCGTGATGTCTGTAGGAACCGCTATAACTATGTCTGAGCCTTTAAGCTTCGCGTCTACGTTCTTCGCCAATACTTCAAGGAGCATCGTCTGCATATTATCGAAGTCAGCTATGACGCCGCCTACTATAGGGAATGATACTTCTATGGTCTCCGGTGCTTTCTCATACATCGAGTAAGCTTCGTCTCCATAGGCATACATCTGGTTCCCATCCACTATGGCTATGGTATTCTTCTGAAGAGTTACTGTATCTGATGCACGGCTGTATATCTTCAGATTTCCCGTGCCCATGTCGATTCCGTAACCGTTAGTCATTTTTTCCTCCTGAAACTGGCCTCAGACAAGCATCCCGTGCTCCCTGAAACTGTAATACTTATAGTCCCCAATGATTATATGGTCTGAAAGCGGAATGTCTAAAAGTCTGCCCGCTTCCTGTGTCTTCTTCGTGACTTCGATATCCATCTCAGATGGTGAAGGATCACCGCTAGGGTGATTGTGGAAAAGTATCACCTGCGCTGCCCGATGCTTAAGTGCTGACATAAAAATCTCTCTCGTCGAGTACAGTGACTGGTCTAAAGTGCCTATAAAAAGCACTTCTTTGGCCATGACCCGAAGCCTCGTATCAAGCATCAGCATCACGACATACTCCTGCTTGGCGTAGCGCATCTCCTGCATCACATAGTCTGCCGCCGCCTTCGAGCTTTCTATCGGAAAACTGAAAAGCTTCTGCTGGGTATATGCTCTCTTTGCTATCTGCTGCACTGCAAGAAGCAGAAATGCTTTAGCCTGTCCTATGCCCTCTATCGCCAGAAAGTCTTCCTTTTCTGCTTCCATAAGAGCATAGAAGCCTTCGCTTCCTGAAAGCAGTTCAGTGGCTAAGTCCAGGGCATTTTTCTCTTTGGTCCCGTTCCTTATCACAAGCGCTAAAAGCTCGGCATCCGTCAGTGAACTGATGCCATAGGTGGCTGCCTTCGTCTGTGGATCGACATCACTCGTCCAATGCGTTTCTTTCATCTGTGTCTCCGTTCTCTCCTCTTACCTGACACAAACGCATACATTTAAAGAATACCACAATCAGATTGTTATTTCAATGAGATTTCACCGGCATTTACCAGATGCTGGAGTGCCATCAGAATTCCAAACTTCGCATGCGGATAGGTGAGTCCGCCCTGGAAGTATGCCGCATAAGGCGCACGCAGTGGTCCGTCTGCTGAAAGCTCTATAGAGGCTCCGCTTACGAAGGTCCCGGCTGCCATGATGACCTGGTCTGAGTATCCCGGCATATCCCACGGCTCCGGCTTTACGTAGCTATCAATTGGTGAAGCCGCCTGAATTCCTTCACAGAAAGCGCAGAGTGCCTCCGGAGTCTTAAGCTCGACGGCCTGGATTATATCATGTCTGTCCTCTGCTGCCTTCGGAACACATTCATATCCCAGTCCTTCAAATACCTCTGCTGCGAATATAGCACCCTTCTCGGCTGCAGCCGTAACTGTAGGCGCCATGAAAAATCCCTGGTAAAAGCTTCTTATCGCTTCAAGCGAAGCGCCCACTTCTCTTCCAAGTCCCGGGGATGTAAGCCTGTTTGCGGCATTTTCGATACACTCCTCTTTTCCTGCTATGTAGCCTCCTATCGGGGCCAGTCCGCCGCCCGGGTTTTTTATCAGGCTTCCAGCCATGAAGTCCGCTCCGACCTCGAGCGGCTCTTTATCCTCTACGAACTCGCCGTAGCAGTTATCTACGAATACCAGTACATCAGGCTTTATGCTCTTTACGAAGTGTATAGCCTCTCCTATCTCATCTACAGAGAAAGACTTTCTCGTTGCGTAGCCCTTCGACCTCTGGATCTCTACGACCTTTGTCGTATCGTCGATCACTGAACGGATCGCGTCGAAGTCAAAAGAGCTGTCAGCCTTTAAGTCGGCCTGTTTATACTTTACTCCGTACTCAGCCAGCGAGCCTTTGCACGGATTTAATCCTATCACATCGTCTAAAGTATCATACGGTTTTCCGGCTATCGATACGAAAGTGTTTCCAGGTCTTAAGTTCGAAAAAAGTGCCAGTGCTATGGCGTGGGTCCCACAGGTGATCTGCGGGCGTACCAGGGCATCCTCCCCATGAAAGACATCAGCATATACTTTTTCCAGAGTGTCACGTCCGACATCTCCGTAGCCATAGCCTGTAGTACCATTGAGACAATCGTAAGAGACGCGCTCTTTTCTCATCGCCTGTATGACTTTTATCTGGTTTAACTCAGCCAGTTTATTTATTTTCTCGAAGCGGCTTTTAAGCTTCTCCTCAGCCTTTTCACCGTATTCGAATACTTCTTTATCTATTCCCGCTTCTTTATAAAGATCACTTAAATCCATCTGCTTTTTTCCTCAGTTCAGAAAGTGTATTCATCGCCTCCAGAGGCGTCATCGTATTTACATCTATATCCTTTATCTCATCGATAAAAGCGTTTTTCTCGTCAGCTTCCTCATCAGTCGTCTCTCCTGTCTCTGCAAAAATATCCGAAAACGATATCTGTCCCTTGATATCGTCTTCTGCCTTTCTGCCGCTCCGTGACTTGTTGTCAAACTCCTCACGCTCGAGCTTTTCGGAGATTTTTCTGGCGCGGCGAAGCACAGGAGAAGGTACTCCGGCAAGCTTTGCGACCTCGATGCCGTAGCTTCTGTCAGCTTCTCCCGGAACTATTTTTCTAAGGAAGGTAACGTCTTTTCCTTCTTCCTTTACGGCTACACAGTAGTTATGAACGCCAGGAAGCTTTCCCTCAAGAGAAGTCAGCTCATGGTAGTGCGTCGCGAACAATGTCTTCGCACCGATCTTCGCCTTATCGGAGACATACTCGACTACAGCCTGGGCTATAGAGAGTCCATCAAAGGTGCTCGTTCCTCTGCCTATCTCATCTAAGATCACGAGGCTTTTCGGTGTAGCGTTTTTAAGGATATTTGCGACCTCATTCATCTCCACCATGAAGGTCGACTGGCCGCTCGCTAAGTCATCGCTTGCTCCTACCCTGGTAAAAATCCTGTCACAGATCCCGACGTCAGCACTGTCTGCCGGCACAAAAAATCCGCACTGCGCCATAAGAACGATAAGTGCTGTCTGCCTCATATAGGTAGACTTACCAGCCATATTCGGTCCGGTGATTATCGCAGTCCTGAAATCCTCGTCATCTAAATAAGTGTCGTTTGCGATAAATGAGCCGTCCGGGATCATTTTTTCTACGACTGGATGCCGGCCTCCCTTTACGTCTATAACGCCGTTTTCATTTATAGATGGGCGTACATAGTGGTTCTTCTGCGAGACATCAGAAACGCCCGCTAAGACATCGAGAATGCTTACAGCCTCAGCTGTCCGCTGTATACGGACAGCAGCGTCATTGAGCTTCTCAAGGATCTCTTCAAATATCTGATGCTCCAGTGACACCAGCTTATCCTGAGCTCCGAGTATCGTATTCTCTAACTCTTTAAGCTCAGGAGTGTAGTACCTCTCACCGTTTACCAGGGTCTGCTTTCTGATGTAGTCAGCAGGGACTTTATCCTTATAGGAATTGCTCACCTCGATAAAATACCCGAAGACTTTGTTATACTTGACTTTAAGCTTCGAGATTCCTGTTCTATCCCGCTCCTTAGCCTCCAGGTCAGAAAGCCACTGCTTTCCGTCTGTCTTTGCCTTTCTGAGCTTATCGGCTTCCTCATCAAAGCCTTCTTTTAAAATCCCGGCATCATGGACAGAAGCCGGCGCATCATCATCTATGGCTGCCTCAAGAAGTTCCCTTAAGTCATCCATTGGATCCATCTGATCGGAAAGCTCTTTTAAAAGCCTGGAAGAAAATCCGGAGAGGATATTTTTTATAGGACCTAAAGGAGCGATCGAATCCTTAAATGCCAGAAGGTCTCTGGGATTTGCGCTCCTGTATGAAAAGCGCATCAGAAGCCTGAGTAGATCGTAGACACCTGATAAGTATTCTCTTATCTCCTCACGGTCTACCATCGACTGGTTCAGCTCCTCTATCGCATCGAGCCTTTCATTTATCTCTCTGACATCGAGGAGGGGATGCTCGATCATATTTTTAAGCTTCCTCTGTCCCATGGCCGTCTTCGTGCGGTCAAGCACCCAGAAAAGAGACCCGCGCTTCTCCTTCTCGCGCATAGTCTCTGTCAGCTCCAGGTTTCTATAGGTCGAATGATCTATAACCAGGTACCTGCCTATACTGTAAGGATGGACCTCATTCATGTGTGACAGGTCGTTCATCTGCGTATCCAAGAGATACGAGGTCAGCGCTCCGCTTGCTATAAGAGCCTGCGGGTACCCGTCAAGTCCTAAGGCCGCGGTCGAATAAACCCTGAAATGCCGTTTTAACACATCAGACGCATTATCCGCTAAAAAATAAGACCTGTCGGCCTCGGAACACATTTTTTTCTTATCGGTCTGTTCTTTTATAAAGTCAGGCTGCTCTTTTGTAAATGCTGCGTTATAGATAAACTCCGACGGATCGTACTTCGATACTTCGTCTGCTACCTTCGACATGCTGTCTGTCTCTGTCGTATAAAAGTCCCCGGTAGAGACATCTGCAAAGGCTAATCCTATCGCCTTTTTGTCCTTATAATAGATGCAGGCGATGTAGTTATTCGATCCGTCATTTTCTCCTCCGGAGAGGTCAGTTCCCGGTGTCACTATTCTTATGACACCGCGTTTTACAAGTCCTTTTGCCTGCTTCGGATCCTCGAGCTGTTCACAGATAGCGACCTTGTGGCCATTTTTTACAAGGCGTGACAGATAGGTGTCGACTGCGTGGAACGGGATCCCGCACATCGGTGCTTTTTCCTCGAGACCGCAGTTTTTGCCTGTAAGAGTCAGGTCGAGCTCCTTCGAGACCAGCTTCGCGTCGTCGAAGAACATCTCATAAAAGTCGCCTAACCTGTAAAATAAAATGCAGTCCTTGTACTTTTCCTTTGTAACCAGGTACTCCTGCATCATAGGTGATAATTCTGACATTTAATTCACTATCCTTTTAAATCGGCGGTCGAGTTCGCTCTTTGTGATACGGACTACTGTCGGACGCCCGTGCGGGCAGTGATAGGGTTCATCTGCCTGCATCATCTCCATGAAGAGATGATCCATCTCTGTGGCCGAGATTGGCTGATTTCCCTTTACTGCTGCTTTGCATGACATCGAAGCTATTTTTTCACGGACGATCTGAGGGACCTTCTCACCTCCCCAGTCGTTTATGCCCGATAGCACATTCGTAAAGAGCTCCTTCGCGTCGATGTCAAATAGGTTCCCCGGGATGGCTTCGAGTGCCACTTCAGTTTCACCGAAGTCAGAGATCCTGAATCCAAGGTCCTCAAATGCGTCTATATGCTCGAATACCGTCTGCTTCTCAGTCTTAGTAAGTGAGATGATGATAGACGGAGAGATCATCTCCGATGTCATCTGATGGTCTTTCAGATGGCGCATCAGCCTCTCGTAGTTTACCTTCTCGTGTGCCGCATGCTGGTCTACTAAGAAAAGTGCGTCGTTGTACTCGAAGATCCAGTACGTATCAAATGCGAGTCCTATAAGTCTGTGATTTATCGCTGAGTCCTTTGAGATAAATGAAGTCTGCTCATAATTTTTCTCTAAGGTCTCTTTTCTGAGCGGTGCGTCAAAGTCGCTGTCTTCTTCTGAGGCAGCAGGCTTGTCATACGGTGTACTCTCAGGAAGAGTGGCCTTCCTTTCTGATAAAAATCTGTCGACACTGCTTCTCTCATACTTCTTCTCATAAGGAGAATCCTTTGATATCTGATGCGTTATCGCGTCCTTTATCTGGGACAGTCTCTCCTTTTCAAAAGGTTCGGGTGCCTTCGGCGTCTCTTTCGGCACTTCAGGAGCTGGCGGAGTTTCCTGCAGATCTTCGGTGTCGCGCACTGCGTCACCACCCGCATAGGCACTGTGAACCGCTTCCGATACGAGCTTATACACTAGCGGCTCATCCATGAATCTGACTTCCTGCTTAGACGGATGGACGTTTACATCGACAAGTGACGGATCGAAATCTAAGAAAAGTATCGCGAACGGATACTGGTGCTTCATCACGAAACCCTCTCCTCCGGCTTCAAGCGCCTTCGAGAGTATCCGGCTTTTTACAAGCCTTTCGTTTACGAAAAAAATCTCCATAGTACGGTTTCCGCGGTTCAGCTCACTTTTTCCCAGAAAACCCGTGATATGGATGCCGTCTTCTGCCCTGTCTATAGGAAGCAGATGGTTTGCTATAGACCTGCCGTACACACAGTAGATGGCATCTAAGAGTTTCCCGTCACCTACTGTCACGAACTTGTCCGCCTTATTCGCACGGAATTTAAACGCGATATCAGGGTGTGACAGCGCGAGTTTCTCTAACAGGTCTCTTATGTAGTTTCCCTCTGTGGTGGGGCTTTTCAAGAATTTTCTACGGGCGGGAGTATTATAGAAAAGTGACCTCACGATAAAAGTGGTTCCGTCGGGCGCTGCCTTTGACTCCTTTTCTATCTCCCTGCCGCCTTCGATGCGGTAATGGCAGCCTGCCATCTCATCTTCTGTCTTCGTAAAGACCTCGACCTTCGAGACTGCGGCTATAGAGGAAAGTGCCTCTCCCCTGAAGCCTAATGAGCCTATCGAATGGAGTTCTTCCTCTGTACGGAGTTTACTCGTCGCATGGCGGAGAAAGGCTGTCTCTATCTGGTCTTCCGGTATGCCTGAGCCATTATCGGTAACCCTTATCAGGTCTATCCCTCCGCCCTCTATCTCTACGGAAATGGCTGTGGCACCGGCATCTATCGCATTCTCTGTCAGCTCTTTTATGACTGAAGCCGGACGCTCTACCACCTCTCCCGCTGCTATTTTATCTATGACACTCTGGTCTAATTCTCTGATCTCTCTCATAACAGAAAAGTATTATAACTCATTTATCACGGCTTCCGCAACTTTGATCCCGTCTATAGCGGCTGAGGTAATGCCTCCGGCATATCCGGCTCCCTCACCACACGGATAGAGTCCGTGTACGCTGGACTGGAAAGTCTCATCGCGGGGGATTCTGACAGGACTTGAGGTGCGGCTTTCAACACCGCTAAGTATCGCGTCGTATCTGGCAAACCCATGGATCCTTTTATCAAACTCTTCCATTCCAGACATAAATGCCTGCTCTATCTCAGGCGAGTAGATGCCTCTCAGGTTCGCAAAGGCGTGTTCTCCCTTTGTGAGAGACTCGAAGTCGCCATATGAAGTGCTTTCTTTACCAGCCTTAAAGTCTCCATAGAGCTGCTGGGGGATTTTTCCCTGACAGAGCTCATACGCTTTTTTCTCGATAGAGCGCTGATAGGCTATGGCACCGAGCGGATCATTTAAGTCATACTCGCCCGCACCTACTGCGACTACGATGGCTGAGTTCGCGTTCGCTGAGTCACGGCCGTAGTTGCTCATGCCGTTTACAGCCAGATGCCCCGCTTCCGATGACGCGTTTACGACATATCCTCCAGGACACATGCAGAAAGAATAGACTCCGCGCTCTCCCTTTGAGTAAGCCAGCTTATACGGTGCTGCCGGAAGGTATTTCGCCGCATCCTTTCCGTACTGTGACTCATTTATGAAACTCTGTGGATGCTCTACGCGAAATCCCATGGCGAACTGTTTCGATGTCATAGGGACTTTTTCTTCGTATAAAGCTTTGAATGTGTCTCTGGCTGAATGCCCGATGGCAAGGATCACCGTATCAGTATCTATCGTCTCTTTATCTGTTTCAACTCCGCGGATC
This sequence comes from Lachnospiraceae bacterium, assembly GCA_029226225.1. GTDB lineage: Bacteria > Bacillota > Clostridia > Lachnospirales > Lachnospiraceae > Weimeria. Next base: position 27,497 of record JAQXXU010000038.1, on the reverse strand, counting down.
TGTCCGTCCTCTACGCACAGTCCTGTCATTTTCGTATGAAACCTGACTTCTCCACCCTTTTCTATGATAGCTTTTCTGATATTCGACACGACTTCTATCAGGCGGTCTGTTCCGATGTGCGGCTTCGCTTCATAGAGGATTTCAGACGGCGCTCCGTACTTCACAAATGTCTCTAGGACGAAGTGATTCCGGCCATTTTTATCATGGACTCCGGTGTTCAGCTTCCCGTCTGAAAAGGTACCGGCTCCTCCCTCTCCGAACTGCACATTTGAATCAGGTTCTAATACACCTGTCTTAAAAAAATGCTCTACATCCTCCCGTCTCTCGTCGGCTGGCTTTCCCCTTTCGATGATAAGAGGTTCTAACCCTGCCTCGGCGAGCACGAGTCCCGCAAAGAGCCCAGCCGGTCCTAAGCCTACGATAACTGGCCTTTTTCTGCCGTTTAAAGAAAGTCCGGTCTGTAGTTTATAGTTTTTCTTCTGGAAAAGTGAAATATTTTTTATATGACGGTTCTTTAAGAGCTTCTGCTCATTCACGCGGACGCTTACCGCGATCTGATACAGCAAAAAGACATCCGGCTTCTTCCTCGCGTCTATCGATTTCTTTACGATGGTAAGGTCCGTGATGTCTTTTTCTGATATATGAAGCCGTCTGGCAACCTCTGCTATCAGCGTCTCGCGGCTGTCCTGATCCGTTTTTATCTTTACCTGATCTATTCGAATACTCATGGGTGGTATTTTAGCACGATGCGTGAAAATATGCAAAGGAACTCACGGCACAAAGCCATCGAACCGGAGAAATCAATTTACGCTGTGTATGGCTGGTCAGATATTTCAGGCTGCTTCAGTCTCAAGCGGCTTTACCTCCTGCCTGTAGACTTTTCTGAAGAAAATAAGTGACAGAATAAATGACACTATCTCTGCGATCAGGTAGCACCACCAGACGTTATTTACGTTACCGGTCTGAGCCAAGAGCCAGGCGACCGGGATTAGAATGATGAGCTGTCTACCCAGTGAGACGAAAAGAGAATAGATGCTCCGCGAAAATGCCTGGAATATTGAACCCATTATGATGCCGCAAGCTGCTATCGGGAAATGCAGGGATATGGTACGAAGTGCCGGTACTCCCATACGAAGCATTTCCTTCGATGGTGAAAACAGGGAAAGCAGCTGTGATGGGATCAGCTCAAAAATAACCGTACCGCAGACCATAATGCAGACCGCCAGCTGCAGAGCAAACTTAAGTGCCTCGTCGATACGTGTTTTCTGCCTGGCACCCAGGTTATAAGCTAAGACCGGAATCAGGCCGTTATTCAGTCCGAATACAGGCATGAAGAAAAATGACTGCAGTTTGAAATACGCTCCGAATACCGCGATTGCCGTCGATGAAAAGGCTTTAAGGATCATGTTCATGCAGTATGTCATGACCGATCCTATCGCCATCATAAGGATTGACGGAACACCTACGGCATAGATCCTCCCTATGACCCTGCCTTCCGGATGGAGGATTTTTTTCAGGGAAAAATGCAGCTCATGATTATAGTGCAGATTCATAAAGAGTCCCAGACAGGCTGCTATGCACTGCCCCATGACTGTAGCATACGCTGCTCCTGCCACCTCAAGTCTCGGAAAGGGTCCCAGTCCGAAGATCAGTATCGGGTCAAAAATGATATTAAAAACTGCTCCTGTGATCTGCGAGACCATCGAAAGTAAAGTACGTCCGGTAGACTGTAGCAGTCTCTCGAAGGTCACCTGCATGAAAACGCCGATTCCTATGGTAGTCACGATGCCTAAATATGTGTATCCGAGCCGCCTTATCTGCGGGTTCTGTGTCTGGGTGTTTATAAATGGCTTTGTAATGGTAAGTCCCAGGATCAGAAATACAACAGCGCTCATGACTGCGAGAAGAACCGCCGTATTTGCTGCTTTATCGGATTTGTCGTACTTTTTCTCGCCGAGAGCCCTTGAAAGCATCGCATTAACTCCGACTCCGGTTCCGGAGCCTACTGCTATCATCAGGTTCTGAAGCGGAAAAGCCAGTGTCACGGCAGTCAGCGCATTTTCCGAAAGCATCGCCACGAACACCGAGTCGACGACATTATACAATGCCTGGACAAGCATTGATATCATCATAGGCACTGACATATTTACGATGAGCTTCTTTACGGGCATAACGCCCATTTTATTTTCCTGCATTAGTCCTCCAAAATCTGTATCAATGGTCTGAAAAATGATAATGGCATGAAAGAATGATGATCTTATCGTCACAGACCCGATAGATCAGCCTGTCTTTTTCATTAATCCTGCGGCTGAAGTAACCTGACAGATCTCCATGCAGCGGTTCCGGACGACCCTTGCCCTTTGCCGCTCCGTTTCTTTCTATGTCCTTCAGGAGTTCATTTATCCTGTCTATCGTTTTCCGTTTTTCTTTTCCCCAGAACAGATAGTCTTCCCAGCCATTCTCGGTAAAGGCTCTAATCATCTGCCCTCTCCTGTGTTATCAGTCTGCCTTCTTCTGCCTGCTTTTTAGATTCCATGAGCCAGTTATAATTAGCCTTATCGCCCATCACATAGATATTCTCTACGAGGTTGTTATACATCTCTTCCGAGATAAGAACCAGATTCCTGTCTTTCTTCCTCGTGATAACGAGCGGCTCACAATCATCCGAAACCCTGTCCATATCTCTTTTCATATGCTCTCTGAACTGTGTACTGTTTGTAGCTATCATGGCGCGCTCCTTTCTATCAGCATTATACTGTACATGATAATGTACGTCAATTGTTTATCAAAAAAATCCCCCGGCCAGGGGACCGGGGAAAAATGTGCCAGTCGTACCTGTCACTACTGACACATTTTAGATAAATAGTCAAAAAGAAAAAGCCCTCGGTCCTCTGTTAACACAGTGGATCGGGCTTCTCTTATACGTATAATATCACATTTACCAAAATTGTCAACTTTTTTATTGGAATTGTCGTTAAGTTCTAGCGTGAATTTTCTATCAGTTCTCCGTTTTTCATTATAATCAACAGTTTTTTAGCTCTTGTCTTTTCCTTAAAAAGTTTCTTAAGCTCCTTAACTGACTTACTATCATCCATGCTGCATCGTCGTAGATCGATGATTATATTCCTCGATTGTGCCAGTGCCTTAATAAAGTTATGTGCCATCACATTTCTCCCACTTCCCTGCGGACACTTGATTTCCCAGTCAAGGCCATCCATATGTATATCCGGCGTATGTACATTCGGGATATTACTGCGTTGAATGAACTTCACATCTTTTCCCAGATCAGCAAAGTATCTGGCAACTCTGAACTCGTGCTCTTCCGGAAGATCCCTAAGATCTGATAAGTCTATCTTTCCCCTCATTCCTCTTCTCCCTTCTCTGTTCTATAGTGCAATAATATTTCATAAGTCTTCTTTCAGAAAATGTCCGATATGAATTTTATAATATCACGATTCTAAAGAATAGTCTACTGTAAATGGGTAAAAAAATCCCCCGGCCAGGGGACCGGGGAAAATCGATTATATACTTTTATGGATATGGCTGCGGAGCGGCCTTATGATCATTCATTTAAAAAATGACCGGAGCCGTTTGCCGGCTGTTACAGCCCCAGCTCCGCAGCATTGGAAAAATGTGTCAGGGGGACTGGCAAAGTTGACACATCCTAAAATGTGTCAGTTGAACGCGTCCCCATTGACACACCCATTGACACAGGGTACCTGTCACTGTTGACATATCAAGGTGTATGTTCCCCTTGGCACAAGATTATGATGCCTTTGGTGCTCCTGATGGAGTTACGTCGATTTCAGTAGCATCTTTTGCGTTTGCACCCCAACCACCTGCTACTTTATCACTGGCAGAATCATATACAACATAGTAATCAGCTCCTGCGGCAACTGTTTTTTCACTACTTGCGCCGCTCTTATCTTTTATTTTTATTTTCTGGTCTTTAGTGTGCTTAACTACGCCTTTCTGCCAATCTTTATCCGCATTATCTAATGCCGTTTCAATATTTGTCTCTTTTGTACCTTCAAATGCTGTACCATTTTTATCCATTTTTATAATAAAGCTTCCAACACCAGTAGCAGAATCTTCCTGAGCAGTAACTATTGCAGTTTTAACCTCCGACAGAAGCTCTGATGATGTATTCTGATCAGCAGACCATCTTGACTTCTCTACATACTTTACATAGTTCGGTGCCAGTACTGCTACAAGGATAGCAATAATAGCGATTACGATGATGAGCTCTACGAGGGTAAAGCCCTTGTTGTTCTTCTTTACTCTTTTTGCAAGTAAATTTTTCATTTTGTTTTTTCTCCTTTAAGCGTTTGTTTACATTTATCTACCAGGCGCTCCCTGCAGCGCCATGATAACCCATTTGTCATTCATACATCTCTCCCAGAAGATTTATGCTCTGTCAAGGGATTTATACATAGATGCCATCGGAAGGATGACACTCATGATGATGGTTCCTACGATGACAGCGAGAGCGATGATGATCAGAGGCTCCAGGAGTGCCATCAGCTGTTCTGTGGCTTCCTTTACCTCTTCATCGTAGTAGTCGGCTACTTTATCAAGCATGCCATCGATGTCACCGGTGCTCTCTCCGATGCCTATCATATGATAGACCAGCGGAGGAAAGACTGCCGAATCCTTAAGCGGCATCGAGAGGTTCGACCCCATCGACACGGCGTCCCTGGCAGCCATGACTGCCTTTTCGAACATCACGTTCGTAAGCGTCCCTGCCGTGATGGAAAGCGCTTCCATCATAGGAATACCGGTAGCCAGGAGTGTCGCCAGAGTTCTCGTAAAGGCCGCGGCATTTTCCTTGGTCTTCAAGTCTCCGAGCTTCGGCATTTTTAGCTGAGTTTTGTCGAGGAATTCCTTTCCTCCAGGCGTCCGCTTCGCCGTCTGATATCCTGCTACTATAAGCACCACCACTGTCGCGATGATGTACCAGTATTTTTTGATCACATTCGATAAGTTCAGTACGAAGATCGTAACTCGCGGCAGCGGCGTGTCAAGGCTTTCAAGCATGTCCCTAAACGTCGGAACGACGAAGGAGAGCATGATGATAACCACTATGATAGTAACTATGATAAGAACCGTCGGATAGATCGAGGTCTTTTTTACCATGGCCTTTAGGGTATGCTCTTTCTCGTACTGCATTCCCATTCTGGAAAATGACTTTGCGAGTGAACCAGACTGCTCACCGGCTTCTACCATCGTGACGAATATCTTGGAGAAGATCTGCGGGTACTGCCGCATCGCGTCTGCTAAGGTAGAGCCTTTTTCTATCGACTTCTTGCAGCCTACTATGGCTTCGCGGAGGCGCTTGTTCTGTGTCTGCTCTGAGAGCATCTGAAGCGCCGAAATAACAGGAACTCCAGCCTCTACTATCGAGACGAACTGCCGGCAGAATACCGACATGTCTCTCGAAGTGGGCTTACCTCCTATGTCAAGGGAGATGTTCGCATTCAGGGCATTGGCTTCCTCGAGGGCGATTATCGTGTTTCCTTCGACTTTCAGCTCACCGATCGCCAGGTCTCTGGTGTCGGCTTCAAGCGTGCCTTTCTTCTGCTTCCCATCCTTTCCTATGACTGTGTAGTTATAATTACTCAAGTGTTAGACCTCGAAAAATCTGTGTTCAAATTCTAAAGAAAATATTAACACAAAACAGTTCCCTTGTGAAGAGAGTTTTAATAAATTATTGTATCAGTTTAGATGCAACCGCTTCCTCAGGAAACTTTTCACATGAGACGGGCTTCCTGGGCGACCTTATCACGGGCAAATCTGATGGCCGTATCACGGCTGATCTCTCCGTTCGAGTAAAGCTGCTGGAGGCACTCGTCCATAGTGATCATTCCCTGCGCGCGGGAAGTCTGCATCGTGGAAGTGATCTGGAAGGTCTTACCCTCACGGATGTAGTTTCTTATAGCCATGTTACCAAGCATTACCTCAAAGGCGCCGATACGGCCTTTTCCCTCAATTCTCGGAAGAAGCTGCTCCGCTACCACGCACTCGAGGATATCCGCGAGCTGGGTCCTGATCTGTGACTGCTGATGAGGAGGAAATACATCGATGATTCGGTTTACTGTATCTACCGCGCTTACTGTATGCAGTGTCGAGAATACCAGATGTCCGGTCTCTGCTGCCGTGCACGCAAGGGAGATAGTCTCCAAGTCACGCATCTCTCCTACGAGAATGACATCAGGGTCCTCACGGAGTGCCCCACGCAGGGCGGCGGCATAGGATCTCGTATCTGTTCCGACCTCTCTCTGGTGTACGATACTTTTTTTATGATGATGCAGGTACTCGACAGGGTCCTCAAAAGTGATGATATGATACGGATACTTCTCGTTCACATAGTCGATAAGTGAAGCAAGTGATGTAGACTTACCTGATCCTGTAGGTCCTGTAAAAAGTATCAGTCCTCTCTTCTTATCACAGCATTTGACCACTGACTGAGGTATGCCCAGGTCTGATGGCTTTGGTATCGTAGGGTTTAAAAGTCTGGCTGCCACTGCGTAGGTTCCCCTCTGGCGGTAGACATTTATACGGAGTCGGGCTACTCCCGGTATAGAATAAGGCATATCGAGCTCTCCGACTTCCTTCAGTTCTTTGGCCTGCTCGACAGTAAGCATTTTATCGAGGATGGCAGCCATGTGCTGTGGGCCGTACTTCTCCTCGCCGAGCGGCTGTACCCTGCCGTCCACACGAAGACACGGAGCCTGACCGACACCTACATGGATATCGGATGCATTCGTGTCCTTTGCCTTTACTACCAGTTCATCAAAGTCTGTGATCATTTTCGTTTCGCTTTCTATTTGACTAATGAATGTCAGAAATGTAATATAGAGAAAAGTATTTTTGCTAAAACCGTCCGCCTGTAGGCAGCTATCAGATTATAGCATTTTCTTTTTGTTTTGACAATCTTTATATTTACAGAACTATATCATCAGTTTCCACAGCAGCTACTTTAAGCATCTCTGAAATCGAGGTCACCCCTTCGAGTACATACTCTGCGGCATTATCACGGAGAGTTCGCAGACCTTCCTTCCTGGCTTCTTCCTCGAGTTCCTTCGTACCAAGGCTCTTTGCCACGATCTGCTTCAAGTGGCTTGTCATCTCCATGATCTCGTAGATACCGATACGGCCATAGTAGCCTGTACCGTTGCACTTCGGGCAGCCGCCCGGATGCGGGACACAGATCTTCCGCGGCTTCTGTCCTTCAAGTCCTAACAATTTCATCTCCAGCTCATCTGCGTACCTCGTCTCCTTGCAGTCAGGACAGAGGCGTCTGACTAGTCTCTGGGCTATGATCCCTGTGATGGAGTCTGCTAACAGGTACGACTCTATACCCATGTCCTCAAGTCGTGTGATCGTGGCTGCTGAACCGTTTGTATGGACTGTACTTACCACGAGGTGTCCGGTGATCGATGCCTGGACTGCTATCTGGGCTGTCTCTGTATCACGGATCTCTCCTACCATGATGATATCAGGATCCTGACGAAGGAAAGACCTCAGGGCTGAAGCAAAGGTAAGCCCTGCCTTCGGGTTTACCTGTACCTGGTTTATGCCGGGGATATTCGCCTCGACAGGGTCCTCTACTGTCAGGATATTTACCTCCGGAGTATTCAGCTCTGATAATGCTGTATACAGAGTCGTAGACTTTCCTGATCCTGTAGGCCCGGTAACAAGGATGATACCATTCGGGTGCTTTAGGATCCGGTTGAATTTTTTCATCTCGTATGGCTGGATGCCAAGCTCTGACTTGTCCCTGGTAAGCGCATTCGCTCTGGCAAGTCGCATAACTATCTTCTCTCCGAATGATGTCGGTAGGACTTCGACTCGGATATCATACTCTACATCATCTACACTGGCTGTCATTCGGCCTGACTGTGGGCGGCGGCGCTCAGCTATGTCAAGTCCGGAGATGATCTTGATTCGGGTAGATAATGCCGCAAGGATCGAGATATCGTAGCGCAGCTTCTCGACCAGGACTCCATCGATCCTGAACCTGATCCTGACTTCACGCTCAAGAGCGTCTATATGGATATCCGATGCGCGAGATCTGACTGCCTGCTCTATGATCGTACGGACCAGCTGTACTATAGGCGCGTTTGCCAGCTCCCGCTCTGCCTGCTCTTCTACCTCCCTGTCAGCCTGGATCCTCTCCTGTCTCTGCTTCGAAAACTTCTTCGCGGCTGTCATGGCCTCTTCGCTTCCGAAGTAACGGTCGAGTATAGCCTGAATCTCTGTCTGGGTAGCAACACACTGTTCTACGCGGCAGTTCGTGATGATCTCTACATCATCTATCGCCACTATATCAAGCGGATCTGACATAGCCAGAAAAATAGCCTGCGGATCCTTCGGATCATATCCCAACGGAAGAACCGAATGCTTTCTGAGAGTAGCTCCCGGTATCAGCTCCTGCATCTCTTTGCTAAGTGTAAATCCCTGAAGATCTACGAGCTGTAAGTTCAGCTGACTTGCAAGCGCTTCCGCAACCTGCCTGTCTGTCACAAATCCAAGCTCTCGGAGACAGTCTCCTAGTCTTTTAGCATTTCCCTTCTGTCTCTGCTCCTTGGAGTAATCAAGTGCTTTTTTCAGCTGCTGTTCATTTATAACTCCTGCATTCAGGAGCAGGTCTCCTATTTTTAATCTCTGTCTTGGCATATAGCCATTCTAACCCCACTGTAATAATGCAATTGACATCTGTTTCTTTTCTCCTTATAATACTAGCAGAAAAAAAACAGTTTTACAATAAGAAGGAGTTTTTATGTCTGCAAACACCACTACCCCTCGCAGCACTTCAAGGCGCAGGGTCCGTTACATAGCTGTCACCGGAGTCCTTTCTGCATGTGCCTTTGTACTGCAGATGATCGAGCTTCCGGTTCCTTTTATAATGCCGGTCTTCATCAAATTCGATTTTTCTGATCTGCCGGCTCTTATCGGTTCTTTTGCCATGGGTCCTGTCTGCGGTATTTTTATCGAGCTGATAAAAAATCTACTCCACCTGCCTCTGTCCACCTCTGGCGGCATAGGAGAGCTGTCGAACTTCATCCTCGGCGCTGTCTTCGTAGCTGTAGCCGGTTTCGTCTATAAATTCAACAAAACCAAAAAAGGCGCTGTAATAGCCTCATTCGCCGGTGCGATCTGCATGGCAGTAGTCAGCATTCCATCGAACATCTGGCTTGTATACCCTGTGTACTATAAGTTCATGCCAAAAGAAGCTGTCCTTCGTGCTTACCAGGCTATCATACCTTCCATGAAGTCCGTAGAACAGTCGATCTGTTGCTTTAATATGCCGTTCACTTTTGTCAAGGGAATGATCGATGTAGTGATCACTTTTCTCATATACAAGCGGATTTCTCCGGTGCTCAAAGGAAAAAACTAATTTTTTTAAAAAAGTCCTTGACAAGGAGATGTGATTGTAATAGAATATATCTTGCGTTTGCGAGAGAGACAAAAAGGCAAACGCGAGATATTTACGAGGTGTGGCTCAGTTTGGCTAGAGCACCTGGTTTGGGACCAGGGGGTCGCAGGTTCGAATCCTGTCACCTCGATGATCAGAGGGGTTCCTACGAATCCTGATTCGTGGGGGAAAAGGAGACTCGACAGAGTCTGAGGTGACGTGCAGGTGTAGTTCAATGGTAGAACACCAGCCTTCCAAGCTGGATACGTGAGTTCGATTCTCATCACCTGCTTTTATATGTGTCTGTAGCTCAGTTGGATAGAGCAACGGCCTTCTAAGCCGTGGGTCGGGGGTTCGAATCCCTTCAGGCACATTTTTTCCTGGGTATACTCCTGGGACGCATATATGGTGGGTATAGCGCAGCTGGTTAGCGCGCCAGATTGTGGCTCTGGAGGCCAAGGGTTCGAATCCCTTTATCCACCCGGCGCAGTACTACTACTGCTCTTATATTTTTCTAGTCGGATTTCATCCGCGTTGGGCTATCGCCAAGCGGTAAGGCACAGGATTTTGATTCCTGCATTCGCCGGTTCGAATCCGGCTGGCCCAGATACGGGGTATTAGCTCAGTTGGTAGAGCACTTGACTTTTAATCAAGTTGTCGGGGGTTCAAATCCCCCATGCCTCACGAATTATAACACCTTGAAAGACCCTTTTTAAAGGCTTTCGAGGTGTTTTTCTTTTCTTTGAAACGGTATGATTTCTGCGTGACTAGTGCGTGACCTATCAAAATCGTCTATACTATCCGCTATATCTGTCAATGCGTCCATCTTTGTAGGTGTATAGTCTTTTATGGTACTTTAAATCATTTGACAAAGTCAGCGATTAGATGTAGTATATGAACATAAAGAAAGAGCTACCGGTAACAGACGGTTGGCTAATTAGTAAGACTAGAAAAACAGCCAGACTTTAGCGATGACGGCTGTTTTTCTTATGCCTCGATACTATCCCTATTATCTCCTCAATGATAAATTTCATTCCTCCGGCAGCTGCCAGCTGTCGGCTTTATTTTCGTACTCTTCTGCGAGGTCGCGGTAGGTGTCGCTCTGCTCGCCGTCGGTCTGCTCTGAGAGCTTGGCATAGCTTCTGCCGAGGCCACGCAGTGCGGCATCTCCGCCGGCGTGGACATCCATCAGGGGCTGCTGCTGGGCAGCGTTTAAGTACCAGAGAGACGCGTCCTGGTACTCTCCCTGTTCGTAGAAAAATTCGCCTAGCTCGAAGCAGACCTCGGAACACGGCTCAGGGACAGCTAAGAGCCTGGAAGTATATAGAAGCATTCCCGGAGCATTTTTGTTAAGGCGGGCATCCTTTGCAAGGACTGATAGCAGCATCTGGAGCATGTCAGCATCGAGCTCACCCGCAGACAGCACTTCCCTGAATATGTCAGAACCTCTTCTTATCTCCTCTATCGTACCATTTTTATAGAGTTCACGGGCGTACATGGCGTAGAGCTTACGGCTTAGTGTCCCGTCCCTGTGATACGCCTTTTCAAAAATACCGAAGTCTCTTGCCGTATGAAGCCTCTCAGGTGCATGGGTGACCACTATATCAGAGTCAAATATCAGCGGGTCTGTCGCCACAGTCTCATGCACCGGGTCCACCCACCTGAAAGTCCGGAGTCTCTTATAGAGCTTCGGGCGATACTCTGACTTGGAGTTCAACACGTCTGATATCCCTGGCTCATAGTAGTGCATCTGCACTATCTCTATCGCCGGATCAAGTACAGAAAGCAGATCTTTAAATCTCTTCCGGTTCTCCTCATCTAAATACTCGTCAGCATCGGCTGAATAGATATAGTCGCAAGTACATTTACTGAAGGCGAAGTTTCTCGCGGCCGAAAAATCATCGTTCCACCTGAAGTCATACACGTGATTTGTGTACTTTGAAGCTATTTTTTTAGTGTTGTCAGTGGAACCGGTGTCGACTATCACTACCTCATCGCAAAGGTCAGCAACCGATGAAAGACAGCGTTCCAGAACCTTCTCTTCATTTTTTACTATCATACAGAGAGAGACCGTCATGTATTCTCCTTTCTGAATTCCGAGTTCTAAGTTCTGAACTCAGAAATAAAAGGCATAAGCTTATACCTGAAAAAACTGAACTTCGAACTCAGAACTTTGAACTCAGCGCCAGGACAACTATTCCAAGAATAATCCGGTAATACCCGAACACCTTGAAGTCATGCTTGCGGATATAGTTCATGAAAAAGCGGATCACGATAATGGAAACTACGAAGGCCACTATGCAGCCAACTGCCAGAACGCCGCCCTCCATAGCCGTCATGGTAAGGCCATCGTGTAGGTACTTTACTACTTTAAGAATAGAGGCTCCAAGCATTACAGGAACCGCCAGAAAGAAGGTAAACTCCGCTGCCGCTTCACGGCTCACTCCGACTATCAGGGCGCCGATTATAGTAGCTCCAGACCTTGATGTCCCCGGAAAAATGGCCGCTATAGTCTGCGCCACTCCTATCCACCAGACCATCATAAAGCTCATATCTGCGATAGAATCAGCCTTCGGAGCATTTTTACCAGCGGTCAGCTCCACTATGATAAAAATAACACCTACTATGATAAGTGCGAGTGCCACAGGGATCGGATGGTAAAACAGCCTGTCTATCTCATCATCAAATAAAAGTCCCACTACAGCCGCAGGAATACAGCAGATGATGATCTTAAGCCACATGTCGGCAGCGCCCTTTTTCCAGGCTGGGCGGGTCTTAGTTGCTACGACTCCCGGCACCTTTACTTTTTTCATGTAGAAAGGCCAGAGCTGATTCCAGAATATGATGACAACAGCCATTATAGCCCCCAGCTGGATCACGACCTCGAACATATCGTAGAAGCTCTGTGAGACGTCGAGCTTCACCCAGTGGTTTAAGAGTATCATATGACCTGTCGATGAAACCGGAAGCCATTCAGTGATTCCCTCGACCAATCCGAAAAGAGCTGCTTTAAGTAATTCTATCATCAGTGTCTCCTTCTCTTCTGCTTTATCTTCTTATTTATCTCTTCGATTTCTTTGGCGTCGAGACCATTTTCTTTATAAAATGCCTCTTTGACTTTTTTATTATGAAGCGAAAGCAGTATGACGACTACTATGGCTGTAACTATAACTACGACTGCGATTGCCGTCACCACTGCTCGTTTTTCCGAGCTGAAATTCGTCTGGACTATTCTTTCCTTTTTTTCGGTCTTCTGCTCTGGGGCTTCTTTCTTTGCAGAAGTCTCTTCCTTATCAGCTTTTTTCCATGTCTCCTTTTTCACGGTCCATGTGACGGGATCAAAGCCTTTTATCTGTAGCCTGAGGCTGGTATCCTTTTCAGGTGCCGTTCCTCCTGTCAGGTGTACCCTGTAAACTTCTCCCAGATGTCCTGTCAGTGACTTTATGGTCTTCTTCGCGTTCTGTTCTGAAAAACGGTACACTTCACCGCCTGAGACACTTATAAACTTCTTCAGGTGATCTGTCTGCGATGCCGTGACATTTCCGACCTGGAGTGCATAGACAGCTACTCCGCTCTGCTTCAGAGTGTCTGTAAGCTCGTCCTCAGTCATTCCAGCATCCGTATCATCTACTCCATCTGAGACTACGACCGCTACAGTCCGCTTGTCTCCGGCATTTTCAGTCACTTTTATCAGAGAGTCCATAGCCGTATAAAAAGCAGTAGTTTTATCATCAGCCTTAAGACCTTTCAGTTTTCTGACAGTGGACGACGCACTCCTGGAACCATCCGAGATCACATTTACCTTATCACCGAAGGTTATGACAGCAAGCCTGTCAGCATCTGTCATGTCATCAGCTATATCACTGATGGAGCTTACTGCGGCATCAAGAGATGCCTGCGGTATAGAACCTGACACATCAAGTAAAAATGCGTAAAAGGTTCCTCCGTTTGAATGACCAGAGCTTTCGATCGCTTCTACATCAAGAGCTTTTCCGCCCAGGTCTGCTGAAATATCAGATGTTTTCACATCTGATAAGTCATTTTTCTCTGAATAGATATATGCATCTGCATCAGGCGGCGACAGTTTCACCTGTTCGACAGACAGCTTCGCCGCCTCAGCTGTCTCTGTATAAAATGAGGCGGCAAGAACACATGCCGCCAGAGTTAAAAGTATTTTTTTCATAAGAATGTAGAATAAAGTACCTGCGCACATTCATCAGTCAGGTTCGTGGCGACATTCCACCACTGTGAGTCTGCGATGATATCCTGCGCGTTCATCCTGATAAGTCCCTGTGCAAAAAATGCCACAACGATCAACAGGATCACGATCCATGCTATAAGACCTGCGTGCGAAGTCCTGTCACCATCGTATCCGATAGAAGAGTCCGCGGTGAAATTCCCGAGGCCACCGCGCTCGATAAGCACGGTGCTTCTTCCCATATCATGGTTATACTGTCGGTGAAGCCTTCCTCTGGTGCCTCCGGAAACCGACCGGTCATAGTCTCGTTTCGGAGCGCTGTCACTTGCTTTTTTAAACTGCTGTATCGCAAAAATGAGTGCAAGCGCCGCGAGAACAAATCCGATGATATTGCCGATATCAAGTATTCCGTAAAGCATAAGCGGTGGCAGATAAAGTACGAGCAAAAGGACTGTAAGGAGCAGTCCTATGATTCCTCCTACCCTGTTTTTCATATGTAATCTCTCCTAATGATCAGAAATCGAACTTGTCCTCGAAGTAATCTTTCAGCTCATCAATAGCGACACGCTCCTGATTCATCGAATCACGGTCACGGACTGTAACGCAGTGGTCTTCCTCAGAATCAAAGTCGTAGGTCACGCAGAACGGAGTTCCGATCTCATCCTGACGGCGGTATCTCTTTCCGATGTTTCCTCTGTCGTCGTACTCGCAGTTATATCTCTTACTAAGCTCTGCATATACCTTCTGTGCAGGCTCAGCCAGCTTCTTTGAGAGTGGGAATACACCGATCTTTACAGGGGCAAGTGCCGGATGGAAGTGAAGGACTGTACGAACATCAGGCTTCTCTTCTGTTCCGATATTCTCCTCGTCATATGCCTCGCAGAGGAAGGCAAGAACTACACGGTCTGCACCTAGTGAAGGCTCGATGACATATGGTAAGTACTTCTCATTCTTCGTATCATCGAAGTATGTCAGATCCTGTCCTGATACTTCCTGATGACGTCCCAGGTCATAGTCTGTTCTGTCAGCGATGCCCCAGAGCTCGCCCCAGCCGAACGGGAAGGTGTACTCGATATCTGTAGTTCCCTTTGAATAGAAGGCAAGCCCTGCCGGGTCATGGTCACGAAGTCTTAAATGCTCATCCTTGATGCCAAGTGATAAAAGCCAGTTATGGCAGAACTTTCTCCAATACTGGAACCACTCGAGATCTGTTCCAGGCTCGCAGAAGAACTCAAGCTCCATCTGCTCGAACTCTCTTGTACGGAAAGTGAAGTTTCCAGGTGTGATCTCGTTTCTGAAGGACTTTCCTATCTGTCCGATGCCGAACGGAATCTTCTTTCTCGAAGTACGGGCTACGTTCTTGAAGTTTACAAAGATACCCTGGGCTGTCTCTGGACGAAGGTAAACTGTATTCTTCGCATCCTCTGTAACACCCTGAAAGGTCTTGAACATCAGGTTGAACTGTCTGATCTCTGTGAAGTTATGCTTGCCGCATGAAGGACATGGCACGTTATGCTCCTCGATCCAGTTCTCCATCTGCTCGTTTGTCCAGCCATCTACAGAGCTCTCCAGCTCTATATCGTTATCATGCGCAAAGTTCTCGATCAGCTGGTCTGCTCTGAATCTCTCGTGACACTCCTTACAGTCCATCAGAGGATCTGAGAAACCACCTAAATGTCCTGATGCTACCCATGTCTGCGGATTCATAAGAATGGCGCAGTCTACTCCGACATTATACGGACTCTCCTGAATGAACTTCTGCCACCAGGCACGCTTTACGTTATTCTTGAGCTCGACGCCGAGATTACCATAATCCCATGTATTCGCAAGGCCTCCGTATATCTCTGATCCCGGATATACGAATCCACGGCTTTTTGCCAGCTGTACTATTGTGTCCAGACTCTTTACCATGATAAAAATCCTCTCTATCTATAAAAAATATATGTAAGCGGTGCTGTACCGCTGTCTGACTGCTTTGCTATCGTCACCGTCTCACTGCCCGGATCATACTTTACATTCCCGGCAAGCGAAACTCCGCTGACCGTCTCCGGTGACTTTACCTTTATGCCCCATTCCTTTATGATGAAGACCCTCTGCTCCTTGAAAGCATCGGCGCTCGCGTCTTTAAAGGTTAGTGTATCAGTAGATTTCTGATAGGTGATAGTTTTAAAAGCTGAATCGAAATCGTAGCCTGCTGCCTTCGCTTCAGAGACTGTTCCGTAAAAAGCCTCGTACCCGGTGAAATCCGAGTAGGTCGCCAGGTCCTTATATCGTGTCCTTACGTAGTAATGATCACCGTCTCTCGCGTATCTCTCGAGCTTTACAGACTCTGCGCCATTAGTGTTATTGTAAGACATGATCTGGCTCTTTACGAACTGCTTCAATCCACTGGCGTCATTCATGTCTCCGTTCTCTTCGAAGACTACTGTCCCGTCACTCTCGAGTGTCAGCATATCCTTGCTGCTTCTCTTCTCGAACGAGCCAGACAGAACTGCGACAAGTACTACTATAACTACTATGGCAATCGCCGCTATAATAATAAGCGCTCTCTTTCTTCTTCTGCGTTTTTTCTGAAGTATCTTCTTTCTTCGCCGGTATAACCTGAGCTGCTCCGGCGTCGGTGTTTCTCTTTTATCCATACTTTGACAATTATACGCCTTTTGCCCTGTTTTTCAAGTAAGAAAGCGCTCTGTCTTAAATGTATGCTCGAAAAAACGGTTTCTAAGTCTCCTTATTATATAAGAAAAATCCTCTAAAGCCTCACCCTTCAGCTCAAAAGAAAAAATCCGTCCGACCGGTGCGGACATCACAAACTGAAGAGCATACATGACGTATGGCGATACTGTCATGGCTGTCCCATTTATTGTGCTCCTGCATGCACTATCGTAAAAAAAACAGTCTGCAGCCGAGAACAGGTTTTCCTCGTTTACATCCAGGTGCTTTCCACAGTGATGGCATGAAAAAACGTCCGGATAGACACCGTTTATAAGCATCGTGCGAAGCTCGAAGACAAGCCTTATCAGCTGTCTGTCTATCCGGTGTGCCATCAGTGCCTTAATAGCCACGTAAAGTAGATTTAGCCTGTCACTTTCATCTACTGCCTCATTCCCAAAATATCCGCTTACTTCGAGAAAATACATCCCCATATAGGTATCATCCAAGTCTTTTAGGATATCGTCAAATCTCGCCTGCTGCTTTGCCCCCCGGAGTGTCAGGGAATTTGTCCCGGCATAGAATTCAAAGTCTCCGAAGAAAAAAGGATTCGTCGCCGCGAGCAGTGGACTTTTAGGCTTTGCTCCGCCTCTGACAAAGGCCGAAGTTTTTCCAAGCTCCTTCGTAAGGACTACGATACGCCTGTCATTTTCTCCGACTGGCATTGATGAGAGCACGAAGCCTCTGGCCTTAAGGAAGTTTTTCTCATCGGACACTACTCTTCATCCTCGTTCTTAAATCCGTAGTTTGCCAGAAGAACTTCGGAATCACGCCAGTTCTCCTTTACCTTTACGAAGAGCTTCAGGTTCACCTTACAGCCTAAGAGCCGCTCGATCTCGTAGCGGGCATTTGTACCTATTTTTTTAAGCATGGAGCCTCGCTTTCCGATGATGATCCCCTTGTGTGATTCTCTCTCGCAGATGATCGTCGCATCGATATCACAGATAGGCTTGTCCTTCCTGTCGTGCATCTGGTCTACCATGACGGCGATACCATGCGGGACCTCGTCTGATAGAGCATGGAGAGCTTTTTCCCTGATCATCTCAGCTACTATAGCTCTCTCCGGCTGATCTGTGATAGTGTCAGGATCAAAGAAGTAAGGTCCCTCCGGCAGATATTTAAAAATAGTATCTACGAGGTCGTCAATTCCGCTGTTCCTTAAGGCCGAAACCGGAACTATCTCAGCAAAGTCAAGTAAGTCCTTGTACGCGTTTATCGTGGTGAGGATATTCTCATGCGGGATAGTGTCGGTCTTATTTATCACGAGGATGACCTTCGTGTTCTGATTCTTGAGTCTCTCGGCTATATAGGCGTCTCCGCCTCCGACGAACTCATCAGGCTCTATCAGCCAGAGGATCAGGTCGACTCCCTTCATCGCAGCAGTCGTTACTTTCTGCATGTAGACGCCAAGCTTGTTCTTTGCCTTGTGGATGCCCGGGGTATCAAGGAATACTATCTGTCCTCTGTCATCTGTCAGTACTGTCTCTATTCTGTTTCTTGTGGTCTGCGGCTTGTTAGACGTGATCGCTATCTTCTGTCCGATGATCCGGTTCATAAGCGTTGATTTGCCGACATTCGGACGTCCGATAAGTGTCACGAAACCGCTTTTTGTATTTTCAGCCAAAAAGGTTCTCCGTTCTGTCAAATAGTTCTTTGTTTTCGTCTATCGCTTCCTCGGAACCTACGACTGTGAGGACTGCGTCTGAAAGCGCTGCCTCTACAGGCTCTGCTAAGGCTCTTATATCAGCCTGGGTAGCATTCAGGACTTCGTCACGTTCTTTTTGTAAAAGCTCATCCGAAATGCCTCCGATGACTGCTGTTAGCGCCCTCTGTCCTTCCATCGAAGGGGTAAGCGGTGTGTCGAGGTTACTGATGGCTCCGATCACATACTTGTCCATATCCCTGTCAGATACTTCAAAATCCTTTATGTATTCCGGTGTAGCTAAAAGGATATCACTTGACTCTTTAAGATGCGGATCCCTATACGTAGTAAAGGTCGTATTTCCGCTTCTTCTGAAGTCCGCTGCACAGCCATATGCACCACCCTTTACACGGATATTGATCCAGAGGTAGTCGTAGCTTAAAGCAACCTTTAATATACTGAAAGCTCCCTTGTACGCAAGTCCATGGTCTTTGAAGTTTCCGGCTTCACTTACGAAGTTCACCTTCGATGCTGACTTAAAACCTTCATTCTTTACCGCCTTATCGAGCTTTATATCGGCAGCCGGCAGGTCATTTTTCGCATTTAAGACCTCAAGTGCCTTCTGCTGATAAGTATCGATTATATCCATGACCTGATCACGGCCGGTCGTAGAAACTATCATAGTGTTGACACTAAGCGCTGTCTTTAACTCTCTCTTAAAAGTCTCTACAAAGCTATCGACTCTCTCGTCGAAGTGCTCTGCAAAATCCTGAAGGAATCTCAGGTATCTGATGCCACCGACTGCGTCTGAAAGCGCCGAAGACTTTTTCAGGTGTGAAAGTCCGCGCATAGCAGCTGCCGCGTTTCCTGAAGTCATAAAGCGCATCTCGACTGAATTCTTTTCCTCGAGTAGGACTTCTTTTATCCTCTTCTTATCCGAAAAATCAGACGTGAAGAGCATCTGGTATAAAAGCATCATCGCCGAGTCAGCTTCCTCATATGTAAACTTCGTCTTTATATCCGCGAAAAATCTATAGCCATCTGTCTTTGCTCCCGGAAGAGGCTCTATGTCACCATTTCCGGTGCCTATGACTGAGACGTCGGCTGAAAGACTTCCTAAATGCAGGTTCACCTCTGTCGCGAAATCCTTATAGCTAAAGTCCTTCGTATCGACAAGTCCTAAAAGCCTCATGCCGAAAGCAAAGCCTGCCGCGTCATCTAGGCCGATATTTCCGATATCAAAGAGCAGGTCGAGGTAATCGATCCCGTTCGTCTCCACATCTGTAAAAATGACCGGAAGGCCCTCGCGGATGTAGATTTTTTTATTTACAGGTCGGACCTTCTTCTCCAGATCATCACGTGAAAGACAAGGTATCTTCGCTAAATCCTCCTGGCTTGAAGGTGTACCCTGGTACTCCTTTAAGTGTTTCGTGTCTGCGATTATTTTTTCAAGCTCAGCATCAGAGAAAGAAGCCTTCTTCTCAGCCATCTGCTTTCTGAACTCGTCGTCCTCTTTCTTCTGAAGGCCAGCCTCCGGGTAGATCTCGACTAAAGAGCTGTGTGTATTCTCAAGGAAGTACTTCTTTATCAGACCTTCGAAGTAGTTGTTGTCGATCTCTCTCTTCAGGTCTGCATAGATAGGAAGAAGCTGCAGCCTTATGAACGGCAGGTTCTTGTTATAGAGCCAGCTGTCTAGGATGCCTAGTCCCCAGATAAGTCCCTTAGGGAAGCCTCCGAAATCAGCTTCACGATACTTAAACTCATCTGAATTAATTCCGGCGAGAAGTGACCTGTGGTCAAGTCCATTCTCGGCTAAGTCTGTAAGAGTCTTTTCGACTAACTCCTTAAACTGTTCCTTCTTCGAATCGTCACTGCCTTTTACCGTGATAGAAAAGTAAGGCTGCTGGATAGACTGAGGTCCGCCATAGACGTCGGTTCCGATACCGGCGTCTAGTAGTGCCTGACGGAGCGGAGCTCCCGGTGCTTCGAGAAGAGCATAGTCTAATATATCAAGCGCTGCAGCGAGCTTTATGTCATCTGCCTCGCCAACTGAATAGTTCAGTGAAAAATAGGTCTTTCCCTCTTCACTCTCCTCTGCCGATACCGGGTATGGCATTTTTACTTCAGCCATTTTCTTAAAAGCGGGCTCCGGAGTTATGTCTGTTTTCGGGTCGATAGCATCGTAATGGCTTAAGTACTCTTTATCTAAGTACTCGAGCTTTTTCTCCATGTCACAGTCACCATAGATGTAGATATACGAGTTCGACGGATGATAGTATCTCTGATGGAAAGCCAGATAATTCTCATATGTCAGGTTTGGAAT
The DNA here is from genome assembly GCA_029226225.1 of Lachnospiraceae bacterium. Taxonomy (GTDB): domain Bacteria; phylum Bacillota; class Clostridia; order Lachnospirales; family Lachnospiraceae; genus Weimeria. Next base: position 7,204 of record JAQXXU010000038.1, on the reverse strand, counting down.
GTCCTTCGGATCTCCGCCTGATTCGACACCATAGGTATTATCAGGATAGAGTGAGTTCATCGTGACACGCTCTAAGACATCCTCCGGTGAAGAATAGGCACCCTTCATCTCGTTATACACAACCCCGTTTATCGTAAGCGGCGAATCCTTATCCTCCAGCTCATAGTGCCAGCCCTCCTGACGAAAGATCTCCTCGTGCTTATAGATATTCGGATGAAAAACCGCGTCTAAGTAAACATCGATCAGATTATCGAAGTCCTTGTCGTTTGTAGATGCAACCGGATATACTGTCTTGTCCGGATATGTCATCGCGTTTAAGAAGGTGTTCATCGAACCCTTTACTAGCTCTACAAACGGATCCTTTACAGGGTACTTCTCCGAGCCACATAAAACCGTATGCTCTATGATATGCGGAACTCCTGTCGAGTCCTCCGGTGTCGTCTTGAAGCCGATGTAGAAGACTTTGTTTACATCATCGTTTTCGATAAGCGTGATATAGGCGCCGCTCTTTTTATGCTTTAAAAGGGTGCCCTTGGAGTGTATGTCGCTTAAGTCCTGCTGTAATATAAGTTCATACTGTTCTGGTATCTTTGTCATCTATATTCTCCTTTTTCACTGTTACATCTAACTGATTATATGGTATCGTGATGCCTTCCTTGTCAAAAGTGAGCTTCACTCGTTCGTTAAGTGCCCAGCGGACTTTCCAGTAGTCATCCATTGGGACCCAGATACGAAACCCCAGGTTTACCGATGATTCCGCAAGTTCCCTGACAAAAATCTGAATATCCGAATCCTTTACCCTCTCCTCTGTGGTCTCTGCTATATGCTGAAGGATTGCTTTCGCCTTATTTAAGTCATCGTCGTAGCCTATGCCAAAAGTCAGGTCTATCTGGCGCCTGTCTGACGTCGTCACATTCGTAAGCGATGCGTTCGCGAGAGTTCCGTTCGGTATCACGACTATCTTATTATCGATGGTCTTAAGCCTCGTGTAAAAAATGGATATCTCCGCTACCGTGCCCTCATTCTTATGTGTATCCTCGATGATGTAGTCTCCGACTTTAAAGGGCTTTAGGATCAGTATCAGCACGCCGCCGGCGAAGTTTGAAAGCGATCCCTGCAGGGCCAGGCCGGCGGTTAGTCCTAGTGATGCGACTGCCGCGGCGACTGAAGATGTCTGGATGCCAAAGACATTCAAGATCACGATGATAAGCGCTATATAGCAGCCGTACTTTACGACCGAATCTGTAAACTGGATGACGCCCTTGTCTACGTCACGGCGCTCCATAGCCTTTCGCACGAGTTTCCGGATCATGCGGATGACCTTCGCGCCGACGAACCAGACTATAAGGGCGATGACGACGCTCCAGAAGAAGTCAAGGCCGTTTGAGAGGAACTTAGAGAGCCAGGTGCGAAAGACGCCTGGGTCTGTGGTTATCAGGTACATATAATTATAATCTCCGTAAATAATACTGTGACGCCCGCTACCTGTCGGCACGTCGTGCATCGGTCCGTCACGGCCGCCAACTCCTGTAGTAATACGACTTCGAGGGTGGCCGTGAGCTCGGACGCGATGCGCGCATGCCGCCACGCGGGCTTTACTACTTTCATATCAGATCCCAAAAGTTGTCCGAACACGTGTCACAGCCCCCTGCCCTCTACGAAAGCCGCAGCATTTTAAGAACCGGTCTGTCCTTTACTAAATGCCAAAGCATTTTACTATATAACGCTACGTTTTAGAACCGGTCTGTCCTTTACTACTTATCGTAAGTATCTCTCCTGCCAGGTAAAGTGAGCCGAAGGCCACGACTGGTTTGCGGAGGTTCGATGCCAAACTTAGTGCCTCAGACAGGGAAGATGCCGGAGTGGCCTTAGCGCCTTCTGAACGGACAAGGTCAGCAAGGCGGTTGGCGTCAAGGCTGCGGGGTGTGTCTGCCTTGACACAGATATATGAGTCTGCGAGTGTGCGGGTCTCTGAGATCATGTGAGATACGTCTTTATCTGCCATGGCTGCCATCAGAAAGACGAACTTCTTCCTGGGATAGGTCTTTTTCAGAGTATCAGCAAGGGCTCTTACTCCCTGTGGATTGTGTGATCCATCCACTATAAATAGCGGGTGATCACGAAGCTTCTGGATGCGGGCAGGCCATTTTACAGTTTTTATGCCTTCCAGCACTTTTTTCCGACTGAGCTTTGCTCCGCAAAGTGCCAGGGTCGCTAAAGCTGCGGCCTCATTATCATACTGGAAGTCTCCGGCGAGCGGTGGCGTCAGTTTCCGGTTCCTTACCGCAGTGATAAGGCTTTGCCTGTCGCCCTCGTATTCATCTACATCCAGATAAATGTCCGCTTTTTCTTCTATGACTTTCCGGACGCTGTCTGGGTTATGCGCCACTACTAAAGGCATGCCCTTTCGGATGATGCCTGCTTTTTCTGCAGCTATTTTTTCAAGGGTGTCACCGAGGATGGCTGTATGGTCTAAGCCTATGGCTGTGATCACGCCGACTTTCGGTATCTCTGAAATGCCCCGGGTAGAGTCAAGCCTGCCGCCCAGTCCTGTTTCCAAGACTACATAGTCGCAGTCCTGCTCCTTGAAGTAGAGCAGTGCTATCGCCAGACAGATATCAAAAAATGTCGGTGCGTATTCGTCAGGCATTCCTATGGAAAGTACCTGTTCGGAGAGTCTCGTGAAATCTTCTTCGCTTATCAGCTGTCTGTTCACCTGAATGCGTTCTCTTATAGTGATCAGGTGCGGCGAGGTGAAGAGGCCTGTTTTATATCCATTTGCTTCAAGCGCTGACGCTATGTACATCGCTACGGAGCCCTTTCCGTTTGTTCCTGCGATGTGGATCATCTTCATGCCGCGGTCGGGATTTCCGAGTTTCGGCAGAAGCCGTTCTGTAACTTCGCGGCCTGAGCGGTTGCCAAAGCGCTTAAGTGATTCTATTTTTTTAACTATTGTGTTATATTCTTCGTGCATTTTTTAGTTACAAGACTGTTATCCGATGAAGTTCTTTTCGCTAAGTTCGAGCTTTCGGTCATACCGCCATTATAACCCCGCCTGGGCCGGCATAAAGTGAAGATACGCCGTCTGTGTCAAGAACGAAGACATCTTTAAATAGCCCGGTACGCTTTACTTTTTCCTTTAGTGATGATGCTGTATCAGGTGCATTGCAGTGTGATATGGCAACTACCCGCTCACCGGGATTCAGTGTGACTTCTGTCATACAGTCTACCATTTTATCTAAGGCGCGGATCATTCCTCTGGCCTGCCCCAGCTGCTGAATGCTTCCTTCCGGAGTCGAACCCATGACCGGCTTTATGCTTAAAGTCGATGCCAGCATAGCTTTAAGAGAGCCAAGTCGCCCGGCCTTACGCAGAGTATCTAGGGACTCAAGCACGAAAAAGGTGTGTTCGCCCTTTATGAATTCATCTGCCGTCTTAATGACCTCTTCAAAGGTCTTTCCAGCATTTTCAGCCTGCTCGATGATCTGTGCTATCAGAGTCTGCCCAATGGATGCGGATTTCGAGTCAAAGACGTGGATTTTTTTCATGTCATCCTCGTCCTCATGGTCTTCCTCGTAGAGACTCTTCGCCAGGACTGCAGCATTGTATGAGCCTGAAAGCTTTGAGGAAAGAGTTATGATGTACACATGCTCTGCATCTGTGTCCTCTATTGCTGTGAGATATGCCGCCGGCGAAGGACAAGCTGAATGAGGAGGTTCCTTGGAGTCTTTCATTTTTTTAAGAAAAATCTTCTGATCAAAGGTCTCATCATCCATCTGTTCCCAGTTTCCGATCTGAAGTGTCAGTGCTACATGCGCGAAATGCTCACTGTCATCCTTCATGGCTCCGGTGAACTCTCCGCAGCTGTCTACTATAATCTTATACATATAAAATCCTCATATCCAACATATAGAGTCTATTATAAATGATTTTACATGAAAAAAAAAGACAAAAAAACAGACGCCCGAAGGCGCCTGCTGCGTGGTTTATTTACTCTGTGACCTTTACATTTACTGCCTGAGGTCCCTTGGCTCCGTCTGTTACGTCGAACTCGACCTTAGCGCCCTCAGCGAGGGTCTTGAAGCCGTCACCGACAATTCCCGAATAATGAACGAAGACGTCCTTTCCTGAATCATCTGAGATAAATCCATATCCCTTCTGGTTATTAAACCACTTTACTGTGCCTGTCATATCAGATACCTCCAAAAAATGTGCTGCTTTCAAGAATAATCAAGAAATAATTGAACTCTCCGTCAAATCTTAAAACAGTATAAAATCTATAACAATTTTATAATACCCCATTCCTTCGTCTCTGTAAAGCTTTTTTTATACTTTGGTAGATACATTTGGGCGTTATCGTTACTATTCACATTTTTTATTAAATTTCTGCCGGAATCCGATTTGACAATCCACCTGTTTCATAGTATCATAGACATAAATAAAGAGCTGCCAGTGAACGGTCAGCCTTGCAAAAATTTTACGGATAGCCGCTTAAACTTTCCAGGGTTTGGGGCGGCTATTTTCTATTTCCATGATCTTTTCCATACATAACACCCAGAGTAAAACAGGTGATGCCAAAACCAAGTATGGCAATGAAATCCATCATATCCATGTACTCATCCTCCTTCCCCGCTAAAAGTCAGAGGAAACCTCTGCTGTTTACAAGTAACAACAGGGCTGTCCGTCCACCGTTAATGGCAGCTCAGGTAAGTATCATAACATGTTTTATTGCGAGTGGAAACAACATTTCAACCCAAAATAAATGACCATGGCTTTGATACCAATGCCACGGCCATTAAGAATACACAAGTGGCCAAGTGATACGACTGTATCTATGATCTTATCGGATAAGAACATTCCTGCCACGAAAAGGGCTATGAACACCACGAGGAGACGTAAGAACCTGTTGCGAAGCTCCCTCAGATGTCCCGTGAACGTAAGATCATTCGCATCAGGCTTTGCTCTTGACATCAGCTGTATCCTCTTCTTTATCAGGCTCATCCTGCTTATCTTCTGTCAGGATATCCTTCCCTTTCTTTAATGACTTTGCCAGCTCCGGGATCTTCTTACCTCCCGTGATAAGAAGGATAACCGCTATCACAAGAAGGATCACTAAGAATTCACCTATTCCACCACGCATCTTTTATGCCTCACTTTCTTTATCTGCCCCATCAAAGTGATGGCTGATCTCATCGGCCATCTCCTTCGCGGGACTTACTACTTCATCTGCCATATCCTTAACGGGCTTTACGGCATCATTAAGGTCTGACTTACTCTTTTTTACCTCTTTTACCGCCGTCTGAAGGGCGCCTGTCCACTCCTTAAGTTACCTTAATTCTTTACCGTCGTGGATTTACGGTATACGATGATATCCTGGATCTGCACGGTATCATGCAGAGTCTCAGAAAGAGTTATAGTAAGAGTGCCGCCATCATCGACGGTATATGTCGGTACGATGCCATACGGCTTTACGTAATTTACCGATACACCTGATACCTTCGATATTGTCGTTGTTCGTCCCGAAGGATCAGTTACGGTCTTTGTCCTGAAGGCATCATTCGTCACCACGGCAGTATTGCTGTTAAAGGTTATGCCTTTGCCGTCGATCACCACCGGAAGATCATTTACCACATTATCGAGCCTTACGTTCATGTCGTTCCTGAACTCGTTCATCTCCTGCTCGGCATGCTCGAATCTGCATCTGGCATATAGCCAGATGGATTATCCATCTGGTGATCACATTGAAGGAAAAGCCTCTTCACCGCAGTCTTAAAAAATAATATAATCAGATCATAGAAAAGAGAAAAAACCTATGGACACTACTGCTCAGGTGGATACACTTGCAAGAAAGATGAACAGCGAGGATCTCACATCAGTCATACAGTTCATTAACTTCCTCATAGAACAGAGAAGATCAAAAGCGGCAAGGGACAGCCAGCAGACTCTCATGTCTATCCAGGATATGTTTAAAGATGACAAGGGGTGGAACTCCGAGGATGAAATGATAGCCGATATGGCTGAGTTCAGAAAACAGAGAAACAGAGGATGTATGAATATCTACACAGATAAGAACAGATTTCATTACTAACATAAAACTATCATTTAAAGTCTGCCGGATTCAGCCGGCAGACGTGTATTTTCGGGAGATTTTATGAATCAAAAGTATATTTTTTTATACCGCTGTTCACAGCAATGCTTGTGGTATCTCTGTGCGGATGTCAGAAAAACACCATAAAGAATAACAACGCCTCCGCTGATGCAAAAAAAACATAACAGATTGATGATAAATCAGACAAAACCACAATATTACCTATTGATGAAACATCTGTTACATTCAAAGATAACTTTATATCCAGTTCTGAAAATCTTTTGCATATGCGTTGGGACAAACCGGATAATTCAGGATTTTACAAAATTACAGCGGTTGATACCGGGACTACAGGAAAATACTCTGTAATATTGACAAACAAATCATCATCCAGCGAAAAAACTGTTTTTGAAGGCACAGAAAATGAGGCCGATATCAAAGTAAAAAGAAATCATCTATACGAATTTAAGTTAAAAGCATTTGACGCAAATAAAAACACTTCATCAGAATGGACCAAGATAAACTATTTTCCGGCCTCTGATGATAGCGATAATGTCGTAGAAGATGCTTCGGATGGTCCCGGATGCCTTGCCGGAACAGATGAATCAGGAATCGGAGCATGGCACAGACACGAAAATGTGCTTTATCTCACCAAGGATTATAAGTTCACATATGCCAAAGACGCACATATGTCTGACCATAACAATCATACAAAAGATGAAACGATAATACTTGATCTGGCTGGACATACAATAAATGCTGACCAGTTCACTTTCGGTGGTGATTCAACATACATAATCACAAATTCAGGAAGATCCTTGAATCTTATAATGCCACTTGTGAGAAAGATGAGGATAAGCTGCCTGTCATAAGGCTGCACGATCTCCGTCACACCAATGCCACTACAACGATGAATATCTATGCTCATGCACTTGAAGAGGCAGACCATAAAGCATCAGATGTACTTGGAAAAACGTTTAATCGAGTAGGAGGGAGTGATTAGCTCCCGTCCTCTCACACCACCGTGCGTACCGTTCGGTACACGGCGGTTTCAACATTTAACGTGCACGGACTGGTATGCTGAGGTTAAATCATAAAAGCCCCAGTGTATCAGTC
>JAQXXU010000037.1 GCA_029226225.1 Lachnospiraceae bacterium | reverse complement strand
AGCAAAGATCGATGATCCTGTCGGTGCCGTTTCAGTCCACATGGTAAACGGTGTCTGGGGAACTATCGCCGTTGGTCTTTTCTCAGCCGGATACGACGGAGTAGGCAAAGGACTTTTCTATGGCGGCGGATTCAAACAGTTAGGATTACAACTGTTAGGTTTCATAACAATTCAGCTCTATGCTCTGATCGTAATGTTCATAGCGTTTAAGATCATCGACAAGACCGTAGGTCTTCGTGTTTCTGAGGAGATCGAGATCGACGGACTTGACTATGCTGAGCACGGACTTATCAGTGCTTACGCTGGATTTGCTATCACAGATGTAACTGATATGGAGGTCGATGCAAATGAGAACACTGACCTCGGAGAAGATGATATCGCCAAAGCTTCACAGGCTCAGATAAATGCAGCCGTGAAGGTTCAGAAGGAGGCTCCGCTTCCGGCAGATTTAGACACAGGAATGCACAAAGTGACTATAGTCTGCCGCCTGTCGAAGTTCGACGCGCTGAAGAAAGCGCTGAACCAGGTAGGCGTCACAGGAATGACGATGTCACAGGTCATGGGTTCAGGAATCGAGCGTGGCTCAACTACGAAGTACCGTGGTGCTACAGTTGACTCTACTCTGATCCCGAAGGTAAAAGTCGAAGTCATCATCGGCAATATCACTGTTGATGAAGTGATCGACGCAGCTAAGAAGACTCTCTACACCGGACACATCGGTGATGGAAAGATCTTCGTCTATAACGTAGCTAAGGTTGTTAAGGTCCGCACTGGCGAGGAAGACTTAAAGGCTCTCGCTGATGTAGAGTAACAACATATATCTTTTCTTTCCTTTTTCAGAGGCGGCTCTTGAGGGCCGTCTCTATTTTTGTTAAGATACAACTATGAATGCAAAAAATATCATGATCCAGGGTACCATGTCGGGCGTTGGGAAAAGCCTGATAACGGCTGGACTCTGCCGCATATACACGAGGAGAGGCTTAAGAGTCGCTCCGTTCAAGTCACAGAATATGGCACTGAATTCATACGTGACAGCTGATGGCGGCGAGATAGGAACGGCTACGGCGCTCCAGGCCATAGCCTGTGAAAAAGAGCCGACAGTAGAGATGAACCCGGTGCTACTAAAACCTTCTACTGATACAGAAAGTCAGGTCATAGTAAATGGCAGGGCAGTAGAGAACCTGTCAGCAAGAGACTATTTCAAGAAGAAAAAATCTCTCATGCCAACTATCATATCAGACTACAAGAGTCTCGCAGAAAGAAATGACCTGATAGTCATCGAGGGCGCCGGCTCCTGCTGTGAACTGAACTTAAGACAAGATGACATCGTAAATATGGGACTCGCCACTGCCGTAAATGCTCCGGTGCTTTTAGTCGGTGATATAGACAGAGGCGGCATTTTTGCACAGCTGTATGGAAGTATGAAGCTTCTTCCTGAAAATGAGCAGAAGCTCATAAAGGGACTTGTCGTGAATAAGTTTCGTGGAGATCCGACACTTTTTCAGGATGGTGTAGATATAATAGGAGAAAATACTGGCCGGCCGGTGGTAGGAGTACTCCCATACACGAGACTTGAACTTCCTGAGGAGGATTCCCTATCAGAGAGACTTTCAAATAGGGAAGTGAAGGACATAGACATAGTCGTGATAAGGTTTCCGAAGATATCGAACTATACAGACTTCCTCCCGCTTGAAAGACAGCCGGAAGTCTCGGTCAGATATGTGGACGATGTAAAGCAGATGGGAAACCCTGATATGATAATCCTTCCGGGCACGAAAAATACGATCGCTGACCTCAGATGGCTTAAAAAAACACATCTGGCTTCTTTTATAAAGAAAAGCAAAAGACAGATCCCTATTCTCGGAATCTGTGGAGGCTATCAGATGCTCGGAAGAAGCATATCAGACCCTGAGGGAATCGAAGAAGGGGGAGAGGAAAAAGGGCTTGAGCTGCTCCCGATGCAGACAGTCATGAATAGAGAAAAAACGACCCGGCAGATGAGTGGGTACCTCGAAAACGGAGAACTCGTAAAGGGATACGAGATCCACTGCGGGGTGGGCAGTTTCAAAAGGAGACCATGGCCGCTGATCTGGCAGATAAAAAATGCCCCGGAAGATGTAGAGGGAGTACTAAACTACAAAACTCTTGTAGCCGGGACCTACTGGCACGGATTTTTTGATGAACCGGGCGTAGTAAAGACTCTGATAGATTTTTTAAATAAGAGAAAAGGCGGGATGACTTCTACAGGAGATCAGATATCCCAGCGGGAAGCGACAATCGGAGAACTCGATAGGTTTGCGGATATACTGGAAGCAAACCTCGATATGGATTTTATAGACAGTCTTGTTCTCTGATCCCGAACAGTTTCTTTATAAATGCCTCGTCTGTAAGTGCGGACGGGGCTTTTTTTTCGGCGGTGTGATGCTCATCTATGGTGATAAGCGTATCGGAACATTCGCTCGCGAGGGAAAGCTCGTGGATAGACATGATGATGGTGATGCCTGCTGCCGTGAGCTTTTTCATGATATCTTTCAGCTGATACTGGTATTTGATATCGAGAAAGGCTGTCGGTTCATCGAGGATCAGGACTTCAGGCTCCTGACAGATGGAACGGGCGAGGAGCACTCGCTGCTTCTGTCCGTCGCTTAAAGTGTCGAATGACCTGTCTGCAAGCTCTGTGGTGTTTGTGAGCATCAGAGACTTATGTATGATATCAGAATCGTATGGTGAGAGCTTGCCGAAAAAACCGGTATACGGATATCTGCCGGCAGCTACTATGTCTGAACAGCGAAGCCCATTTCCCTTTATACGGTCGGTAAAAAGGGCAGAGATATTTTTCGCGGCGGTCTCACGGTCTATGGCGCCTAAAGGTACGGACTGGCCATCCTTCGTCTGAAGGAATGCGTCTCCGCTAACTATGGGAAGCGAACAGGTAAGCGTCTTAAGAAGGGTAGACTTTCCGCAGCCGTTCGGACCTATGACACTTACTATCCGTCCTTTTTCTATAGTCATATCCGGTATTTTTACCAGAGGCGTTTTATTATATCCGATCACAAGACTCTTAAATTCAAGCATGGCAGAAGTATATCACTTATTGAAGATTTTTTCATTATGATGTATAGTTGCGGTATGGAAAAAAAGTTTGATATAAATAAAGAAGGCTATTCGGTCAGGTGCCTGTACTACTGCGGCAAAGACCCGAAAGCTGTGACAGACATAGTGATCGCCACCTACGGTTTCGGTGGAAATAAAGAAAACCATGCTACGAAGAAGTTCGCCGAGAGGATTATATCGAAGTATAAGCACTTCGGAGTCATCACTTTCGACTGGCCATGCCATGGTGAGGACGCTAGAAACCGCATGATACTTTCAGAGTTTCTCGAGTACTACCAGATGGTGACAGATCATGCGAAAAACGATCTGGGAGCTGAGAGAATCTACGCCTATGGCACAAGTCTAGGGGGCTATATCACCCTTTTATACCTTCAGGAGAAAGGAAATCCTTTTACGAAGATAGCACTTAGGGTTCCGGCACTTCATATGTATGAGAATTTTGACAGCCGGATCACAGATGACGAGAGAAAGACCTTGAGCAAGGGCAAGGACATAACACGTGGTTTCACCAGGAAAATCAAGCTCTCACAGGATTTTTTAAATGAGCTTGAGGCACATGATGTATCAGATAAGGACTATCTCGACTTCGCGGACGATATGCTGATAATCGCCGGTTCAAAGGATGAGTACACGAGTGTAGAGGATATAGAGAAATTCTGTGATGACAATGTCATAGAGTACGAGGTAGTGGAAAATGCCGACCATCCATTCACTGATCCGAAGCTGATGGATTATGCCATTTCAAAAATAATAGAGTGGTTTGGAAATGAAGAGTAAACTGCGCATCCTTCTGCTCCGTCATGGACAGACCAAGGGAAATCAGGAGAAAAGGTACATAGGCTTGAGAAGCCAGGAACCACTCTCACGGGAGGGAACAGAATTCCTGAAGGCAAACGAGAGAAACTATCCGAATGCTATTGAGCTTTATACTAGCCCGGCACTTCGCTGCCTTGCCACGGCAAAGCTTATATATCCAAGGCTATATCCGAAACGCATAGTAGTAGAAGAGCTAGGCGAGATGGACTTCGGGATTTTTGAAGGAAAAAACTACGAGGATATGAAGGACCTGCCGGAGTACAGGGAGTGGGTTGAAGGCGGCTGCGAGGGGCTGATACCCGGAGGAGAGAACAGGGCTGACTTTATCGCGCGGACGATGAAAGGCTTTGGAAAAGTCGTGGATGGTATAGAAAATGGACATATAAAGAGAGAGCGGATCTCAGTATCATCTGTAAATAAATTCACTGTAGCCGATAGAGGAAATGAGATGTATGATGCAGTGATAGTAGCCCATGGCGGCACGATAATGGCAGTTCTCTCGTCACTTACAGGAGAGGACTATTTTTCGTTCGAGGCTGCTCCAGGTGAGGGGTATGGATTTACGGTAGATGTCAGATGAGCATAGTAAGGCTTCATTTCTACGGCTTTATAGCGGGATTTCTGCTTGACCTGCTTGTCGGGGACCCGCACTGGTTTAAAGCGCATCCGGTGAGACTTATGGGTTCTCTTTACAGCGCGCTCGATAAGGCGTTTCTGGGGCCAAAAAGCGACAGCGGGCATAAGGCAGAGGCGAGAGGACAGCTGGACCTTCTCGAATACGTACAGGGACTTTTTACGATAGCACTTACGGCACTTCTTTCGGTGCTTGCAGGGGCTGGGATACTCTATGCCTGTTTTAAAGTGAATGAGTATCTTTTTATAGCGGCGGAGGCGTTTCTGACCTGCACCTGCCTTTCTACGGCATCTCTTATAAGAGAGACTTCTCCTGTGAAAAAAGCCCTCAGGCAAAATGATATACAGACAGCCAGAAAACGGCTTTCATATGTGGTCGGACGTGACACAGACAGGCTTCGGAGTACAGAGATCATAAAGGCAGTCATAGAGACTCTGGCCGAGAACTTAAGCGACGGGATCATCAGCCCGCTCTTTTATCTGGCTATATTCGGACCGTGTGGTGGACTTTTTTTTAAGGCAGTAAGTACGGGCGATTCGATGATAGGCTATAAAAATGACCGGTACTTTTCATTCGGCAGGGCAGCAGCAAAGACTGATGATATTTTAAACTTCCTGCCAGCCAGGATAAGCGCTTTTCTTATCGTGCTTTCGGCTGTTTTTTCACGGAAGCTCAGCGCAGGGGACGCTGCTAAAGCATATAGAAATGATCATAAAAAAACAGAAAGCCCTAATGCCGGCTGCCCTGAATCGGCTATTGCCGGAGCGCTGGGGATTGAATTAGGAGGAGCAGCTTTTTACGGGGGAAAGCTGATAGAGAGGCCGGTGCTCGGGATTTTTTCAAGAGAAGCAGAACTTGATGATATAGGAAGGGCGCAGAGGATAGTCGTATCAGCCTCGGTGTTTATGGAAATCATATGCGCTGTTGTGTTATACTTGACTTGGTTTTTGGATAATTAAGGAGTTTTTATATATATGCAGTACCATGGAGGAGACGTTTACAGAAATAAGGATATAAAGCTGGATTTTTCAGTTAATACAAATCCGCTCGGGGTTCCGCCAAAGGTCCTTGACGCGGCCAGGGCCGCAGCTGAGCTGGCTGGACAGTACCCTGACCCTCAGCAGGAGGAGCTTAAGAAAAAACTGGCTGACAGGCTAGTCTGCGAGCCGGATGAAGTACTGGTGGGAAATGGAGCCTCGGAGCTCTTTCTGGACATAGTCTATACATTCAGACCCGGCATGATAGGAGTCGTGACGCCTTCATTCGGAGGCTACAAGTACGCGGCTGCCGCGGCTGGAGCAGAGCTTATCGAGTACCCGCTGAAGGAAAAAAACGGCTATGAAGTGGACGATGACATATCCGGAATGCTCGATAGCGGGATCGAGATGCTCTTTCTCGCAACACCGAATAACCCGACCGGTCGCACGATCCCTATCCATATGCTTGAAAAAATCTTAAAGCACTGCCAGAGAAAGGACATTCTGGTAGTAATGGACGAGAGTTTCATGGAGCTCTGTGACAAGGTCGACGACTACGAGGATTTTTTCTTTAAGAGCACTTTCGATAATGTGATAAGGGTCTCGGCGTTTACGAAGTCATTTGCTATGGCAGGCGTCAGGCTGGGCTATCTGCGCGCTCCGAAGAAGCTTACTGAAAAAATAGCCATTCACCAGAGTGAATGGAATGTATCTATTTTTGCGGAGAAATGCGGACTTGCGGCACTCGATGAAGGTGACTACTTAGAGAGAAGCAGGGCATTTCTTCGGACAGAGAGGAGTTTTGTTCAGAGCGGACTCATGGGAATGGGATTTGTCGTATTCCCGGGAGAAGCGGATTTTCTGATGGTAAAGACAGACACGCCGCTCTACGACAGGCTCTTAGCGAAAGATATCCTTATCAGGGACTTAAAGGATTTCGATGGGTTGAGCGGGAACTATTACCGTATAGCCATAAAGGACCGCCCGAAGAATATGCAGCTTCTCGCCGCGGTGCAGGAGGTAGTGAATGAAGGATGAAGAATTCGTCTTTGTAAAACCTGATGAGATCGAAAAAGAGAGCTTTCGCATCATAGGCCAAGAACTCGAAAATGAGGGCATAGAGCTTAAGAAAAAGCAGGAGCCGTACATCAAGAGGTGCATACACACGAGCGCGGACTTCTCATATGCGACGACACTTACTTTTTCAAAAAAGGCTGTAAAGACGCTTGAGAGCCTGCTAAAAGCAGGCGCTTCTGTGATCTGCGATACGAATATGGCTTTAGCAGGGATAAATAAGACAGCCCTGAAACGCCTGGGCTGTGAGGCACACTGCTTCATGGCAGACGAGAGGATCAGGGAGATAGCCCAGAAGGAGGGCATTACCAGGGCCGCTGCCTCCATGCAGGCAGCAGCAAGGCTCGATGGAAAAAAGGTCTTTGCGATAGGAAACGCTCCGACAGCCCTTATAGAGCTCGACAGGCTGCACAGGGAAGAAGGCTTTGATCCGGACTTTATCATCGGGGTTCCGGTAGGCTTTGTGAACGTAGTCTATGCCAAGGAGCAGATCATAAAAAGCGACATCCCATACATAGTAAACCGGGGCAGAAAAGGCGGGAGCAATATAGCAGCCTGCCTTGTAAATGCCGCGCTCTATAACGCTGAGAACCGCCAGCTATGAAGAAACTGCGATACGGCTTCACGACAGGCTCGGCAGCGGCATTTGCAGCAAAAGCGGCTGCCTGCGATCTGCTTTTTGGCTTTATCCCGAAGGACATATCTGTCATGACGCCAAAGCAGATACCATACAGTCCATCGTATAAAAATCCCAGCCTAGGAGTCGTCGAAGTCATAAAAGACGCCGGAGATGACCCGGATGTGACAGATGGCATGACGATAAGGGCAGCCGTAAAGGCTGAGCCAGCTGATTTTTTAAGCGTTGTGATAGACGGAGGAAAGGGAGTAGGCCGTGTCACAAAGCCGGGGTTAGACCAGCCTGTAGGAGAGGCAGCGATAAACCACGTTCCCCGGCAGATGATAACTGACAATGTGCTTGAAGTCTGCAAAGCCGCTGATTTCACAGGGAAAATCACTGTTACCATAGAAGCTGATGGCGGAGAAGAGATAGCGCAGAAGACTTTTAACCCGAGGCTTGGAATAGTAGGCGGTATTTCGATACTTGGAACTACTGGTATAGTAGAGCCCATGAGTGATGCTGCCCTGGTCGATACGATAAGAGTTGAGATCCACCAGAAAAAAGTCCTGGGTGAAAATAGACTTCTGATGGCGTTCGGAAACTATGGACAGGAATTTTTATTAAAAGACTATGGCGTGGACCTTGATGCCGCAGTAAAATGCTCGAATTTCATTAAAGACGCTTTAATGATCGCAGCAGACGAGGGATTTAAAGAAATACTTCTGGTAGGGCATTTAGGGAAGATAGTAAAGGTCGCTGGTGGTTTTTCAAATACTCACTCGAAGTACGGCGACTGCCGGATGGAGATCCTGACTTCAGCGCTGCTCAAGTCAGATGCCGGGTGCAAGGTGGACGAAGCGAGGGAACTCGCACAGATGAATACGACAGAGGAAGCCGCTGATTTTCTGGCTGGGCAGGGGTACTTAGAGGATACCATGGCGGTGATCTGTGATGAGATACTAGATACGATAGGCCGCTGGGTGCCGGAGGTTACGGTACATCTGATGGTATATACCATAAACCAGCGCCTGATAGGAAAGAGATAATGGTACATTTCGTTGGGGCAGGTCCGGGAGCCGTGGACCTGATCACGGTAAGAGGCTTAAGGCTTATACAGAAGGCTGATGTGCTTATATACGCGGGATCCCTCGTGAGCAGGGATTTCGCTGATTTTTTAAAGCAGAAAGCAGCAGTCTATAACAGCGCGGAGATGACACTTGAGGAGGTCTGTGCTGTATTTCTTCAGGCAGAGTCTGATGGGAAAAATACCGTCAGGCTTCACACAGGAGACCCATCGCTTTACGGAGCTATCGCCGAGCAGATAGCTTTTTTAAAAGAAAAAAATATAAGCTACGACGTGACGCCCGGAGTCACAGCGGCTTTCGCTGCGGCGGCAGAGATGGGAATGGAGTACACTCTTCCGGGAGTAAGCCAGACACTGATACTTACGAGAACTGCCGGGAGGACGCCGGTTCCGTCAGAAGAATCGATAGAGGCACTCGCGAAGACACATTCTTCGATGGCCATTTACTTAAGCGTGAAGCGATGCGCTGAATTAAAGGAGGCGCTCCTTAAAGGCGGATACAGGCCTGATACCCCGGCAGCCATAGCATTCAGGGTCAGCTGGCCGGACCAGAGAATAGTGCGTACTACGGTCGGAGAACTTGACAGCTGTCAGAAAAATGAAGGCATAGTTAAAACGGCTTTAGTTATCGTGGGAGATGCCGTGGCCCAGTCGGATTTCGAGAGAAGCTTTTTATACGACCCGTCATTTACAACGGAGTACCGGAATTCAAAGTTCTGAGTTGAGAGGAATAGGCTTGATAGTTATCGCATTTACTGATAGAGGGATGAGTTTAGGAGAAAAAATTCCCGGAGAGTGTGAACTGGTTGATGGAAGAGTGGGGAGGACTGAAAACGCTATTTCAGAGGCTTTTTCAAATAAGATCCCACTCATTTTTATCGGGGCAGCAGGCATAGCTGTGCGCCTTATCGCGCCTTACATAAAGGATAAGACTACTGATCCTGCCGTTCTCTGCATGGATGAAAAGGGCCGGTTTGTGATACCGCTTCTGTCAGGACATATCGGGGGAGCAAATGAACTTGCCGAACATCTCGCAGGCGAGCTGAATGCCACGGCTGTCATAACGACAGCGACCGATGTGAACCATACTTTTGCGGCTGATCTCTTTGCAAAAGACAACGGGCTCGGGATCCTAAACCCTTCAGCTATAAAGACCGTTTCATCAAAGGTCCTGGCCGGCGAGATCCTCTCTGTAAAAAGTGCTTCGGCTCACAGACTTTACCAGAATGACTATAAGAAATACCTTCGCCCTGTTCAGGGAAACGATGAGCGACCGGATATAGATATAGTCGGAAATGACTGGCTGGTATCGATACTTAACGCAGCAGGCATAAACCCGTTTATGCCGCTTCCGGAGCGCTTTACCAGGGAAGAACTCTTAAGAAACGCAGGCATCTCAGACCGCTGTTTATACCTCTATGAAAAAAATATCTGCGTCGGCGTAGGCTGTCGTAAACTCACTGGATTTGATGAGATCTTTCCTTTTCTGCAGGATGTGATGCAGCATAAAAATATCTGTATGGCATCTGTAGATTCGATATCATCTATTGACATAAAGCGGGATGAGCCTGGACTTGTGAACCTGAGCGGCGCTCTTGGTGTGCCATTTAAGGTGTACAGCGCTGAAGAGCTGAAGAAGGCCGAAGGACACTTCAAGCCATCTCCATTCGTCGAGGCACAGGTAGGAGTAGATAATGTCTGTGAGCGGGCTGCGGCACTCTCAGCCGGTCACGGCGCGAAGAAGCTCGTCGGGAAAATGAAGACAGAGAGAGTTACGATAAGCATCTACGAGAAAGGCAGCCGATGAAGGAGATAGTGATTTTTTCAGGGACTACCGAAGGCAGGCTTTTGGCTGAGTCCTTTGCCGCTGCCGGGATCCAGGTAAGTGTCTGTGTCGCCACAGAATACGGAGAGGAGGTCATGAAGCCGGACCCACTGATCGAAGTCCACTCAGGGCGTCTCGATGAGCCTGGTATGGAGACCTTTCTCTCTGAAAAAAATGCCGGGATCGTGTTCGACGCCACGCACCCTTACGCAGTCGAAGTCAGCGCAAATATCAGGAAAGCAGCAGAGAGACTGGGTATCGTCTATAAACGCCTGGAAAGAGAAACGGTGACCCACGAGTCGGATTTCAATGTGACCTATGTGAAAAATACTGCCGAAGCCGTTCAAATCCTTGAAGCATCTGAAAGCAGAATCCTGCTCACCACTGGTTCAAAAGAACTGAATGATTTTCTCTCAGTAAAGGACAGGCTCTTTGTGCGGGTACTTCCATCAGTTGAGGCGATAGGACTATGTGAGAGGGCGGGCATAGAGAAAAGCCATATCATAGCTGAGCAGGGTCCTTTCACTTACGAAGAAAATCTGGCATTACTGAAGCGTTATGACATAGGAGTCCTGGTGACGAAAGCTTCTGGAAAAAACGGAGGCTACGATGAGAAGATCCGGGCAGCCCAGGCAGCAGGCGTTTCGGTGATCACTATAGAAAGACCGACATCTGTGCGAGAGAAAGTCCATGAAAAAAAACTTCATATCTCTGTGATCGGAGCTGGCTGCGGGGAAGAGACACTGACACTTGAGGCAGTACAGGAGATAAGAAAAGCAGACCTTATCATAGGCTCAGAAAGATTGCTGGATTATGGGATAGTAAAGCGCAGGGCATGCCCGAAAAAAAAGGCGTATCTGCCAGATGATATCCTCGGGGCGATAGATGAGCATCACAGTTCATATGCGGTGGTATTATTTTCCGGAGATACAGGTTTTTACAGCGGTGCAGAGGGACTTTTAAGAGCAGTGCCTCCTGAAACTGATGTGAGGGTTGTCCCGGGTATCTCTTCTGTTCAGGCGCTTTCGGCAGCATTTCACATACCATACGATCATGCTGTCATAAAGTCATACCACGGAGTTCCTATAGATGAAGACGAGGTTAGGACTTTAGTCAGTGAAGATCACAGCTGTTTTTTCCTGCTCTCGGGAATTCCAGACCTGAATAAAATAGCTCAGCTCCTTAAAAGCTGTGGTGGTACTTATACTATACGTATCGGCTCAGATATAGGAACTGTAAATGAAAGCTTTTTGACACTTACTCCAGAGGAGTTACTTACTTATGAGCCATCAGGTTGCCTGTTTATCATTCATATCAGCAGGTGAGCTGTCAACTGAAATAGAAAGAAATTTATGCGAGGATTTATGATAGCCGCCGACAGGAGCGGCTCAGGAAAGACGACAGTGACCAGAGCCATAATGCTCTCACTTAAAAAAGCCGGCTGCACCGTGATACCATTCAAGTGCGGACCGGACTATATCGACCCTATGTATCATGAGCAGATCACAGGCATCAGAGGACATAATCTCGATACTTTTTTTACAGACAGGGAGAAAACGAGGCAGATTTTTGCCAGAGACTGCCTTGATGTACCGGAAGGAACACCGGTAAGGAACCGTATAGCAGTGGTCGAGGGAGTCATGGGTTTATACGACGGCCTGACCGGATTTCTGCCGGAGGGGTCATCATATGATCTGGCGGAGGCACTCCATATGCCGATCATCCTCTGCATAAATGCCAGAGGAGCGGCGGAAACCCTGCTTGCAATTATTTCAGGAATTTTAAGCTTTGACAAGAGCAATCTGATCAGAGGCATTTTTTTAAACGAAGTATCGGATGCTTTTTTCCCGCTTTTAGCTAAAAAAATAGAAGATTATACGGGACTTCCGGTGATCGGCCATCTGCCGAAAAACGACGATCTGATCATAGAAAGCCGGCATCTGGGACTCCATCTGCCAGGAGAAGGTGACACGGAAAAGCAGAACAGTCTTTTATACGAGGCGGTTTCACAGAGATGTAATATCTACCGCCTTTTAAACCTGACAGAGATGGCCGATATAGACTATGTAAGACCGGCAAAGCGGATCAGGGGACTTGTAAAAATAGCCGTGGCCCGTGACGAGGCATTCGACTTTTTTTACAGGGAAAATGAATTCGTACTTGAGAATTCCGGGGCTGAGCTGGTATTTTTCTCTCCGCTCCACGATGAGAAAATCCCGGACGATGTCAGCGGGCTGATACTTCCCGGAGGATATCCGGAGAGGTACATGGATGAACTCATACAGAACACACAGATGATCGCATCGATAAGAGCGGTGATAAAGGACGATATGCCTGTTCTGGCTGAGTGCGGAGGGTTTATGTACCTGCATCAGACTGTAGATGGAAAAGGTCCGCTTGTCGGAGCGCTCCCGGGGGACTGTTTCTACACAGGGAAAAGTGTACGTTTCGGATATCTGAAAGCGCATGACAAGGGTCATTTTTTCGTAAGAGATGGTGAGGAGATCAGAGGACACGAGTTCCACTATTATGATGTGGCAGATCCGGGTCAGAATGCAGTAGCGACAAAGCCGTCCTCATCGAAGAAGAGAGAGGCTGCTTTCTGTGATAAGGCACACTTTCTGAGCTTCATGCATTTTTATTATCCGTCGTGCCCTTCATTTGCGGCACATTTCGTGGACGAGGCTATAAAGTATGGAAGAAAAATACAAAAACAGCTTTAAATACTTCGAAAACAGGGACTGCAAATTCTATCCCTGCCATGATGCAGAGCACATCAATTGCCTTTTCTGTTACTGCCCTCTCTACTTAAAGGACGACTGTCCCGGCAATCATACCTGGGTCACCAGGAAAAATGGAACGAAGATTAAATCGTGCATGGACTGTCTGTGGCCACACAGGGCGGAAAATTATGAAAAAATCATGAAACTTCTGGCCAAGGGTTGAAAACATCTGTTCGGGGTAGTATATTAGTGAAAAAGGGGGCTCATTTTCAGAAAGGAGCTTTTTACTTTATGAGAAAGAGACTACTTGCATTACTGTTATCCTCTGCGCTTCTCTTTACGGGAGCCGCATATATATCTGTGCCGGCAGAGGCTTCAGAGAGCAGCACATCTTCTGATGATGAGCTTCAGACAGGTGACTTTCACATCGAGGCTAAGAAACTGGCCGATACTTCTGATAACTCTTCACTGAAGTCGAAGAAGAGCAGGGTCTGGGCTTCATCTTCATCTGCCGAGAGCTCATACTGGAACCGGTTCTCTGGACACGTGTACTATGACCAGCTGAGTTCTGAGGAGAAGCAGTTCTATGACAGGCTGAAGAGTCTGGCTGACAGCTACCTGAACAGTACAGCGAGCATTACATCCACCAGGTTTCAGGACGGCTCTTCTTCATACGTCACGGAGTCTGTTACCCAGTCAGGTATCGGCCTGAATGAAGCACTGAACATAGCTACGATCTTCCTGTATGAGAATCCGCAGTACTACTTCATAGACAGCAGTACTCTTCCATACACTGAAGGGTATTCGCTCCCATGGTGGTATGATTCAGATGACAGCTCAGACTGGACCATGAGTTTTAAGATATACCCTGCTTATGCGAACGGACAGACCAGGAAGAGCGACACTGACCAGCTTAAATCCATAGTAGACTCTTATATATCCGGGGCACAGGCATACTCCACAGATCTGGCGAAGGAGACGTATTTCCATGACCAGCTGGCTTCCACTGTATCGTATAATACCGCATCAGCTGCAAACCAGCAGAGTGAGGATATAGCAGAAAGCCAGAGCGCATCTTCTGCTTTCTTTAAGAAGAGCACGGTCTGTGCCGGATTTACCAAGGCGTTTTCCCTGCTTCTGAACTCACAGGGCATCGAGAATGTCGGTGTGACAAGTAACAGTCATGCCTGGAACGAAGTCCGGATAAACGGGACCTGGTACATCTGTGACCTGACCTGGGATCAGAATGAATGGCCTACACACAAATACTTTAATATCAGTGAGTCTGAGATGCGTTCGAAAGACCAGAATGTAAGCTATGACGCCGTTGGCTGGTGGAGCTTCGGATCCAGCGGTTCCGAGTGGGCACATACACCGCTCAGTTACTATTCCACGCTCCGTCCGACCTGCTATACGGCCCATTCATCGGCAGTGGATGCTGTGGATCTGAAGGCATCAGCACAGCAGGGTTCTGAGGGTAGTACAGACACAGGGAATTCGTCTTCTGATAATACCGGCACCTCGGGAAAATCCTCCGAAACAAACGCCACGAACATCACCCCGGAACCGCAGGAGATGGAAACCGTAAAGCCGGTAAAGCCTTATTCGTTTACCGTAAAGCGCGTGAAGAGAGGTACGCTGAAGCTTACGATAAAGACCAGGAAGAAAGTATCCGGTTACTATGTGCTCTACAGGGTAAAGGGAAGTGATGCCTGGAACTCCATCCTCGTAAAGGTAAATGGCAAGTCGAAGACATTCAGGATCTCAGGCCTCTCAAAGGGCAGGACATACCAGCTGAAGGCTTACAGTGTTGATTCTAAGGGCACCCAGTCGAATGCTACCAAGGTTCGTACTGTAAAGGCCTGAAGTTTCCGATAAAATACTGCTTTTTCAGAAAAAGCTTGTTTTTGTTCCTATAAAGTGCGATAATGAGTGTACAGATTTTATAAATATTTCAGCTTTTTGAAGGGAACAAAGACATGGAGAAAAAGAGAGAAGAAATAGCATTTTTCAAATCGATGAAAGGCCGGATTATTATCGCTACTGTAGTAGTTATCGCTGCTATAGTATCTATCCTGAATGTAGTCCTGATAAACGAATTCAAGGCATCCATTTCGAATACGACCCAGAACTATATGAAGGATATGGCATATGCCTATGGCCGGTCATTGGAAAAGGACGGTGGGAACACCGACGCTGACAATCTGAAAGACATATTTGAAGGAGTAGGAGTTGAGGGGCTGTCATCGAGCTACGCATACGTAGTCGGCAAGGACGGCACGATGCTTTACCATCCTACGGCTGAGAAGATCGGCCAGCCGGTTGAAAACACCGTAGTTTCAGGCCTTGTAAAGCAGATCAGTTCAGGAACTATTCCTTCCCCGAACAACGCCGTTACGGATTATACGTTTAACGGCGTCAGAAAGTATGCTTCGTACTATGTGGCTACAGATGGTTCATTCATAGTAGTCATTTCAGCAGACTATTCAGACGTTATGTCATCTGTTAACAGAACTCTGAACACAGCACTCCTGATAGGCAGCATCATCGGTGTTATCGGACTTCTGGCTTTAGTCTATATCCTGGTCAGAAGCCTTCGCCCGGTACAGGAGTTATCGAAATTCGTGGACAAGATGTCTACACTGGATTTCAGTTCTGATGAGACCAGCGAGAAGCTTGCAGCCAGACCTGATGAATTCGGTGTCATGGCAAGAGCCATCGTGAACCTGCAGCAGAAGCTCATCGCGGTAGTATCGAATATCCGTGACCAGTCAGGAAAGCTCTACGAGTCATCGAATGGCATGTATAAGCACGCCACAGATATGAACGAGACTACAAATCAGGTAGATGTCGCAGTAAACGAGATCGCCCAGGGAGCTACTTCACAGGCTGGACAGACCCAGACAGCATCAGAGAACGTCATCACCATTGGTAATATGATCGAAGATACGAACAAAGAGGTTGAAGGACTTGATGATGCCACAGCGAAGATGAAGGAGTCTCATAAGACGGCTGTCCAGATCCTTAAAGAATTAGGAGATACAAATGACCGTACGAAGGAGAGCATAGAGCAGATAGCAGAGCAGACCAAGACGACGAATGAGTCTGCTGGCAAGATCCGCGAGGCTACAGCCATCATCTCGAACATCGCTGACGAGACAAACCTCCTTTCACTTAACGCTTCTATCGAGGCTGCAAGAGCAGGAGAGGCAGGCAGAGGCTTCGCAGTAGTCGCATCACAGATCCAGCAGCTCGCAGATCAGTCTTCTGATTCGGCAAAGCAGATCGAACAGATAGTGGACGAACTGATAAAGGATTCAGACCAGGCCGTAGAGACGATGGATACCGTAAAGGAGATCATCGAGCAGCAGTCTGAGAACGTAGACCGTACAAAGGATGCCTTTGATCAGGTATCGACCGGGATCGATGATTCTATAAGCGCTGTCACCACCATCTCGGCCAAGATGAAGCAGATGGATTCAGCCAGAAAGAAAGTCGTAGAGACTGTATCTTCACTTTCTGCCATCGCTCAGGAGAATGCGGCAAGCACAGAAGAGTCATCCGCTTCAGTGTCTTCGATCACCACTATAGCAGACGAGATCCAGGAATCGTCAGGAGACCTGAAGGATATCGCTACAAAGCTTGACGATGATATGAAGCAGTTCAGGTATTAAGGAATCTTAATGCATTTTTAGAAGAATTTCATAGCATTTTCTTACAGGATATGATATTATATCTCTTGTGAAAACCGGACACCGTAGAATTTATACTTCTACGGTGTTCGTGCGTTTAAAGAAACTATTTCAGATTTTTTACAGGCTGTGTCCTAATGATTGCACAGTAGAAGGAAGGAAATATGAAGAAGCGGACGGTAGTTATCTTAAGCCTCGTGCTTGCTGCGTCGGTGGCTGTTTCAGCAGTCACCCTTGGATATACTATAAATCAGTCCAGGAGAGTGAACTCCTATATCACGAACCAGCTGAAGCGCCAGGCTAAGGCGGAGGAGAAGAAGAGTAACTACAAAGAGGATGGATATAAGGTCGGAGGGCAGTATGAGATCCGTTCCACAACGGACATCTCAGATGCTTATAAGAGCGGGGATGACAGCAAGCTCAGTGATACAGATAAGGAGACTCTGAAGAAAGCTTCAGACATCCTGAAGCAGATCATAAAGGACGGAGACTCGGACTACCAGAAAGAGCTGGCTGTTTACGAATGGATGTATCAGAACATAGGCCAGGGGGCTTCTACCGTAGTTACCCTGCCATCCGCCAGCGGCTCGGATTTTACTCCACAGGGAGTTCTTGTATCAAAGCAGGCAGTATGTGTGGGTTATGCGACGACTTTCAGGATGTTTATGCAGATGCTTGGACTTGAGTGTCACATAGTGCACAACGACTACCATTCATGGGACTTGGTAAAGCTCGATGACGGCTGCTGGTACCATGTGGATGTCTACACAGATGTCAGCGGACGTACGGAATACCAGAATTTTAATATGACGGACGCTACAGCAGAGGGCGGTCATGACTGGGACAGCGCTGCACTTCCGGCCGCAGACGGTGTAAAGTACACTTACGCTGTACAGAATAACCAGCAGGTAAAGGATCTCTATTCGGTTATCCCTCTGGTAAAAAAAGAACTGGATAAAAAAGCTGCCGACAGACACAGTCTTTATTTTTCTTTCAAGAAGAGCTATAGGATGGATGACCTGCAGAAGGCCGATCCGCTGGTGACCGGGCTGAACTCAGCCATGAGTATGGCAGGCATCGGAGACATGTCGATAAACGGAGCCTGGTATAACGGCGAGAATAACACCTATATCCTGGGACTTTTCATCAGCGACTATTCAGCCCAGCAGAATGGCGCAAAGCTTACAGCCAAAGAGAGGAACAAGCTTGCAGCAGCGATAAAGAAATCATTCGGAGTCGAGGTATCGGCAGATATGCTTGGCGAGTCCATAGAAGATGCCGGAAACGGTGATTATAAGGATGCCGGAAAAGGAGATATGATCGGAGGAGCCGACGGGACGGTGACAGAGTATAATACAGATAACGGAGGGGTGGCGAAGTAAAGTATGAAGAGATTTTTTACAGTAGTTTTAACGGCAGTATTAGCCATCTGCCTTATGGCCTGTGGTTCATCGAATACAGCAGACGCCGTGTCAGTAGGAAAAAAAGTCATGAATGAGGCCTCTGGATTTCCAGAGATGAAGACTATCACTTCGTCAGAAAAAGATGCTGAGATAAACTTTTCGACACTGTGTGACTTCGACTACGGTAAGGTGAGCTCGTTCTACTATGCCTATGCTGCAGATGGGACCGCACCGGAAGTGGCTGTGGTGTCACTTAAGAATGCTGATGACACAGCTGATCTGATGTCTTCTATAAAGGCTCATGCAAAAACCAGGGAAGGCACGATGCAGGAGTATACACCTGATCAGGTGGCTATGGTGCAAAGCTACATTCTGGTGCAGAAGAATGGGACGGTAGGATTTTTTATTGGAAAAGGAGCAGCGGCTCTCGAGAAGAGCTTTAAAGCAGAGGTGAAGTAAGAGGGACTTATGGTTTTTTCAAGTATGGTCTTTCTGACCTTCTTTCTTCCAATAGTATTTTTCATATACCTGATCTGTCCGAACAGAGCGAGAAACCTTTTTCTGTTCATAGCGTCTCTTGTATTCTATGCCTGGGGTGAGCCGGTATATATCTTTATCATGCTATTTTCCACGGTATTCGACTATGTAAACGGGAGGCTGATAGAGCACTTCAGGACGCTATCGAGAGAAAAAGCTGCCAGGACAGTGCTTGTCATATCGGTGGTCGGGAATCTGGCTATCCTGGGATTTTTCAAGTATACTGATTTTTTCATAGAGACGATAGATCACGTGAGCGGGAGTACTATAGCACTGCTTGGTCTGACTCTGCCGGTCGGGATCTCATTCTACACCTTCCAGACCATGTCGTATACGATAGATGTATATCGTGGTGAGGTGGCTGCCCAGCATAACATCATAAGCTTCGGTATGTACGTATGCCTTTTTCCACAGCTTATAGCTGGACCGATAGTCAGATATAAGGATATAGCGAAAGAGGTAGATAGCAGACGGTTTACCCCGTCAGAGATAGCTCTTGGAATGTACCGCTTCGCGATCGGCCTCTCGAAAAAAGTACTGATAGCGAACAAAGCTGGAGACATCTACAAAAACATAACGGCCATACATTTGTCGAGTCTGACAGGGCCTGAAGTCCTGATATCAGCTATCTGTTATACGATACAGATATACTTCGATTTCTCAGGATATTCTGATATGGCCATAGGCCTCGGACGCATTTTTGGCTTTCATTTCCCGGAGAACTTCAACTATCCTTACGAGAGCAAGAGTATTACGGAGTTCTGGCGCAGATGGCATATGACACTGGGCACCTGGTTCAGGGAATATGTCTACATACCGCTGGGCGGGAACCGCAAAGGATTAGCGAGACAGATACTTAATCTGCTTATCGTATGGTCTCTGACAGGCTTCTGGCATGGGGCATCATGGAACTTTGTTCTCTGGGGACTGTACTATTTTGCACTCCTTCTGATAGAAAAATGCTTTATGCTCCGTGTATGGAAGAAGCTTCCGGAGAGACTCGGCTTTATCAGGATACTGGTCACTATGGTATTTGTGATGTGTGGCTGGATACTTTTCTCACATACTGATCTGACAGAGGCAGCGTATTATATGAAGACACTCTTCTCGCCGAAAGCCTGGACAGCAGGTTTTGATTTCAGGGGAGGGCATGTGTCAGCAGGATATCAGACGGTATACCTGTTTAGAAGCTCTGTAGTACTGATGACAGTAGGGATCATAGGAGCGACAGAACTGCCCCACAGGATTTTTGCCTGGTTTGATTCGAAGTCGAAGAGAAGGGGAGAAGGTCAGATAAGTGATCTGCAGATGCTTCTGTCACTGATACTTATGCTTCTGGCGGTGATGACCCTGCTTTCGGATTCGTTTAATCCTTTCCTGTATTTCAGATTCTGAGGAGGTGAGCCAGATGAAGAAAAAAAGAACGAATAATCTGTTCTATATCATTATTTTCATACAGGGGCTGGTGTTTGCAGGACTTTTCTCAGTGGCTCACCCTGCAAAGGATTTTTCAGAGCTTGAGAACCGGACACTGACGAAGCTGCCTTCTTTTTCTCTGGAAAAAGTCTTCGATGGCACTTTTCAGGATCAGATGGAGAACGCCCTTAAAGACCAGTCTGCGCTGAAAACGCCAGCTGCAAAGCTTTCGGCGCTCTTCGACCTGATCACCTGGCGTTATGATAAAAATGGCACCTACTTCACTTCTGATGGAAACTACGTCGAAAAAGAGACAGACGATGATTACACAGACCGAAGACTTTCCATGAACTTGCGTATCATCGTGAGATTCGCGGAGGAGAGCGGAAAACCCGTGGACCTGTGCCTTATACCACCGAAGGGAGCGGCAGAACCTTCGGAGCTTCCTTCATATGCGCCGTACTTAGATGATATGAAGCTTAGGGAGAAAATCTTTAAAGAGACAAAAGAAAATGACAGTGTAGACCTGGTTCCTATGGAGAACCTGCTTTCAGCTGACAAAGAGAGGTACTTTAAGACTGATCATCACTATAACACCTACGGTGCCTATCTGTCGGCAAAGGATTATCTGTCATTTATCGGTTATCCTACAGCTTCCATTGACATATATCGGTTATCCACAGTGGACGATGATTTTCATGGAACACTTTTCAGGAAGGCTCCGCTCTTTGATAATTCCTATGATCACATGATCATTCCGTCGAATCTGCCACCTGTGAAAGTCAGGTATTCTTATGGTACTGATGGAAGGCTTGACCAGACTGAAGAGTCAGACAGCCTTTACGAGGCGGGGTATATGTTCACAGAGGATAAGTACTCTGTCTACATGGGTGGAAATCACGGCCTTGCTGTTATAGATAATCAGAAAAAAAACAGTGGACCGGTGCTTTTTATGATAAAAGATTCGTTCGCGAATTCAGCTGTACCATATCTGATCAGGAGCTACAAGCGGATAGTCATGGTAGACCTCAGGTACTTCGGAGGTTCAGTGACAGATCTGGTAAAAAAATACGACCCGGACCGGACTGTTATCTGGTACGAGTCGCTTAACTTCGCTCAGGAGAGCAGGTTCTCAATGCTTATCAGATGAATCCCACTCCTTCATCATAAGGGCAGCCAGATCATTTCCGAGCTTTTCATAGGTGTACTTTGTCATATGCAGGTTATCTGCTGTGGCGTGGGCACAGTTTTTGCGGTTTACATACTTTGAGGTCTTGAAGCGGATGACTCTGAGACCTCTTTTTTTGTATTTTTTAATGATACGGTTTTTGATATCGTTATAGTCCTTTAAAGTGTACCCTATGGAATTCTTCGTGGAGTAACGACTCATTCGACGGGTAAAAGAAGTGCATCGGTCGCTGTAGAACAGATCAGGCATTATCACGTTGATGGCGCTTTTTCCATTCCGGAGTCGTTTGCTGTTCGCCCGTTCTATGGTATCCATCAGAAGGTTCAGGGCTCCGCTGTAGGTGCTCCGGCTGTCTGAGTCGATACTTCCTGGCTCTATCAGGTCAGTATAGTCGTTGGTACCGGCGCAGATGACAATGGTGTCGAAATCCTCAAAAGACAGAGTATTTACATCCAGGAGACCGGGACTTGCTATCGGGGTAGCGCCCATCGTGATCTGTGGTACTACATCAGCGACTATCCTGTAACGGTGGAAAGGCGCTGACGTAGATGATTTGAATGCCATTGTAGCCCCCGGTATAGCGGCATTATAGTAGTAGGCATTTGTCAGCTCACTGATCCTCCACGGATAGGAAAATATATACCTGTTGATATCAGTCTTATAGGGACTTCCATAGGTGATAGAATCACCGATATAGAGGATTTTTTTATAGTAATAATTCCTATAGCGCATAGTAAAACCATCGAGCGATGATGCCTCTATCTGTTTTCCGTTTCTGGTGCCCACAGCAGTGACGGTGAAGTAGTCGCAGCCCTTTAACGGTATCATGTCACAATCGATATAGGCCTCTTTTGTCTGGTGGATTGATGTGACAACTGTGTGTCTGTATGAACCGTCGTTATTTTTCTTGCAGGAGGATAACAGATAGTGGGTAGCGTACGGAACGCTTGAAAAAGTGACCGTTACGGTATTATCCAGGTTTGCATGGGCGCTTATTATGATAGGAGCGTTTAAGTTGAAATATCCGTCAGGATAGTAAGGAGAGTAGCTTCTCTTCGTAAAATCCGGATAGCGTCTGACGGCGCGTACCATGTAAGAGAGCGTATGTGAAGAAGTATCGAGATAGCAGTTATTCAGCAGGATATTTTTCTTTTCATAGCCACTAAAGGTCTCGCTGTAGATGTCCATGTAGGTGGTACGGTCTTTGTTTACAGTGTCTAAGTACTGCCAGCGGCCATTTTCTGTTTTCCTGTAGATAGCGTAGCTTTCGGCGTTTTTGTTCACGCTCCATTTAAGCTTTGCGTGGAGGTTTGTGATATCGGCTTTTACGGTGGATTTCCCACGGATGGTAGAAAGACCCTCGTGATCGTAGCCACTCAGGACAGAGCCTCCAAGACCTATGGATCTAGAACGGACGGTGTAGGTGTATTCGCCTTTTTCGGGGAGCTTTTTATCGGTAAATGAAGTCACGTCACCCGATGACTGGATCTTCCCTACAAGAGAAAATGATCCGCCCTTTACCTTCCTGTAGATGTAGCAGGTCGAGGCTCTGCCAGGGTCGAACGTGATCCTGGCAGTGTCGTACTCGCCGTCGGTATCCTGCACATAGAGCGATAAGAGTTCCGGGGCATCCGCGCCGTAGACAGGCACTTTATATATGAAAAAAATGAGAAAGGCCGCGAAGAAAAACTTGGCCGTCATCTGAACTCTGCGTAGTTTCATAAAGAGAAGTATATCAGAATTTTTTATAAATTTCTATCCTTGACACTTTTTCGTGAATACTGTAAACTAGATTAGTAAAAAATTTAATAACCTATTAAGGAGGTGCTCCTGTGCCAGGAATTATAATCGCAGTAGTGGTGACGCTCG
>JAQXXU010000036.1 GCA_029226225.1 Lachnospiraceae bacterium | reverse complement strand
ATGGCAGCAGGCCTTTCTATGAGAGAAGAGGATGTGGACTGGCTAAGGACATTTTTAAATGATCACAGCGGGCTTGTAGACGATGACCTGCAGGAGAAGGTCATGATAGACGTACCGATGCCGCTGTACTACGCCAGTTTTTCACTGATAGATGACCTGCAGAAGCTCGAACCATTCGGAAACGGGAATGAGAAGCCGGTCTTTGCGGAGAATGGGCTGGATGTCCTGTCATACAGGAGAATAGGAAAAGAACAGCAGTACAGGAAACTGACACTTTCATCAAAAGGCACGATGGTCGATGCGCTTTACTTCGGAGACGGAGATGCGATGGACAGGGACATTACCGGGGCATTCGGTGAAGGCGAGCTTGCGAAGGCGCTTTCTGGCCAGAAAAATCAGATAAGGCTTGACATCGTCTACGATCCGGATATAAATGAATATAACGGAGTGCGGAGCATTCAGGCGAAGATAAAAAAATACAGGGTAAGGTTATAGGAGGTTAAAATGGTAAAGGAGAATTTTTCTATAAGGTCACATGACGATAAGGGTACAGCACTACACTGTGTGGAGTGGAAGGGAGACGCCGGGAAGCCTGTCGCTGTACTCCAGCTGGTGCACGGCATGATCGAGTATATCGAGAGGTACGAGGAGTTCGCGAAGTACATGACTGATCACGGGTTTGTCGTTATAGGACATGACCACATCGGCCACGGTCACTCGCTTCCGAAAGACGATCCGGCGGAGCTCGGCGTCATGCATTCCAAGGCTCCGGAGAAGACGATGTGCGAAGATATGCTTTCCGTATACAGATACGGGAAGAAAAAATATCCTGATGTGCCGTATTTTATTCTGGGACATTCGATGGGAAGCTACATGCTCCGGAGATTTTTATCTGTGTATGCAAAAGAGACTGAAGGGCTTTCAGGAGCCATCATTGTCGGGACGGGTACAGTTCCGAACGCAGCTATCATCGTGGCAAAGCTTGTGATCAGGATCACAGCACTTTTTCACGGATGGGATTACAAGAGCCGGGCAGTCACGAATTTCCTGTTTGCAGGCGATTATCATAAGTTCTGCATGGACGGTTCGGAGCCGGAGAAGAGCTGGCTGTCGAAGAACGTGGAGAGCGTAAAGAAATACTACAGCGATCCGCTCGACACATATCTGTTCTCGGTGAACGGTTACCGGGGGATGACTTCTGCAATGCTTTTCGACAACTCACAGAAGAATGTGAACCAGGTGAGAAAGAGTCTGCCGATACTTTTTGCATCGGGAGCAGATGATCCTGTCGGTGCCATGAGCAAGGGCGTAAAGATTGCGTTTAACCGCTTTAAGAAGGCCGGCATCAAGGACCTGACTCTTAAGCTCTTCCCGAATGACAGACATGAGATCCTAAACGAGACTGACCGTGCCGACGTCTATGACTACATCTATAAATGGCTCAAAGGAAGGATTTAAAAGTGTGTGATTCATACACCTCATTTGCTGAAGTCTATGACATGTTCATGGATAATGTCCCATATGACAGGTGGGCTTCGGGAATAGATTCTCTACTGAAAAAATATCTGCCATCCTCCGCTGACAGGCCTATGGTTCTGGATCTGGGCTGCGGGACGGGACAGATCACCAGGCGGC
Organism: Lachnospiraceae bacterium; assembly: GCA_029226225.1. Classification (GTDB taxonomy): domain Bacteria; phylum Bacillota; class Clostridia; order Lachnospirales; family Lachnospiraceae; genus Weimeria. The sequence goes on along the minus strand of JAQXXU010000036.1, from coordinate 2,589 downwards.
TCAGAGACTTAGGCTATGATATGACAGGCGTGGACTCGTCAGATGAAATGCTTGAGATCGCCAGAGCCAGAGAAACTGATGACTCGATACTATATATCTGCCAGGATATGAGAGAACTGGATCTCTTCGGGACATACCAGGGCGTAGTCAGTGTCTGCGACTGTATGAACTATATAACGGATGGTCAGGATTTCATCGAAGTCCTGAAGCGGGTGAATAATTTCCTCCATCCGGGCGGAGTGTTTATCTTCGATGTGAATACAGAGTATAAGTATGAGAAAATCCTCGCGGATAACACCTTTGCGGAGAACAGGGACGAGGGCAGCTTCATCTGGGAAAACGAATACGAGCCTGACACGAAGCTGAATATCTACGATCTGACACTTTTCATAAGAGAAAGTGATGGCCGCTTTGGCAAATTTTTCGAGCAGCACGTGCAAAAGGCCTACCAGCGCGTAGAAATCGAGGATATGATAGAGGCCGCTGGCCTGGAACTGATAGAAATCCTGGATACAGATACCCTAGGGGCTCCAAAAATGGATTCCGAGAAGCTGACATTCGTGGCCAGAGAGCACTTAAAGGATCCAGACAGACCAGGCTACTACAAGGATGGTTCAGTGCAACCACGCATCTGAAGGAGGACGCTGCCTGCAGCGGCCGACCGCAGACTACGATTATATCGGAGGACTATTATGAACGACTACATGGTTCGCGCGATCGCAGCGCATGACCAGATAAGAGCTTTTGCGATAACTGACAGGGGAGTAGTGGAAACTGCCAGAAAAGACCATGATACCTGGCCTGTCACTACTGCAGCACTTGGCAGAACACTTTCTGCAGGGCTTATGATGGGATTTATGATGGACGGGGATAATGACGAGATAACTGTCCAGCTGATAGGCGACGGTCCGGCAGGAGGAGTGACTGTTACGGCTGACTCCCATGGACACGCGAAAGGATTTGCCAATAACCCTCATGTGGATCTGCCGGAAAAGAGTCCGGGACACCTGGATGTAGGCGGCGCCATTGGAAAAGGATACCTGCGTGTCATAAAGGACATGGGACTGAAGGAACCATACAGCGGATCTATAAATCTCGTGTCAGGCGAAGTCGCTGAGGATTTTACCTATTACTTCGCAGAGAGTGAGCAGGTTCCGTCATCTGTAGGATTGGGAGTCCTGGTAGATACCGACCTCACCGTAAAGCAGTCAGGCGGTTTTATAGTCCAGCTGATGCCTGATACGGACGATGCAGTAATAGACAGGCTCAGTGAGAATATCTCACATATTGATTCAGTCACTACTATGCTTGAAAAAGGCATGACGCCTGAAGAGATACTTCAGACTGTTTTAAATGGTTTTGACCTCGAGTTTACCGAGAAGCAGCCTGTAGAATTCAGATGCGAGTGCAGCAGGGAGAAGTTCTTATCAAAGCTAAAGACTCTCTCTCAGCAGGACAAGCAGGATCTCGCCCAGCCGGGTGATCCGATAGAAGTGGTCTGCCGTTTCTGTGGAAAGAAGTACACGTTTGAGCCTGACGAGATAGTCTGACGGTTTTTAGGAGGATATATGTCACACGGATACATAAGGGTGGCGGCAGTTACACCGGAAACTACCGTAGCTGATACAAAGGCAAATGCGAAAAGCATCATAGACTGGTCATTCAAGGCTGCTGATGCTGGTGCGCAGATCATAGTTTTTCCAGAGCTCTGTATCACAGGCTATACCTGTGGAGAGCTGTTTTTCCAGGACACGCTTTTAGGAGAAGCTCTGCAGGCGCTAAGGACCATAGCTGAGAATACGAAGGTGCTGGATGCTATCATTTTTGTCGGGATGCCGCTTTATTACAAGGGCCATCTGAGAAATGTCGCTGCAGCCATATCTCATGGCAAAGTGCTGGGATTTGTGCCGAAGACACATCTGCCGGACTACAGCGAATTCTACGAAGCCAGGTATTTCGAAGCCGGACCTGAATACGCTGAGAGTATCAGCTATCCGAATGGTGATATACCTATAGGAGCGGAACTTATTTTTTCGTGTGAGAGCATTCCGGGAGTAGAGATAGCTGCGGAACTCTGTGAGGATCTCTGGGTTCCGGACAGCCCGTCGACAAGGGCAGCTATGGCGGGAGCTACTGTCATCGTAAACCTGTCGGCTTCAGATGAGCTGACGGGAAAGGCAGCCTACAGGAGACAGCTGGTCTCGATGCAGTCGGCTAAGTGCTACGTCAGTTACATCTATTCGAACGCCGGGATCGGCGAGTCGACACAGGATGTGGTCTATCCTGGCGGAGGCATCATAGCTGAGAACGGCAGAATCCTCGCAGAGACTAAGCCATTCAAAGGACAGATGACGATAACTGAGATCGATTACACCGAGTCACTCAAGAGACGGGATCAGATGACGACCTTTGAGCTGGATGATGACGACTATGAGAGGGTCCCGTTCAGGCTTTCTCCGAAGAGGATAGAACTTACCAGGCCAATCGACCCGCATCCGTTTGTGCCTTCTGGCAGGGAGCATCTGAGGGAGCGTTGCGAGGAGATCCTGAACATACAGGCTTATGGACTCAGAAAGCGCCTGGAGCATA
>JAQXXU010000035.1 GCA_029226225.1 Lachnospiraceae bacterium | reverse complement strand
ATTGTGACCGCCGAATCCGAGAGAATCGCTAAGAGCGACCTTCACATCGGCTTTTACGCCGGTCTTTGGAACGTAGTCGAGATCACACTCAGGGTCAGCGTATGTCAGGTTCGCCGTAGGAGGAATGAATCCCTCTTCGATAGTCTTTGCGGTAAAGACTCCTTCTACGCCGCCGGCTCCGCCAAGGAGATGACCGGTCATGGACTTCGTAGATGAGATCTTTAAATCCTTCGCATGGTCACCGAATACAGAATGAATGGCCTTTGTCTCTGTCAGATCGTTCAAGTGAGTTGAAGTACCGTGAGCGTTGATGTAGTCTACATCTTCTGGCTTAAGTCCTGCGTCCTCTATGCAGAGCCTGAACACGTCAGCGGCTCCCTCACCTGATGGGTCTGGGGAAGTGATGTGGTAGGCATCGCAGTTTGCTCCGTAGCCTTTGATCTCACAGTAGATGTGCGCTCCGCGCTTTACGGCGTGCTCATACTCTTCTAACACCAGAAGTCCACAGCCTTCACCCATTACGAAGCCGCTTCGTTCAGCGTCGAATGGGATTGAGGCACGGTTCGGATCATCGGACTTGGTCAGGGCGCCCATATTGGAAAAACCACCCATAGCCAGAGGCGTGATGCAGCTCTCAGTTCCGCCGCAGATCATCAGGTCTTCATAACCATCTCTTATCAGGTGAAAACTGTCACCTATGGCCAGAGTTCCGCCTGCGCAGGCTGCTGTAGGGCAGGTAGCCTCACCCTTGAGGCCGTATCTGATAGCGACCTGGCCTGCTGCCATATTTGCTATAGCCATAGGAATGAAGAATGGCGATACTCTCTCGAATCCCTTTTCCATTCCCCTGATGTGCTGCTCCTCGATGGTTGTCAGTCCGCCTATACCACTCGAGATGTCAGTCCCGAATCTCTTCGCATTTATAGATGAATCGAGCTTTCCCTCCTCATCTAAAAGACCGGCATTTTTTAAAGCTTCGTCTGCAGCTGCGATGGCGTACTGCGTAAACAGGTCCATGTGGCGGGCGTCTTTTTTCTTAATGTACTTCAGCGGGTCAAAGTCCTTGACTTCACCTACTACCTTCACCGAAAAATCCGGCTCAGAAAATCTGGTTATCGGACCGATCCCGACCTTACCATTTTTTACATTCTCAAAGCTCTCCTCGACCGAAAGTCCACAAGGGTTTACGGTTCCAAGTCCCGTAACCACGACTCTTCTTCTGTCCATTACATTCCTCCATCTGCTTCGATCACAGCGCCTGTTATATACGATGCTTTATCACTCGCCAGAAAAGACGCCACATAGGCTATCTCCTCCGGACGACCCATTCGCTTCATCGGAATTTCTGCTAAAAGTGCTTCCTTAGCCTTATCAGGTATCGCGGCCGTCATCTCGGTCTCTATCATGCCGGGCGCTATGCAGTTTACCGTGACATTTCTCGCAGCGACTTCCTTCGCTAAGGACTTAGAAAAACCGATGATGCCAGCCTTCGATGCCGCGTAGTTCGTCTGCCCGGCGTTTCCGTAGATGCCGCTGACACTCGCCAAGTTTATGATCCGGCCCCATCTGCGCTTTATCATACCGCGAAGCACCGCGTGAGTCGTCAGATAGACACTCCTCAGGTTCGCCTCGATCACGGTGTCAAAATCTTCAGGCTTCATCGTAACTAAGAGCCTGTCTCTCGTGATACCCGCGTTATTTACCAGTACATCGATGTCGCCGGCCTTTTCCACGATGGCATTTACGTCCTCTTCCTTTGACAGATCCCCGGTCACCAGAACCGGTTCAGTAGTTAAGGAATCCTGAAGTTCAGCTTTCAGGTCGTTTAATTTATTTAAGTTATTGTGGCAGTGGAGAACGAGTTCATGGCCTTCTGCCGCGAACTCCTTCGCTATGGCACTTCCGATCCCGCCGCTCGCTCCTGTGATAAGCACTCTCTTCATAGATTTTCGATGTCCTCTGCTGTATTTATGGTCCTGACTGAGAAATCCTTTATCCCCAGCGGCTTCGCGCATTTTTTGACGAAGCCTGAAAGGGTCTTTCCCGGTCCGATCTCGACGAAATCATCATAGCCTTCCTGTAAAAGTGCGGTAAGGCTGTTTTCAAGGCGGACAGGATTCTGTACCTGACGCACCAGAAGGTCAGTGATCTTCGCCTTCTCATCTGTCAAAAGCTTGGCGCCGCCGTCATCACCCGTAGCGTTAAAAAATACCCTGACACGAAGCGGCTTTATATCTATAGTCGGAAGGTACTTTTGCAGCGCGTCTCCGGCACTTTTCATATAAGGAGTGTGGAAAGGTCCGCTGACTTTTAGCGGCAGAACTCTCCTGGCACCAGCCTCTTTTGCCAGCTCTCCTGCCTTATCGACCTTAGCCTTTTCGCCTGAGATGACTATCTGTCCCGGGCAGTTGTAGTTCGTCGGATAGCAACCGGCCTGCTCACAGATTTTTTCAAGCTCTGAAGGCTCCATTCCGAGGACTGCCGACATGCCCCAGACTCCGCCCTTTCCGGCTTTTTTCATGGCTTCGCCTCTGAATGATACGGCTTTAAGAGCAGTTTCTTCAGTAAAAGCTCCAGCACCGTAGAGCGCCGAATACTCACCAAGAGAAAGGCCAAGGGTAGTCTCCGGGAATATATGCTTTTCTTCTAGGAGCTTTGTGACTCCGATAGCGAAGGCCACGAGAGCAGGCTGGGTATTTTCGGTCTGTGTCAAGGCTTCGTCCTTATTTTCAAAAATAATGTCCTTAAGGCCCGGCTTTATACGGTCTGCCGTATCGTAGACTGCCTTAAATGTCGGGTATTTTTCATATAAGTCTCTTCCCATGCCTGTGGCCTGGGCTCCCTGTCCCGCATATAAAAATGCTGTCTTCATGCCTTTTCCTTTCCGACACAGATATCCTCGATGATCGATCTGAGAGGACGTATTTCTTTGACCTGTCCTGCAGTCTGACCAGCCATAAGGCTTCCTGTCTTTGTATCGCCTTCGAACACCGCGCGCCTCAGGCTTCCGAGAGTGAACTTCTCGAGCTCTTCCATCGTAGCACCGGCCTTTTCGCTCTTTATGTACTCTTTTGTCATCCGGTTCTTAAGGACCCTGACAGGAGTTCCGCCGATGCGTCCTGTAACTACTGCGTCTGTGCCCTTTGCCTTCACAATCGCCTGCTTGTAGTTCTCATGTATAGGACACTCTTCAGATGCCAAAAGTGCTGTACCGACCTGCACTCCGCAGGCTCCTAAGTCCTTTGCCGCAAGGAACTGTCTGTGATCTGCTATACCGCCTGCTGCAATTACCGGGATGCTCACAGCGTCGCATACCTGGGGAACGAGCGTCATAGTAGCCATCTCTCCGATGTGTCCGCCGCTCTCTGATCCTTCTGCTATGACTGCATCAGCGCCGTCACGCTCCATCATTATCGCAAGTGTCGGAGCTGCGACTACCGGGAAGACCTTTATTCCGGCTTCTTTCCACTTCTGCATGAAGCGTGCCGGATTTCCAGCTCCGGTCGTTACAAACGGAACCTTTTCCTCAGCGAGCAGGTCTGCAATCTGCTCTACTTCCGGGTGCATCAGCATCAGGTTTACGCCAAATGGCTTATCGGTAAGCTTTCTGGCTTTTGCTATTTCTTCTTTTATCTGCTCACAGGAAAATCCACCCGAAGCGATAAGCCCCAGACCACCGGCATTCGAGACTGCCGCCGCGAATTCTCCGGTCGCTATATTGGCCATGCCGCCCTGTATCAGCGGAAATTCTGTTCCTGTTATATCTGTTAAGTCCATATATTCCTTTCTAAAAGGCTTTTTATCTGTACATCACTAGGCAGCTGCCCCAGGTAAGTCCGCTGCCAAAGCCGGCAAGCAGAAGAGTGTCACCGGAATGCATAAGTCCCTGCTCTTCCATCTCAGCGAGACAGATAAAAATAGACGCACCGGAAGTATTTCCTATGTGGTCAACGTTACAGTAGAACTTCTCCGCAGGAAGCTTCATAGCGCGGACTACGTGATCGATGATCCGCTTATTTGCCTGATGGCAGATGAACCAGTCGATATCCTCTAAAGTAAGACCGGCCTTAGATACAGTCTCACTGATGCAGTAAGGGAGGATCCTCACAGCGAACCGGAATACCTCTTTACCATCCATTCTGATGTAAGACGGCGTATGAGAAGCATCAGGTGTATTAAGCGAAAGTGAATTCTTCGCCCCACCACAGTTAATCGCCAGGGAGCTTTCCGCTCCGAGAGTCGAAGCGTAACTGTCCTCGGCCAGCGTCATAACGACGGCACCAGCTCCATCACCAAACAGGATATTCGTAGTCCTGTCGGATGGGTCTAAAAGCTTCGATAGCTCCTCAACTCCGGTTACTATAGCATATGGCTTCTCAGGATTTAAGTTCGCAGCCAGATATGACCTGGCAAACTCTATCGCGTAGGCTGCTCCACTGCAGGCGGCATTCACATCGAGATACGGGATATCCTTCGGAAGACCAAGGGGTTCCTGCATCTGCGAGGCGACTGACGGAGTGGAATAGTTTCCCGAAAGTGTCGCCACCATCACAAGACCTATCCCTTCCTTAGATACGCCGGATTTTTCCAAAGCAGATCTGGCAGCATCGAGTGCCAGCTGGTTTGCGCTCTCCCCCTCTCCCGTGAACCGGCGCTCGCCGATGCCAGTCCTCTTTCTGATCCAGGCATCATCGGTCTCCTCGACCTTTGCGAGATCATCGTTTGTGATGGTTCTCGATGGGAGCGAGAGGCCGGTCGATAATATTTTTACTGAATACATAATTAAATTCGTCTGAACTTTCTATGGCGGTCAGCCGCGAGCTGTGACGGTGACATCTTCTGAAGCTCCTTCAGGTTCTTATAGATGGCCTTGTCGAGCGCATCGTAGACACTGACCGGGTCGAATGAAGCTCCTCCAAGCGGCTCTTCTATGATCTCATCTGCCATTTTATTCTGGTAGAGGTCGTCAGCCGTCAGATGCATCAGTGAGCAGGCCTCTGTCTTTCTCGAGGTGTCTTTAAAAAGTATGCTGCAGAACCCTTCCGGTGAAAGTACCGAATAGACAGCGTATTTTAACATCAGAAGACGGTTTGAGACTGAAAGCGCCAGGGCGCCTCCGCTGTTTCCCTCACCTGTAACCACTGAGATTACCGGAACTGTCAGATGGCTCATCATAGCAAGCGACCTGGCTATGGCCTCGCCCTGTCCATGGGCCTCGGCCTCCATTCCTGGGTAAGCTCCCGGGGTATCGATAAAAGTGATTATCGGACGATGGAACTTCTCAGCCTCTTCAAACATTCTCATGGCTTTGCGGTATCCTTCAGGTGAAGGCATTCCGAAGCGGCAGGCTACGTTTTCCTCTACAGTTCTGCCCTTCCTGTGTCCTAAGACCGTCACAGGGATCTTATGAAAAAGTGCTATGCCGCCGTAGATGGCAGCATCCTCGTCACAGAGATGATCTCCTCTCTGTTCGAAAAAATCTGTAAACAGCGCACCGATAAAGTCCTTTATATGAGGTCTCTCTGAAATCCTTGCTATATGCACGTGGTCTTCCGGCGTAAGCTCACGGCACTGCTCCAAGAGGTCACTTCTTAGCTTTTTCAAGTGCTCTATCTGCTCCTCATTCTCGTAGTACTTATCACTTACTTCCGTGCTGTTCAGGTCAGCCTGCTCTTTTGATAATTCTTCGATTTTTTTATCTATTTTCGAAGTCTGATCTAAAATCTTATCTACCATGGAGTGCCTCCCGTAACTTTATATCCGTGAAGCATCAGAAGCTTCGTAAGAGTCTTTTTAAGCTCCTCTCTCGGAACTATGGCGTCTACAAAGCCATGCTGATACAGGTACTCGGCTCTCTGAAATCCCTTCGGGAGCTTTTTTCCAATGGTCTGCTCGATGACACGCGGTCCTGCAAATCCGATCAGCGCCCCTGGCTCTGCAAGTGTTATGTCTCCAAGTGTCGCAAACGACGCTGTTACACCGCCTGTCGTAGGATGTGTCAGTACGCTGATGTAAAGTCCGCCGTTTCTCGAGAACTCCTCGACTGCATCGGCCGTCTTTGCCATCTGCCAGAGTGAGAACATTCCCTCCTGCATTCTGGCGCCGCCCGATGCTGAAAAAATTATCAGCGGAAGCTTATGCTTGTCAGCGTATTCTATGGCTCTCGTGATCCTCTCGCCAGCTGCCTGGCTCATCGAGCCCATGAAAAATCTGCTGTCTAAGACTACTGATACGACCTTCACTCCCGAAATCTTCCCGACTGCAGATACAGCCGTCTCATTCAGGTGCGTTTTTTCCTTAGCGTCCTTGAGCTTCTCCTTATAGCCAGGGAATGAGAGCGGATCGTCTGATGTAATCCCTCTGCTCATCAGCTTGAAGCTGTCGCTGTCAAAAATGAGCTTAAAGCGGTACTGAGCCGATATATTTTTATACTTTCCGCAGACCGGGCACACATAGTAGTGGCTTTCCCACTGGCTCTTTCTCGATCTCCTGTGGCAGCCCTTGCACATGATGAAGGGGTCTGTTTCGTTATATTCTTCTACTGTCATGCTTTCTTGCACTTCTCAATCTCATCTACGATATCCTGAACTGTTACGAGCTTCTGAACGTCCTCATCCGGGATCTTTACTCCTGCCTCGTCCTCGATAGCCATCTGAAGCTCAACTACTGCAAGTGAATCAGCATCGAGGTCGTCGATAAGCTTAGCCTCAGGCTTTACATCTTCCTTGTCTACGTCGAGGTTGTCAGCGATAAGTTCCTGTAATTTTTCGAAATCCATGATTATCTCCTTTTCTGTGCGGCATGCTGCCTTTTGCTTTAAAAAATTTAGTTTAATGTTTTAATCTAAATCTTGTTTAATTAAAACGATTGAAGTATAATTCACTTTAGTGATATTGTCAAGGGCTTTTTAACTAAGTCTTTTTAAGTAAAATTCTTTTGCAATTTGCAGCTATCAATGGTACAATAATTTTAAAGTTTTTATATTTGTGGAGGGAATAATGTTACAGGACGTACTGCATAACGTATATAACAAGCTGCGCCTGCATTTTTACACGCAGGTGTATTCTACGTTTGAAAACCGTGAGGCGACGCTGACTACTGTCGAGACTTTTTCAATGGAGGCCATAAATACCTTAGACCATCCTACTGTCGCGCAGTTCGCGAATGCGATGAAGATTTCAGCGCCGAATGCGGCATACAGGGTTTCGAGTCTGATAAAGAAAGGCTATCTGAGAAAGATCCAGAGCAAAAAGGATCTGCGTACCTACTATCTCGAGCCTACGCCAAAGTATGAGAAGTATAACCAGGTGAATGAAGCCTACATAAAGGTTGTAGCAAACCGTGTAAAAGAACGGTTTTCTGAAGAGGAATACGAGAAGTTTACCGAAATGCTCGATATAATCGATAAAGAGCTTATGCCAGATGTAGATTTTATAGGAAAAGGGGGTAAGACCGATGTCGGCACAGAAGAAGGCAACCAGGATAATTAAGCCACAGGAAAATTCAATCACTGATAAGCGCGACAGCATTGGTGTGATATTCTATGGCTCCGAAGACACTGCTGATTTTTTCAAAAATGTCTACAAAGGAATAAAGATTGAGGCCGCTGCCTTAGACGCCAGGCCCGAGCTGCTGCTCAAGTACTCTCCTATGAGCGCCATAGAGCAGGTAAAGGATATCGATGAGATGGTCCAGCGCGGCATAAAGGGACTGCTCATCTCACCTATAGATGACCCTATCGTGGCAGACACCATCCAGAAGATATCAAACGAAGGCATCCCGGTCGTAACTGTACATACGGATATAGCTGATTCCGGCCGTATCGCATACGTGGGAACCGACCCTTATAAGGCTGGACAGGCCGCTGCGGCTCAGATGTGTACTTTTTGCGAAGACGGAACTGAGATAGGCATAGTGACTGGCTCCCGCCAGATAAAAGTCCACGAACTTCGTATTCAGGGCTTTGTGGATTACATAAAGCATTCCAGAAGAAATATCTCTGTAGAGTCTATCGGAGAATGCCGCGATGATGATTATAAGGCCTACGAGTTAGTACAGAAAATGATGTCTGACAGTCCCGGCATCTCGGCATTTTTCTTTGCCACGACCGGTGGTATCTACGGTGGCTGCAAGGGCATATTCACGATGACAACGAGGCTTAAGTTCCATGTCGTGACCTTTGATGTCTTCCCTGCCACCCGTGAGTTCATGAAAAGGGGGCTCATAGACTGCTCCATATATCAGAGTCCTATGCATCAGGGCGCTCATGCTATGCAGATTCTCGCTGGAAAAGTATATGACGGCCGCCATCCTGAGCAGGAGATCAACTACGAAGAACTATCGATAAAGACCAAAGAGTGCCTTTACCTATAAAAAAACCCATTCCACTCGGAACGGGGATTTTTTATCTCTCAATGACCTGATCCATCAGATCAAGTACGTCTTCCCTTCCCTGCTTTGTGACAGAGGAAAACGGGAGAATGATGATATCTGAAGGAGCATTGGTGTTCGCACTGATGCTCTTTTTTATTACTGAAAGGTTCTTCTGAAGCTGGCTCTTCTTCAGCTTGTCAGCTTTCGTCGCGATGATGACGGTCTCTATGCCTAAGTAAGCGAGATAATCTATCATCTGAAGATCCTGCTTAGTCGGCTCGTGACGGATATCCACCAATAGAAATACGGCACTCAGCTGCTCTGAAGTGGTCAGGTATTTTTCTATCATCCTGCCCCACTGCTGTGCCACTTCACGGGATATCTTAGCGTAACCGTAGCCCGGCAGATCGACCAGGTAGAGCTCCTCATTTATATCATAGTAGTTTATCGTCTGTGTCTTTCCTGGTGAAGAAGATGTACGGGCGAGGCTTTTCCTCTCCATCAGACAGTTTATCAGTGATGATTTTCCCGCATTAGAGCGACCGGCGAACGCCACCTCAGGGTGGGCGTTCGCCGGTAATTCACTCGTTATTCCACAGACGGTCTCTAATTCAACCGACTTTATGATCATGCGCTTTCCTTTGCAGACTGCTTGTCCTCTAAAGAAACTACCTTATCGTCCTGACGGCTGTCAAGGATCAGGTGCTTATCTACTATCTCTTTCGTGATACGAAGCTCATGTACATCGTCATCAGATGGAACGTCATACATGTAATCCATCATGACATTCTCCATGATAGCACGAAGTCCTCTGGCTCCGGTCTTTCTCTCGAGAGATTTCTTCGCTATCTCCCTTATCGCGTCATCATCGAAGGTCAGCTTCACATCATCTAATGCGAAAAGTGCCTGGTACTGCTTTACAAGCGCGTTCTTCGGCTCGGTAAGGATCCTTACGAGATCATCCTCTGTCAGGAGATCAAGGGATACGTTTATAGGCACACGGCCAATGAACTCAGGTATAAGTCCGTACTTTACGAAGTCCTGAGGAAGAGCCAGTTTCAGAAGCTCACTCTCTGACTTCTCGGTATTCTTCACATCTGAAGCATTCGTAGCAAATCCGATGCGTCTCGTATCAAGACGTGACTCGATTATTTTGTCAAGGCCTTCAAATGCTCCACCGCAGATGAAGAGGATATTCGTCGTATTTATGCGGAGAAGCTCCTGCTGAGGATGCTTTCTGCCTCCCTGCGGAGGGACGGAAGCCTCTGTTCCCTCGAGGATTTTTAGCAGAGCCTGCTGGACACCCTCTCCGGATACATCACGGGTGATAGATACGTTTTCGCTCTTCTTCGTGATCTTATCGATCTCATCGATGTAAACTATGCCTAACTCTGCACGAGGGATGTTATAATCGGCTGCCTGGATAAGCTTTAAGAGGATATTCTCGACATCCTCACCGACATAACCGGCCTCAGTAAGGGTCGTAGCATCTGCGATAGCAAACGGTACTCCGAGGATCCTTGCCAGAGTCTGGGCGAGGAGCGTCTTTCCTGAACCTGTAGGTCCAAGCATCAGGACATTACTCTTCTGGAGCTCTACGTCTGTATCCTTACCACTAAGAATTCTCTTATAATGGTTATATACAGCTACTGAAAGGACCTTCTTTGCCTCATCCTGTCCGATAACATACTCATCGAGGAAAGCCTTGAGTTCCTTCGGCTTCTGCAGGTTTATCTCGAGTGTATCAGATACATCTATAGTCTTGAACGGAGAACCATCTGCTCCGAGCTCTTCATCGATGATCTCATTACAGATATCCACACACTCATCACAGATATAAGCACCGTTCGGTCCTTCGATCAGTTTTCTGACTTCGGACGCCTTACGGCCGCAGAATGAGCAGCGGATAGGTTCTTCTAATCTTCTGGGCATGTGTTACCTCCTGTAAAAAATCAGGCCTCGCGGTTCGTGATCACCTTATCGATAAGGCCGTAATCGAGAGCTTCCTCAGCTGACAGATAGTGGTCACGCTCTGTATCAGCAGTGATCTGCTCGATCGACTTTCCTGTATTCTCAGCGAGAATACTGTTTAATCTCTTCTTTGTCTTTAAAATACTCTCTGCAGCGATCTCGATCTCTGTAGCCTGTCCTTTGGCTCCGCCTGATGGCTGATGGATCATGATCTCTGAATTCGGAAGAGCCATTCTCTTGCCCTTGGCTCCGCCAGCTAAAAGGAAAGCTCCCATTGAAGCTGCAAGTCCTACGCAGATAGTAGATACATCGCATTTGATGTACTGCATCGTATCATAGATGGCAAATCCTGCTGTGACCATTCCTCCTGGGGAATTGATGTACAGATGGATGTCTTTATTCGGATCCTGTGACTCGAGGAAAAGGAGCTCAGCAACGATAACTGAAGCCGAAGATTCGTTTACCTCTTCTCCCAGGATGATGATCCTGTCTTTTAAAAGTCTCGAATAGATGTCATAGCTTCTCTCACCACGTGAGGTCTGCTCGATGACGTAAGGTACTAATGCCATTCCTTAGTCCTCCTTGTCTGCTGTTTCCTCGTCTTTCTTTGACTTTCTCTTTGCCCTCTCTTTTACATGATCCATGACAAAATCAATGGCCTTTTCCATCCTGATCTGCTCTTTGAATGTATCGAGCTCATCATCCTGGATATTCTTCTTTAAGTCTTCTGACTTCATGCCATACTGCTTTGCCATGTCGTCGATTTTCTTATCGACATCCTCGTCAGTAGCCTCGAGCTTCTGCTCCTCGGCGATTTTTTCAAGGCAGAGAGAAGTCTTGATCCTCTTGATAGCCTCTGGTCTTGTATTCTCACGGAATTTATCGATGGTCTGTCCTGAATACTGAAGGAACTGCTGGAATGAAAGTCCGCTCTGTGCAAGGTTTCTGCTGTAGTCCTGGATGATGTTGTTCACCTGGGT
>JAQXXU010000034.1 GCA_029226225.1 Lachnospiraceae bacterium | reverse complement strand
CGTTGAAACTCCGTCAAAACAGGTAAAAAAATACTATCAGCTGTTCAATGAAAAAGTTCCAGCGCATCTGAAACTTACCGAGTTCAAGTTAAAGGTTTTAGGATTGAAAATGTAGTGTTACTTTTGTCATCATCTAAGGTTTAGTAATACACATCAAAGTAGCATGGAGGTATCCGAATGGAAAAAAAGAAACACGGGAAGAAAAAATGGATAGCCATTATCGTGATAGCGGCTATAGTGGTAGTCCTTATAGCAGGCGCCATAGCCAGCTCACGAAGGAAAAAAAGCACGGATTCCTCCTCTTCGGTAAAAAGTGTTAAGGTAACAACCGGTTCGATAAAGAACACGATCACTGCCAGCGGAACACTCGCAGAGGCTGATTCTACCGATATAAAAATCCCGTCAGGCCTCACTATAAAGAAGGTATTAGTCGAGGAAGGCGATGAAGTGGAAAAGGGCGATGCCTTGGCCAAGGTGGACGAGACTTCAGTCAAGGAGCAGATCTATTCTGTAAGGAACTCGATATCTTCTATCAATTCCACCCTTAAAAGCATAAAGTCAAAGACCGGATCGAAGTATACTTCTCAGCGCGAGATGCTAAACGCTCAGAAAAGTGACTTGAACAAGGCTCTAAAGCAGCTTCAGCAGATCGAAGAATCCGGGAAGATCACATCTACTGTGTCGGGAACTATCCAGTCGGTGAATGTAACGGATTCTGATTCTACGGTGTCATCGGAATCAAGTCAGTCTTCTGGCAGCACATCCTCATCAGTCACTTCATCTTTAAGCGGGATCACAGGCATGGGCACGAAATCCACAAGTGTGACAGCTGTACAGCTGTCATCGAAGGTCCCGGTCGCTTCTTCATCTGATGAGAGCACAGCAGCATCTGATGAGAGCACATCGTCAGATAACAGCGCTTCATCAGACAGCAGTTCTTCTTCGAACGGCAGTGATGAAAAGGATACCGACCAGAAAAAATCAGACAGCACTTCTGGAACCTCAGGCCAGACATCACAGGAAGACCTTGAAAAGCTCATAAAGGAACAACAGAAGAACAGAAACAGTAACTCATCTAATAGCTCATCACTGAACAGCTCAGCGCTTTCGGGAGTTACATCGGGCTCAACTGACACTGCATCATCGACGGTTTCTGATGTGACCTACACTTCAGCATTTACCGTATCTACTGGGGACAAGATGGACATTGACCTTTCAGTAGATGAGCTTGACATCCTGAATGTAGAAGAAGGTCAGTCAGTTACTGTAACCCTCGATGCGCTCGAAGATCAGGAGTTTACAGGTGAGATCACGAAGGTATCACATATAGGAACAAACAGTGGTGGGTCCACAAAGTATACAGCGACCTGCCAGATAGACAAAACAGATGATATGCTCGTGGGCATGAATGCCACCGCAGTCATAGATGTGGATTCAGCAGATAATGTACTGACGATACCGCTCTCAGCAGTTCAGGAAGAAAACGGCACTTCATACGTGTACACGACGAATGACAATGGAACTCTCGGCGGAAAGACCACAGTGACTACAGGCCTTTCAGATGATAATACCGTAGAGATCACAGACGGTCTTTCAGAGGGAGATACAGTCTACTACAAAGACCTGTCAGGACAGGAGCTTACAAGCTCTCAGAATGACGTATCGAATATGGGAGCAAATATGCGCCAGCAGAATGGCGGAGGAAACGGAGGCGGACCTTCGGGAGATAATGGCGGAGGCACACCTCCATCAGGCGGCAACGGCGGACCTGGAGGAAACGGAGGTAACTAATGGATGATAAAAAAATGATCCTCCTGTCCGATGTGTCAAAGGTCTATAAGATAGGCGACAATGTAGTCCGCGCTTTAGATCACGCTGATATGTATGTGGATAAGGGCGAGTTAGTAAGTGTCATCGGACCTTCTGGTTCCGGGAAGTCTACACTTATGAATATCATCGGCTGCCTTGACACAGCGACCTCCGGCAAGTATTTTCTCGATGGACAGGAGATAGCGGATTATTCGAAAAATGATCTGGCAAAGATACGAAACAGAAAAATAGGCTTTATTTTTCAGGATTTTAACCTGCTGCCAAAACTGACAGCTTATGAGAATGTAGAGCTTCCACTGATATATCAGGGGCTTCCGGCGCAGAAGAGAAAAGAGCAGGTCGAGGAAGCCTTAAATCAGATAGGCCTCTGGGAGCGGCGTGATCACAAACCTACAGAGCTTTCAGGAGGTCAGCAGCAGAGAGTAGCGATAGCGAGAGCACTGGCCACTCACCCGTCACTTTTTTTGGCAGATGAGCCGACAGGAAATCTCGACCAGAAGACAGGCGGAATGCTTTTGGACCTTTTTCACAGACTAAACGAGGAGGGCAATACGATACTTCTGATAACTCACGATGCGAAGGTCGCGAAAGAGGCTTCCCGCTCGATAAAGATCCTCGACGGTCATGTGACGGAAGCTAAGGATCAGTCAGAGATAGAGGAGGTGGTCTGATGTTTAAATCCTCTGTAAAAATGGCCTTTGCGTCAGTTACTTCGAATAAGCTCAGGTCATTTCTGACAATGCTGGGCATCATTATCGGAGTCATAGCCTTAGTAGTTCTTGTATCGATCACTACCAGCGCGACATCGACTATCACAGACACTATCTCGTCGATCAGCACGAATTCTATCACAGTTACGATAACTGATGATAAGGATAAGCCACTGACCCTATCTGAAATGGACGATATCACGGCTTTGGATGACGTGGCCGCGGCAGCACCATCTGCTACCTCCACTGCAAATGTAAGAAACGGTTCCGACACAGAGACCATGAAGCTTACCGGAACGACAGCTTCATATCAGTCGATAAATGGAGTAGAGCTGGCGTCCGGGAGATTTTTACGGTCAGCAGATGTGACAAATCACTCGAACGTAGCCGTGATAAATGCAGATACAGCGCGAGACATCCTCGGCTGCTATAACACCTCGCAGGCGATAGGACAGACGATCAGCCTGAATGGGATCCCGTACACCGTCATCGGAGTCGTAAAACAGTCTGATACGACCATTATGTCGGGCTCTTCATACGAAGCCTACGTGCCATTTACCTCTCTCGAGAGACTTTCTACGACAGTCAGGGAAGTCACGAGCTTCGTAGCGGCTCCAAAAAGCGACAGTGTATCAGACAAGGCACAGCAGGAGATAAATGAATACCTGCTTTCGAGATTTTCGAATGATTCTGATGCCTTCACAGTAGTAAATATGAAGGTCATCGCCGATACTCTGAGCAAAGTAACTGATGTGATGGCCCTGATGCTCGGAGGCATAGCGGCGATCTCACTTCTCGTAGGCGGCATCGGCATCATGAATATCATGCTCGTATCAGTCACAGAGCGAACCAAGGAAATCGGTATCAGAAAGGCTATCGGAGCTACTGAAGGAAGCATCATGCTTCAGTTCCTGATAGAATCGTTAGTCATCTGCCTTATCGGAGCAGTCATAGGATTGGTGATAAGCGCCATCATCATAGCAGCAATAAACGCCTTCACGGAATACACCTTCTGGCTTGACGCGCGAGTCTGTGTTATCGCTTCAGTATTCTCCATCGGTATCGGACTTCTGTTTGGCCTCTATCCGGCCAGAAAAGCAGCCAGAAAAGACCCGATAGAAGCACTCCACTATGCAGGCTGAAAAGTAGATAAATGACAAAAATAGCACTCGTGTGAAATGAGTGCTATTTTTTATTGACAAATGCTTGGCAAAAGACTAGAATAGGAAATGTTGAGATTAGCAATCAAAGAGCCTGTTGGCTAACAGATATTTTTAAAGGAGTGATTTTTTTATGGCAGAAAAAAGCGGAAGTCTTTCTATCACGAGTGAAAACATATTCCCTGTGATAAAGAAATGGCTGTATTCGGACCACGATATTTTTTACAGAGAGCTCGTAAGTAATGCCTGCGACGCTATCACGAAGCTCGAAAAACTGGGGATGATGGGTGACTATGAGCTTCCGAATGATTATAAGGGAAAAGTCACAGTCGAGGTAGATCCTGAAAAAAAGACTATAAAGATCACAGATAATGGTATTGGTATGACAGAAGAAGAGGTTGATAAGTACATCAACCAGATTGCCTTCTCTGGCGCTACCGATTTCCTCGAAAAGTATAAGGATAAGGGAAGTGATGATCAGATCATCGGTCACTTCGGACTCGGATTTTACTCAGCATTCATGGTAGCTGATCTGGTATACATCGACACTTTAAGCTATCAGGATGGCGCCACAGCAGTTCACTGGGAGTGCGATGGTGGTACAGACTATACGATGCGTGAAGGCTCGAAGAACACTATCGGAACGACGATCACACTTTTCTTAAATGATGACTGTCTTGAGTTTGCGAATGAGTACAAGGCAAGAGAAGTTCTTGATAAGTACTGCTCGTTCATGCCGACTGAGATCTATCTCGTAAAGGCTAACGCTCCGGAAGAGTACGAGGAGATAGATCCTTCTGATAAGAAAGACACTGATAAGGTCATCGACGAGATCCATCAGGAAGCCGAGTACGAGGATAAGAAGAAGGACGACGGCACGACTGAAAAAGTCTTGAAGACTCCGGCAAAGGATAAGCTGAAGATCGTAAAGAGACCGGTGCCTATAAATGATATCCATCCGCTCTGGACGAAGACTCCGTCAGAGTGCACAGAAGAAGAGTACAAGGACTTCTATCATAAGGTATTCATGGATTATCGTGACCCGCTTTTCTGGGTTCATCTGAACATGGACTATCCGTTTAACCTCAAGGGTATCATCTACTTCCCGAAGATAAACTCGGAGTATGATTCGATCGAAGGCACGATAAAGCTGTATAACAACCAGGTATTCGTAGCTGATAACATCAAGGAAGTCATCCCTGAGTACTTCATGCTCTTAAAGGGCCTTATCGACTGTCCTGACCTGCCGCTTAACGTATCGAGGTCAGCTCTGCAGAACGATGGCTTTGTCGCAAAGATCAGGGACTACATCTCAAAGAAACTGGCTGACAAGCTGATCGGAATGGAGAAGACCGAGAAGGAGACATACGAAAAGTACTGGGATGATATCAGCCCGTTCATCAAGTTCGGCTGCCTGAAGGACGAGAAGTTCTGTGATAAGATGAACGACTATATACTTTTCAAGGATATAAATGACAAGTATGTGACTCTGCCCGAGCTCCTTGAAAAAGATTCCGCTTCACACAAGTCTGATGATGAGTCAACTGAGAAGAAGGATGACACCAAGGACGAAAAGAAGAGTGACGAGCCGATAAAGGATGAGGATAAGACTGCTATCTACTACGTCACTGACCCTAAGCAGCAGGGCCAGTACATAGATATGTTCAAGGCAAATGACATGGATGCTGTGATCCTCGACAGGACAATTGATACATCCTTCATCACACAGCTCGAGCACAGAAACCAGCATTATAAGTTCCTGCGTATCGATGCCGATGTCACGAAAGCACTTTCCGAGGAGACTGATCCGAAGGAACTCGAGGAAGACCAGAAGACTCTTGACGAGATATTCAAGAAAGAGCTGTCCAAGGATGATCTGACGATAAAGGTCGAGAAACTGAAGACTGATGACATCGCCGCGGTGATAAACCGTGATGAGAATATGCGCCGTATGAACGACATGATGAAGATGTATAATATGAATGGCGGAGCCAACGAAGACTTCTCAGGTCCTGAGACACTGGTACTTAACGCCACACATCCGCTGGTCAAGTACCTCGTTGGAAACAAAGACTCCGAGAATGCCGGCCTTATCGCGCACCAGCTCTATGACCTCGCAGAGCTTAGCAACCAGCCTCTCGCTCCAGCCGAGATGTCAGAGTTCATCAAACGCTCGAACCAGATCATGGAAATACTTACCAAATAACTGAAAAGAAATAATATTTTAATTTTTAGTAAAATTTTATACTTTTTCGATAAAAAATTCCGTATAAATCCTCTGTATAAGATGATATTATTGCAATCAGGTTAAATTTTTGTTACAGACTGTCATACATTGGGGCGTGACGACAGTCTGGTCTTTTCACTAAGGAGGATTTATAGATGAGAAGAGGAAAAAGTATAGCTGCGTTATGCCTTGGCGCAGCTATGACTCTGTCTTCACTGTCTGCTTTTGTGCCTGCTTTAGGCACTGAAGTGGAGGAGACGACAGAAGCTGAACCTGTAAGGATCGCGCATTTTACGTTCGATTCTGATGATGGCGGGTTTTCGGGTGATGGTGCGACCGCGATATCACAGAATGGCTACGAGCTGACAGATGATGCTCAGAGTGGAAAAGCCTTAAAGCTTGATGTAAATCAGAAACAGTGGCTAGATGTAAAGAGCACAGACTCGGGGAAGAACATTCTGGCAGGTCTGAAGACCCTTTCGGTAAGCTACTGGGCGAAAATCGATAATACCAAAGTCGGTGATGGTGAGGGCTGGACTTTCTATGCAGCGGCAGATCACAATGGATCATCATATCCAAATGAACACTATCTGGCCATCAAAGACCAGAAACAGAATATTACAGTTCAGAGGTGGTATAATTCAGGCTCAAGAAGACCTGATATAAATCAGAACGGTGACTACAGCGGCTGGCGCATGGTAACTGTCACTGAAAGCGAGAATGAGTCAAAGCTCTATGTGAACGGAGAACTTATTACTTCACTTTCAGATGTGCCGGGGCTTTCAGCCATAGTAGGAGGAGAAAACGGCATTTTTCAGATAGGAAAAGCAGACTGGGGATCAGGTGAATTCTTAAACGCTGTTCTCGATGAATACTCAGTGTGGTCTGGTGTGCTTTCAGATACTTCGATAAAGTCCATGTATGATGAGCAGAAAGCAGAGTTCGACGCCACGCAGGAGGCTTATCAGAAGAAGCAGCTCGATGAAGAAGCTGAAAAAAATAAACCGGAAAACCATGTGGCTGATGACATGGCTTCGCTAGATATACCAAATGCCGATGACATCCGCGGGAATATCTATCTGGCATCAGAGGGCGAGCACGGTTCTACGATCACCTGGAAGTCTTCTGACGCTTCGGTCATCACTGATGCTGATTCCGATGAAAAAAAGGCCGGAGTTGTAACTCGAGGAGGCACAGATAAAACTGTCACCCTCACAGCGACAGTGACTTACGGTGATGTGTCAGATACGAAGGATTTTACAGTTACAGTAAGAAAAAAAGCAGAACAGAAGAAGACTACACATTATCTGTTTGCATTTTTTAAAGGAGAAAACAATAAAAGCCTGAATTATCAGGGCGAGCAGATATACTTTGACGACAGTGAAGATGGACTGCACTGGTATGAGTTAAATCATGGGAAAGCTGTTATCTCATCTACACTCGGCGACAAAGGACTAAGGGATCCTTTCATCATCAGGTCGGCAGAGGGCGATAAGTTCTACATGATAGCCACAGATTTAAGGATTGATAATGGTGCCGGTTGGGGAGCTGCACAGTATTCAGGCAGCAAATACATAGAGATCTGGGAGTCAACAGATCTCGTGAACTGGAGCGCGCAGCGGCAGGCGAAGGTGGCGACAGCTGATGCAGGATGCACCTGGGCTCCGGAGGCAGTCTACGATGACACGACAGGAGAGTATATGGTATTCTGGGCTTCCATGGTAAATGGAGTTCATCACGTATTCTACTGCACGACGAGAGACTTCTATCATTTTTCAGATACGAAGGAATGGATCACTCTGAAAAATAAGAACGGTAAAGTGATCAGTGTGATTGATACGACAGTAACTGCCGTAGAGAATCCGGATGGTTCGAAGACCTATTACCGTATGTCAAAGGTAGAGGCCGGGAGTGAGGCGGCGCTGGAAGACGGAGATCATGAGAACGGCAAGTACGAGATACTCGAGAGATCTGATTCCCTGCTCGGCACCTGGACCAGAATAAAATCCCAGTCGTTAAATGATAACCAGTGGGTCGAGGGCGGAACTATTTTTAAATTCAACGACGATGATTCCAACGGTCAGGATAAGTGGTGCTTACTCTTAGATAACTTCGGTGGCATCGGTTACTATCCGCTGTGGACTACAGACTTAGGAAGCGGAGAGTTCACCCGCTATGAAAAGTCAGAGTACAGTTTTCCGTCACTTCTGCGCCACGGAACTGTAATTCCTATCACAGATGAGGAGTTTCAGGCAGTCGAAGACTACTATGGAAGCAGCAGACCAGAAAAACAGCCTGAAAGCAGTGTAAAGGCAGTAGATGTCACGACAGACCCTATCTCGGACATATCTGTAAAGACGGGTACTGACAAGTCGCTAAAGACAAATGCTTCGGTAGATTTTTCAGATGGTTCGAAGAAAACAGACGCACAGATCGTATGGTATGATGAGGACGGTGATCAGGTAAAAAATACAAAAGACCTTTCGATAGGAGTGCATAAGCTGACAGGAAAACTATCCTATTTCGGAAATCCTGTAATTGCACAGAGGGCTGATCCGTACATCGTGTATAACGATGAAGACGGATACTACTATTTCACTTCATCTTGGCCGGCATATAATGACGCCGAGCATGGTTATGACAGACTGGTATTAAGACGAAGCAAGACTCTCGAAGGTCTGGCCGATGCTTGTGATGTGGAGATCTGGCATGCTCCATCGAGCGGAGCTTTAAGCCATCATATCTGGGCACCTGAGCTTCACAAAATAAACGGCAGCTGGTACATGTTCTTCGCGGGAACTGTGGATAACAGTGTCTGGTCTATCAGATGCTATGTGATGAAGTGTAATGGCGGGAACCTGCTGGATAAGGCCTCATGGGAGACCCCGGTTCGTATGTCGAATGCTGATGGTTCATATGACAAGTCTTTTGACACATTCAGCCTTGACATGACGACATTTGAGGTAAATGGTACTTATTATGCGGCGTGGGCATATAAGAACGGCAGCTCTGTGATAAAGCTCGCCAAGCTCAATGCAGACGATCCTTCAAAGCTCGCTTCAGATGCTGTGACTATATCTGCGCCTGAATACAGCTGGGAGATGCATGGTAATGAAAAAATAAATGAAGGACCTGGTGTCCTTATAAAAGGCGACCATATCTACATGACCTACTCAGGCTCTACGACAGGACCGGAGTATTGCATGGGACTTTTAAGTACGACTGCGGATAAAAATCTCTTAGATCCGCACTCATGGAAAAAGAATACGGAACCGGTGCTCCAGACGTCTGATCTGACTGGCGAGTACGGCCCGGGACACAATAATTTTACTACCGATAAGAACGGCAATACTATCCTCGTCTACCATTCGCGCGACGAAAAGTGCTATGAGAACCAGTGCGCGTGGGCTTCGGCGCAGGACCTCTATGATCCGTGCCGCAACGCGAATCTGGCTTATGTCAGATGGTCGGAGGACGGACAGCCTGTATTTAACAGTACTGAACTAAAAGAGACTGCTGATCTGCCGACCGAGAAGACTACTTACCAGATGACAGTTTCTGTCGGAACTAAGAAGGAACTCGAGGCGTTAAATAAAGCGATAGATGATTCTGAGCTCGCAGCCCTGTCATTTGATGATGAAGCAGACAGCCTCACAGGAAACGGAGTAAAGGCCGCAGATGTGAGTGGTGCCGGATTTACTTTAACTGAAGGAAAGTCCGGAAAAGCGCTTACACTGGACGGCTCGAAGAAGCAGTACCTAACCCTTACGAAGGAAGACGGCAGTGCGCTTCTTTCAGGAAAAAATGAGCTTACGATAAGCTTCTGGAGCAAGACCAAAAAGAGTGGTACAAACTGGGCGTTCTATGCAGCCCCGGATGAGAATGCGCCGACATACCAGAAAGAGACTTATCTGGGAATCACAGACCCGTTGAATGGCAATATTATAACTGTAGAGAGATATAAAAATACAGACAGTAGGCCTTCAAATGCTTCGGCATCAGATCCATGGAATGATGAATGGAAGTACGTCACAGTCGTAGAGAGTGCTGACAGATCTATTATCTATATCAATGGAAGAAAAATGTCCGAGGTACCGAGTGACAAGAGCCTCTCTGATATATTCGGAACTGACGGAATAGTTCAGATAGGAAAAGCAAACTGGGGAAATGGAGAATACTTCACAGGCTCTATCGACGAGCTCAGGATCTATGACAAGGCTCTCAATTCTGATGAGGTCACAGCCCTCTACGGCAGGTATTCGGGACTGGAACTGCCAGAAGAAACGCTAGAACCGGTAGAACCTGAGAAACCGGATCCAGGAACAGGTGGTTCAGGATCTGGATCATCGGGTTCTGGAAATTCAGGTTCGTCAGGAACTGGAAGCTCAGAATCCGGATCATCAGGATCAGGAAGCACAGGCGGAAGCACTAGCGGAGAGGATCAGGGTACATCTGAAAATCAGAATAAAAAACCGTCTCCGAAGAAGGTGAGGGCCACAAAGGACAAGAATGGAGTGTATAGGACTTCAGATGGTGAGATAGCTGCGAATACCATCGTGAAGGCTAAAGGAAAGCTTTACATCACAGATGCAGATGGCAAGGCTTTGAAGAATACCGTGGTGGAGACCAGCGACGGTAAAAAATATGTGGTAAAGTCAAGTGGAGTCATAGCAAAAAAAGAGATAGTAAAACTAAATGGAAAGAGATACTATGCTGACTCCAACGGCAGGATAAAAAAGAATGCCTACGTAAAAGTAAAAGGCAGCAGATACTTTACTGATGAGAATGGTGCAGTCATCACCGGCAAATGGGTGAAAAAGGGCAATAAGAAATACTACTGCTCCAAATCGGGAAAGGTCACGAAGACTAAAAAGATAAAGAAATAACCTTCAGCTATGGGGATGCAGGTAGAACTTGCCGGCGATTTTTTCTGTACGGAGTACGTTACAGAACGCGGCAGGGTCTACCTGCTTTATTTTTTTGATCATCGAGTCCTGCTCGGAGGCGCCGATGACGGAGTAGACGATTTTTCGCTCATTTTTTTCATGAGAGCCCAGCCCATTGATTATTGTGCCGCCGTGGTCAGTTTCGTGATAGATCATCTCGCAGACCTCGTCGGGGATCTTCGTGATGATAAGGAGCGTCACCTGCTGGTAGTCGCGGTACATCACGTGCTCGACCTGTGTCGTAGCGAACTGGAAGATGATCGAGTAGAGCGCTTTGTCCCAGCCGAAGAGCAGGCCTGCGATCAAAAGGATCACGACGTTAAGCCCCAGGATCACATTAAAGGAGTCACGGCCGGTCTTCTGGGATATGTATATAGAGATAAAATCTGTTCCGCCGGTCGTTGTGTCGTTTCTTAAACACATCGAGATCGCGAAGCCATTTATGATACCGCCGAATATGCTGATAAGCAGAGTGTCATAGGTGATCACGTAGCTCGGGAGAAGGTCTGTAAGCACCGATGAAAGCGCGATGACAAGCAGGGAAGTCCCGGTGAATTTTTTTCCAATGAAGCGGAAGCCGATGTAGACAGGGAACGCGTTTATCGCGAGGTTAAGCGGGGTATAAGGTAGGCTTATACCGGCAAACTTTGCAAACGACCTCTGGATCAGGAGCGTAAGCCCGGTCGCCCCGCCCGGGACCAGACCTCCGGTCGATACGAAGGTGTTGATATTTATCGCCATGATGAGCGACGCAGCCACAATGACAGCCAGTTGTCTTATACTTTTCAATACGATTTTTTTATCCATGAGGACATTATATACGAAAGAGCGGCGATTTGCATTAAAATAGACAGGATTTCAGTAAAAGTGCACAAAAAATATTGACAACACACACACATATATATATATAATTCTTTTTGTGATGAAATTGTGAAATGGGTGTGAAGAAACTGTATTCACATCCGGATATCCAGCAACGATGGGTTGCGAGAAAGGATTTTCTATGAAAGCAGGAACTATTAAGAGAATAGCTGCTGGAATGCTTGCGGCAGCTGTGGTGCTCACTTGTGCACCGGAAGTTAGCAGCGCGGTAGATCAGACTGTTACAGCACAGGCAGCTAAGAAGAAAAAGAAGGCGAAGAAGACAAAAAATGCAAAGGTGGCATATCTCGGGACAGCATTCGACCAGGATTACGGTGTGTATGTAGGCAAACAGATACTCGGTGCTGGAGAACTTGCGGCATTCAGCGACATTAAGGCAAGCGGGAAATACACGTTTACCACTAATAGCAAGGATCTGTCTATAAAGCTTGATAATAGCTCTGTCAAGATGCTTAAGGATTCTTTTGGCAAAGACTGGACAAGGAATAATGATTATCTGAGTTACGATGTTACTGCCAAGAAGCCTGGTACATATAAGGTGACTATCAAGGAAAAGTACAAGGGCAAGACAAGGACATTAAAGAAGAACGCTAAGCTCTATGTATACGAGCCTGAAGCAAGCAGTGAAGAATGTACAGCGTATATTGGCGATTATATCAGTCTAAGTACGTTACTATCCAGTTCCGCTGCTGGAGATTATAATTTTGAAGTGGTAGAAGGCGCAGACACGGTGCTTTCAGTAATAACTGAAGATGATGGCGCTTATACGAACCTGAAACCGATAGCTGAGGGCCAGGCAAAAGTTAAGATTACTGATCTGTATGGCAAGGACTGCGGTATAGCGACAGTTACAGTAAAGGCCAACCATTGTGCGAAGATTGAGCTTTCTGATGAAGCATATTATTACGATGATGATGATAATCAGAAGCCTGGAATCTCCATCACCAGATATAGTGATGATACTGCTCAGGAGGATTCGGTTTATCTTTCTGATTATTATGACCTTTATGGAGAAGATGAGGATCATAATGTAAGCGATCCTGTAACTATCACATCTTCGAATCCGGCAGTTGTAAGCGTAAGCCAGACAGATAGCGACGAAGAAGGCGACGAAGAAAGCTCTGACTCCTGGTGTGCAGCACCTCAGAGTGAGGGAGACGCAGTGCTTACCATTACCTGCGGAAGCCAGTCAGTACAGCTTCCTGTACATGTTAAAGTATATAATTACGACGACTGATAAATATCATTTGTGTCGACATGCATAGGTGACGACAGGCAGGTTTCACTTGCCAGCGGACGAATTGAACAGAACAAAAAGACAGGTGCCTCACATGAGGCGCCTGTTTTTTAGACTAAAATAGATTGTACGCAACCTAAAACAACATATTGTGATTTTTGTAGGTTGAAAGTTGCAGTTTTCTTTCCTATAATAATCTTTTGTATACGGAATATGAGATTGAGAAACTGAAATAAGGGCGCGATGACACATGAGCTGCGAAAGACCTTTATGAGACGCCGGCGCTTATGCGTCCGCTGCGTCTCATACGGAGTGCGAACGTGTTTTGAGCAGCTGCATGTGTCAGCGTGCCAGTCAGTTATTTTTCAGAGAGGTTATTATATGTCAGAGAAACCATACACACTTGGAATTGATATCGGCTCAACTACCGTTAAGGTCTCACTTCTGAGCCCAGAGGACGAGCTGTTATTTTCTGACTACAGACGTCATTTTGCAAATATCAGAGAGACACTTTACGGACTGGTGACCGATGCGATAAAGACAGCCGGTGACCATCAGGTGGCTCCGGTCATCACAGGTT
>JAQXXU010000033.1 GCA_029226225.1 Lachnospiraceae bacterium | reverse complement strand
CAGATCAGGCTGTGAAACGTACTCCCTGCCATTCTCGACTGCAAGGATAGCTGCTTCGTTTATGATATTCGCAAGGTCGGATCCTACTAATCCTGCCGATGCTAAAGCTATAGCCTCGAGATCGCAGGTCGAATCCATTTTGACGTCCTTCGCGTGAACACGGAGTGTCTCGAGACGTCCCTTCATATCAGGTCTGTCTACGATGATACGTCTGTCGAAACGTCCCGGACGGAGAAGTGCCTTATCGAGTACTTCCGGTCTGTTCGTAGCCGCAAGGATCAGGAGTCCCTTCGAAGTATCGAATCCATCCATCTCTGCGAGCAGCTGGTTAAGTGTCTGTTCACGCTCATCGTTTCCGCCTCCGAATCTGGAATCACGGGATTTACCAATGGCATCGATCTCATCGATGAATATGATACATGGAGCCTGTCTCTTTGCTTCATTAAAGAGGTCACGTACACGACTGGCTCCGACACCGACGAACATCTCGACGAAATCTGAACCTGCTAATGAGAAAAATGGCACGCCTGCCTCTCCTGCTACTGCCTTTGCGAGGAGGGTCTTACCTGTTCCAGGAGGGCCTACAAGAAGAGCACCTTTCGGAAGCTTCGCACCGATCTTCGTATATTTGTCAGGATGCTTCAGGAAATCAACGACCTCCTGCAGAGACTCTTTAGCTTCGTCCTGTCCTGCTACATCTGCGAAAGTCACACCAGTCTGCTTCTGTACGTATACCTTGGCGTTCGACTTTCCGACTCCACCGAGCATTCCGCCAGAGCTCCCCATCCGTCTCATGACTACTGCGAAGATGATCCAGATGATCACCAGCGGAACTATGAATGAGACGATGTTATACACGAGAGCTGATGTAGATGATGAGTCCTCACGATTTATAGTGACGTCATTCTGCTTTAACAGAGGGAGCAGCTGGTCGTCAGCTATGTAGCCTGTCGAATAGTTTACTTCGAGTTTCTGTCCTGTGCTCTGTCTGTAAATCTCCTGTTCCGTCTTATCCTCGTTGTTTGCGTAGAAAGTCGAATTATCTCGGACTTTGAAGTTTATCTTGGATCCGTCGAAAGTGACAGACTTCAGTTCATTTTTCTCAGCGAGCCTATAGAACTTGTCGTAGCTTACAGTCTGGTTGGCGCTGCTGCCGATACCTCTGTAAAGCATCGTCACGATGAAAAGTGCAACCAGTGAAAAAAGCACAAAAGCCAGAATCGGGTTAAACCTCGGATTCTGGTTGTTCGGTCCCTGTCCGTTTCCATTCTGGCCAGGATCATTCGGGCCGCCGTTATTATTCTGATTATAAAAATTATTATCGTCCAAAAATGTCACCTGCCTTCTAATGCTTTTCATTGTACCATTTCTGTCAATAGTAGAATAAGCCTTTTATCATTATACGGAATCGGTCTTCTAAAAGCAAGGTGACTGTGTTAGTTTCATAAAAGTTTCACACTAGCCATCCTCTGTTCCTCCTGAGTTTTCATTATGGCAGAATAGCTGCAAAATAAAAGTATTCTTTTAAAATAAAAACTCCGGCTGCCGTCGGCAGTACCGGAGTTGTTAAATAAACAGGAGGGTTGATAATGAAGAATTTTCCTTATCCCTTTACACTCCCGGCTGTTACGCCTCCAACTATATAACGTGAAAGCAGGAGGTAAACTATTATCACCGGGAAGATAGAGAACGCAACCATCGCATATACCTGCCCCATATCGAACTTCAGCCAGTCTGCGGCACGAAGCTGGGCGATGAGAATAGGCAGTGTCTTCATCTCGTCCTTGTGCAGCAGGAGTGATGGCATGAAGTAGTTATTCCATGAACCTACGAAGGCGAATATGGCCTGTACAGCTATAGCCGGCTTCATCATAGGCACTACTACTATATTAAAGATCTTCAGCTCGCCGGCTCCGTCCATTCTCGCAGCCTCGAGCAGCTCCTTCGGCAGATTAGAATCCATATACTGCTTCATGTAGAAAAATACTACAGGAGCAGCTATAGACGGCAGAATGAGCGGAATATACGAATTCTCAAGTCCCATATTGTAGCACATCTGCTGGAAGCCGAGAGCTGATACCTGTGTAGGCACCATCATCACGGCCAGGATGAATACAAAAAGCGCCTTGCGGCCTTTGAACCTGTAAGCGTGGATCGCATATGCGGTCATCGTCGAAAAATAAGTCGTAAGTATCGCCGAGAGAGCCGCTATGATAAGCGAATTCAGCATTCCTCTGGCCACCGGAAGTGTTCCGTGGAAGAGGTTATTCAGGTTCGTAAAAAGCTTCGTGCTCGGATAAGCCCTGAAGCCTCTGCTCAGGTCTCCGTTGCTTCTGGTCGCATTAATGAAGAGAATGTAGAACCATATCAGACAGAGGATCGTAAGGATGATAAGCACTGCGTATGCTATAAGGCGCCTTACTCTGACAGATATCATGCTCTTCTTAGGAGCTCCCAGGTTGATATCCTGGCTGTTTTTTTCAATGTCAGACATATGGTCATCCCCCTTTCTAGTCTACATCCTTGGAAGCTGTAGCCTTGAATACGATAAGGCTCAGGATTCCTGTAATTATAAGAAGCAGTACTGAAAGCGCTCCTGCCATTCCATAGTTCCTGTTAAACAGGTACTTGTTCAGCCACATGATAAGTGTCATCGACGATCTCATCGGGTCTCCTGTTCCGTTGGTGAGGATCTGCGGTACATCGAACATCTGCAGTCCGCCGATCAGTGAGGTAATGAGCACGTAAATAAATATAGGTTTTAACAGAGGAAGCGTTATCTTCCAGAATATCTGAGTTGCTGTCGCGCCGTCGACCTCGGCTGCTTCAAAAAGGCTTGTGTCGATTCCCATCATTCCTGCCATCAGAAGAATGGTTGTATTACCAAACCACATCAGGAAATTCATCAGCGCTACCAGTCCTCTGACGCTTCCTGCGTGTGACATGAACTGATACTGCTTCGAAATGAGTCCGATATTCATAAGGATCGAATTGATCGGGCCGCTGTCCGCAAAGAGTGTGAAGAACAGCATTGCGAAAGCTGATGCCATGATCAGGTTCGGCAGGTAGATAACCGTCTTGAAAAATCTCTGGCCTTTCAGCCGAAGCGACGGATCTGTAAACCATGCTGCCAGCAGGAGCGAGATAAGGATCTGCGGCACAAAGCCAAGCACCCACATGATCATTGTGTTCCCTGTGTACTGCAGAAGTTCACGGCCTGAAAGCAGCTTTTTGAAATTCTCAAGTCCAATGAATGTAGGTCCGATGTGAGTCAGTCCTGACATATAGTTCTCAAAGAAGCTGTTGTAGATCGTGCTGATTAGAGGTATCAGCTGAAAGATTACAAAGGTCAGGAGAAATGGAATCAGGAAAATGTAGCCCCACCGGTTGATCCTTTGTGCATGACCGACCTTTTTGCTCATAATTCCCTCCTTTTCATTGAAAGAGGCACCGGTCCGGATCGGACCGGCGCCCCTGTTTGCTGGTTACTTGATTGTTGACCGGTATCAGTCTGTTGAAAGCTCCTGATACTTCTCTACGATCGCTGTATCAAACTGCTTCAATGCTTCATCATATGATGCGTTGCCGTCGAAGTAGTTCTTCATAGCTGCCTGGAATTCCTCGTTGCAGCCCTGATCGTAGTTCGAGATATTCGACATATCGACCTTCTCAGCACCCTCTTCAAGGAGCTTGTACGGGTTCTGACCGCCAAGGATCTTGTTTCCGAAGGTGCTGTCGTTTGCTAGTTTGTTAAGAACTGTCTTGCTGTTTACACAGTCAGAATCCTTCTTGGCAATAGCCTTCAGGATATCCTGGTTCGTGGTCATGTTAAGGATGATATCCTTATCAAGTGTCGGGTTATCTGTGCCTGTAGCTGCTGCGATCCATGTGCCGCCCCAGTAGAAGCTCTGAGGTCCATTACAGTATCCCCAGCCGCCCTGGTTAGCGATGGATCCGTCCTCATCGGCATGCATTGAGAAGTTGATCAGCCATGCAGGTCCGAAGTAGCAGAACACCTTGCCGTCCGGGAAGAAGCCTTTGCTCCAGTCATCTGACCAAAGGTCTGCTGTAGTTGTCTCACCTGCATCTACAAGTTTCTTTGAATCGTCTACCCACTTCTTGATGTTGTCGTCTACTACAACCTTGTTATCCTGAACCCAAGGTCCTGAAACGTTGTTCGAGTAAACTCTGTATGTATCGTTAACTGTGGATGTGATCTTGTAGCCTTTTTCCTTGGCCTTGGCTGCTGTCTCGTTAAACTTGTCCCAGTCAGAAACTGCTTCCTGAACCTTGTCAGGATCGCCTGTTCCAAGTACGTCCTTAGCTGCCTGGCGGTTGTAGATCATTCCTGCTGAGCAGGCCTGCCAGGATGAACCCTTGATGGCTCCGCTCGAATTCTTTACGATGTCCTTTGTGTAGTCGAACTGATCTGAGAGATCATCATCTGTGATTCCGAGATCTGAAAGCTTCATCGTAACATCGCTGTTTACATACTTGAGCGCGTAATCAGCTTCCATAAGGAACAGATCAACCTTATCGTCTGCGCTTGCATTGGCGTTGTCCGGAAGGATCTTGTCGAGATTATTCTGATATGCGTTATCTTTGGTCGGTGTTATGGTCCATTTAACTGTGACATCGCCGATCTTGCCGGTGTTGTCTCCGGTCTTCTTGTAACCAGGATAATGATCCGTGATCCTATCCTTGAACTCTTCGTTCCAGCACTGTATATTAAGTACCTTACCCTCTTCCTTTGTGCCGCTGTTCCCGGCATCTCCTGTGCTTTCCGCTTTTTGTGTGCTGCCCGATCCGCATGCGCTCATCGGCAGTACCATGGCAGCGATCATCGCTGCACTGATGATTTTTTTGATCTGCTGTTTCATTGTTTTTTCCTCCCTTGGGTATCAGTTTAATAGTATTTCAGACAGCTTATCACTAAGCCTGATCTGACCAGCTTACCTCGACAGCCTTCTGACTGTCCCTCCCTCGATCAGGGTGCCACTAACCCGCAGTTCCTCGACTATGACGTTCTTCCTGTGCTCGATCGTCTCTATTAGCTTCCTGGCTGACACTCTGCCGATCTCTTCGGCATCCTGCTTCAGTGTCGTAAGCTTAGGTCTGATCATCTGCGCCATCGGGATCCCATCGTATCCCACGATACTGATATCATCCGGTACCGATACGTGCATGCTGTCAAACACCTGAAGACAGCCTATATAAGAGTAATCATCCGGAAACATGATCGCCGTCGGTGGATCCGGAAGCTTCAGTAGCTCCATCAGCCTCTCTGAAGTCCTCTCCACGTCGTGGTATCTGCTCTCCAGCACGTATTCCTCCGGTACTGAAAGTCCCAGCTCCTTCACTCTCTTGTAAAAACCGCTCAGTCGCTTGATCGTGACCGATGTGTTCTCGCCGTGGATAAAAGCTATCTTCCTGTGTCCCATCTCATATAGATAGGAAACCAGGGTCGCCGCCCCCTCCACGTTGTCACTCATCACGCAGCTGTGGCTGTCAAAAGAGTAGTCGATAGTCACTGTCGGAAACTCGCTCATAACCAGCTTCCTGACCTGAGGATTCGTAAAATCGACGCTCGCGATAAGCACTCCGTCTACCTTCCTGTATCGGCAGTGCTCTAAAAATGAGTTTCCGCCGACCTTCTGGCTTATGAATGTAATGTCGTACCCATGATCCTCAAGTTCATTCTTCGCACTGTTCAGAATGTGCGAAAAATATTCGTGAGTCAGTCCGCTCATCGTCTCATCCTCGAAGACCACTCCGATGTTATGAGAGATGTTCGTCTTCAGCATTCTGGCAGCTGCGTTCGGCATATAATGAAGCCTCTCCGCTGTCTTCCTGATCAGGGCCGCCGTCTCGGTTCCGACATCTGCATACCCATTCAGTGCCTTACTTACCGTAGCCGGCGAAACATTACATTCTTTTGCGATGTCCTTTATCCTTACCATCTCATCACTGCTTTCTTCTTACGAAATTACTTAATTAGATTTCGTAATCATTGTAGCTTTTTTCGCTAAAAAGTAAACAGTTACGATCCTGGCAACGCGTCGCTTTTACTAAATCGTTTTTGTAATTATGATTATAGTAACCCGATTATACAAAGTCAATCTGTAATTATAACTAATTTTTAACATATCTTTTTGTGCAATTTGCACAATCTTCTTAATAATAGAGTTTAACTTCTTTACAATATTTCTTTTTGGGTTTACAATTCTTTTAACAGTATACGAAATCGTATTCGCTGATTTTTCCCTTTATTTACCAGCTGTTTTATCGGTTGCAATGCTGTTATTTCGGTAATTTTACAAATATTTCGGAGATGTACGAAAATCTATGCGAAATCAGAGGAGGTTATTCTATTATGAAATTTGGACATTTTGATGACGCAGCGAGGGAGTACGTTATAGATACGCCCAGGACCCCGCTCCCATGGATCAACTATCTCGGATCCACAGACTTTTTCAGTCTGATATCGAATACCGCCGGAGGCTACAGCTTCTATAAAGATGCGAAGCTCCTCCGCCTTACCAGATACAGATATAACAACTGTCCGCTGGATAACGGCGGCCGTTATTACTATATAAAGGACGGCGACACGATCTGGAACCCAGGCTGGCAGCCTGTTCAGACCGAACTCGATTCTTACTGCTGCCGTCACGGCATGGGCTACACCCGGATCACCGGTTCTAAAAACGGGATCTCCGCCTCTCTTCTCGCCTTCGTTCCTCTGAATGATCCGTGCGAGATCAATCGCCTCACCATTACGAACGACAGCAGCACCGACCGTCATCTGGACATTTTCAGTTTCGTGGAGTTCTGTCTGTGGAACGCTTCTGATGATATGTCGAACTTCCAGCGCAACTTCTCCACAGGTGAGGTCGAAGTCTGCGGAAGCGCCATCTATCATAAGACTGAGTATCGCGAAAGGCGTAACCACTACGCTCTTTTCTCTGTAAACTGTCCGATCGATGGTTTCGATACTTCCCGGGACGCTTTTATCGGAGTATATAACGGATTCAGCAATCCGCAGGCAGTCCTCGAAGGCAGGAGCCGCAACAGCATAGCCCATGGCTGGCAGACTATCGGAAGCCATCACATCGTGCTTGACCTGAAGCCTGGTGAGAGCAGGAGCCTGATTTTCATCCTCGGTTACTGTGAGAACCCGAAGGACCATAAGTGGGAAGCTCCGAACATCATTAACAAGACTCCGGCCCTCAGGCTGATGCGGGCCTATGCTTCAGATGAACAGGTAGATGCTGCTTTTAATAAGCTGAAGGAATACTGGGATCGTCTCCTTTCCCGCTATGTGCTGCACAGCAGTGACGAGAAGGCGAACAGAGTCGTGAATATCTGGAACCAGTACCAGTGTATGGTCACTTTTAACATGAGCCGTTCCGCCAGCTACTTCGAGAGCGGCCTCGGGCGCGGCATGGGATTCCGTGATTCCTGCCAGGATCTCCTGGGCTTCGTCCATCTGATCCCGGAGAGAGCCAGAACCCGTATCATCGATATCGCGAATACACAGTTCGAAGACGGCAGTACATATCACCAGTACCAGCCTCTGACCAAGCGCGGGAACGCTGATATCGGCAGCGGTTTTAACGACGATCCGCTGTGGCTGATCGCCGGAGCCAGCGCCTACATCCGTGAGACAGGCGACTACTCCATCCTCGACGAAAAATGCGACTTCAACAACGATTCATCGAAAGCCGCTCCTCTGATGGAGCACCTGCGCCGCAGTTTTGCTTACACTACTAACCACCTCGGTCCTCACTCGCTTCCGCTTATCGGCAGAGCCGACTGGAACGACTGTCTGAACCTTAACTGCTTTTCCGAGGAGCCTGGCGAGAGCTTCCAGACTTTCGGCAAAAGCGAGGGCCCTGTAGCAGAGTCTGTATTCATCGCCGGCATGTATGTAAAGTACGGCAATGAATATGCAGATATCTGCGATCACCTGGGCCTTACTGATGAGGCCGCTTCTGTCAGAGTTCTTGTCGACAGAATGACTGATGCAGTAGAATCTGCCGGCTGGGACGGCGAATGGTTCGTCCGCGCTTATGACGCCTTCGGCAAAGCTGTCGGAAGCCATAACTGTGAGGAAGGCCAGATCTTCATCGAGCCTCAGGGCATGTGTGTTATGGCCGGCATCGGAAAAGATGACGGCAAAGCCGAGACTGCCCTCTCAAGCGTGGCCTCCCGCCTCGACACAAAGTACGGTATCATGCTCCAGCAGCCTGCCTATACCTCATATCATGTGGAACTTGGTGAGATCTCTTCATATCCGCCTGGATACAAGGAAAATGCCGGTATCTTCTGCCATAATAATCCATGGATCGCCTGTGCTGAGACTGTACTTGGCCACGGGAACAGGGCATTCGAGGTCTTCAAAAAGACCTGTCCTGTATACCTTGAGGATATCAGTGAGATCCACAGGACTGAGCCTTACGCCTACTGCCAGATGGTCGCCGGCCGTGACGCCGCCACCTTCGGCGAAGGCAAGAACAGCTGGCTTACCGGCACTGCCGCCTGGACTTTCACCTGCATGAGCCAGTATATCCTTGGTATTTATCCGACTCTCGACGGTCTGAAGATAGATCCTTGCATTCCGGACAGTTGTGAGTCATATTCTGTCGACCGCTTCTACAGAGGCGCCAGATACCATATCTCAGTCCAGAACCCTGATCATGTCGAGCACGGTATTGCTTCACTTACCGTGGACGGTAAGCCTGCTGACGGAGATGTAATTCCTCCTCAGCCGGCCGGCAGTGAAGTGTATGTCACTGCGATCATGGGCTGACCTTATACCGGTCACATTTATTGTGATCCTCCTTCTTTTACACGGCAGGCGCCGGACTCCTTTACAGTCCGGCGCCTGCTTTTCTGACTCCTCTGATCTCTTCATGAATGTTTCCTGCAGCTGGAAAAACGTTACTATTCACGGAACCTCCCCAATCAGACCGCAGACCAACCGCGCTTACGCGCGTTTGCCGCATCTTCGATGCTAAAAGTCTGCGGTTGTTGGGGAGGTTCCTGCTTCACAGGCATGCTTCTGTGGGGGTTCAACCGTCCGCACAAGTGCGTCCGTCGTGAACCCCCACAGAAGCATGCCGTGAATAGTAACGGAAAAACAAATATGCGGGATTAGCTTTCAGCAAAAAAATTACAACCTAAAAACCCCGGAAGCACGAGGCTTCCGGGGTATATATCATTCGTACATCACGTGTACTCCTGATACTTAGAATATCAGGTTATTATTACTCGATGATAGAAGCAACACGGCCTGATCCTACTGTACGGCCACCCTCACGGATAGCGAATGTAAGACCCTGCTCCATAGCGATTGGGTGGATGAGCTCGATGGTCATCTCTACGTTATCACCAGGCATGCACATCTCTGTTCCTTCTGGAAGAGTGATGACACCAGTTACATCAGTTGTTCTGAAATAGAACTGTGGACGATAGTCATTGAAGAAAGGTGTATGACGACCACCCTCGTCCTTTGTAAGAACGTAAACCTGAGCTGTGAACTTCTTGTGGCAGGTAACTGTTCCAGGAGCAGCTACAACCTGTCCACGCTCGATCTGGTCACGGTCGATACCACGAAGAAGAGCACCGATGTTATCACCAGCCTCAGCGAAATCAAGAGTCTTACGGAACATCTCGATTCCTGTTACAGTTGAAGTCTCAACATCATCACGGATACCAAGGATCTCTACCGGGTCATTAAGCTTAAGAGTACCACGCTCTACACGGCCTGTAGCAACTGTTCCACGTCCTGTGATGGTGAATACATCCTCGACAGGCATAAGGAATGGCTTATCTGTATCACGCTGTGGATCCGGGATATAAGAATCAACAGTATCCATAAGCTCCATGATGCAGTCTCCCCAGTTCTTATCCGGGTTATCTGGATCAAGTGGATCTCCGTTAGCAAGCTTTGCAGGAGCTGAATCGTCCTGAAGTGCCTGATAAGCAGAACCCTTGATGATAGGGCAGCCTTCGAAACCATACTCTTCGAGCTGCTCTGTAACTTCCATCTCAACGAGCTCAAGAAGCTCTGGGTCGTCGATCATATCGCACTTGTTAAGGAATACGATGATATAAGGAACACCTACCTGACGGGCAAGAAGGATATGCTCCTTTGTCTGAGCCATAACACCGTCTGTAGCAGCAACAACAAGGATAGCACCATCCATCTGTGCAGCTCCAGTGATCATGTTCTTAACGTAGTCGGCATGTCCCGGGCAGTCAACGTGAGCGTAATGACGCTTAGCTGTCTGATACTCAACGTGAGCTGTAGAGATAGTGATTCCTCTTTCTCTCTCTTCCGGAGCCTTATCGATCTGATCGAAGGCCTCTGCCTTGTTTCCCTCTACTCTCTCAGAAAGAACCTTTGTGATAGCAGCAGTAAGGGTTGTTTTACCATGGTCTACGTGACCAATGGTTCCGATGTTACAATGTGGCTTTGTACGCTCAAAATGCTCTTTTGCCATTTTAATTTCCTCCTATGGAAAATTTACTCCACCCCTCCTTTTCATAAGAGGGGTGCTTTTTTCACAAGCTAAATGCTATTATAACAAGAATTTACTTAGTTTGCAACTTACTTTTTGTCGTTGACGATCTTCTCCTGTACGTTCTTTGGTACTGGTTCATAGTGATCGAAGAACATGGAGTAGTTTCCACGTCCCTGAGTCATAGA
The DNA here is from genome assembly GCA_029226225.1 of Lachnospiraceae bacterium. Classification (GTDB taxonomy): domain Bacteria; phylum Bacillota; class Clostridia; order Lachnospirales; family Lachnospiraceae; genus Weimeria. The sequence continues at coordinate 193 of JAQXXU010000033.1, read as the reverse complement.
ACGAAGTGTTGTAGAATATCCGAACATCTCAGCAAGCGGAACATAGGCCTTGACCATCTTTCCGTTTCCGCCGACATCATCCATTCCCTCGACACGGCCACGGCGTGAGTTAACGTCTCCGATAACATCACCCATGTACTCCTCAGGCATTGTGATCTCAACCTTCATGATAGGCTCAAGGATAACTGGTGAA
>JAQXXU010000032.1 GCA_029226225.1 Lachnospiraceae bacterium | reverse complement strand
ATCGATACCTGATTCTTGTCGCCCTCTATGTCACGGGTGGTCAGCACGAAAGTCTGGTCATCCTCTAAGTCCACTCCACCGTCCTTGAAATTCTTCAGACGAATCTCAGGTCCCTTCGTATCGAGAAGTGCTGCAACCGGGCAGCCCATCTCTTTTCTGAGCTTCCTCAGGGTCTTGAGCCTTCCCAGATGCTCCTCATGACTTCCATGTGAAAAATTAAATCTGGCTACATTCATCCCGGCCTTTATCAGGGAAGCCATAGTCTCCTCTGACTCTGAAGCCGGTCCAAGTGTACATATGATCTTTGTCTTACGTCTGTAATCCATAGTGTCCTTTCTACTTTGCTATCATCGTTCCGTCTTTGCCGGCGATGAGCGGGTTCTCCGGGTCGAGCTTCGCGATCAGTGTCTTTCTGATGGCGGAGTCTCCGATGTAGGAAACTGCAGCCTCGATCTTCGGTGCCATCGTGCCCGCTTCAAACTGGCCTTCCTCGAGATACTTCCTCGCGTCTGCTACAGAAATAAAATCGAGAGGCTTCTCTTCTGCCGTGCCGAAGTTCAGGCAGACCTTGTTCGTACCTGTCAGGATGATCAGCATATCAGCATCTACCTGATCTGCCAGAACGCCGGCTGCCGTATCTTTTTCTATGACAGCAGATGCTCCCTTCAGCAGATGATCCTGTGAAAGTACCGGAATTCCACCACCGCCGCAGGCGATAACTACCTGATCTGCATCGAGAAGCGCATTTATCGCGTCTATCTCCACAATGCTCTGCGGCTTCGGGGTAGCTACGATACGTCTGTAGCCTCCTTCCACTTCTGTCACGTGGTTGCCCTTTTTCTCCTGGGCTTCTGCCTCTTCCCTCGTCATAACTCTTCCGATGACTTTTGTCGGACGGTAGAATGCCTCATCGTACGGATCCACTGTGACCTGGGTCAGAACCGTAGCTACGGTCTTGTAGACCCCTTTATTTATCAAAGCACCTCTGATCGCGCTCTGCAGATCGTATCCGATGTATCCCTGGCTCATGGCTGAGCATACACTCATAGGAGTGTCGGTGTACTCCGGATATCTCTGCGAAAATTCGTTCATAGCCGTATGTATCATGCCGACCTGCGGTCCGTTCGAATGCGTGACCACTACCTGGTAGCCTTGTGATATGAACTCCGCTACTGCTTTCGCGCTGCCCTCCGCCGCCTTTTTCTGTTCAGGGAGCGTGGTGCCAAGCGCATTATGCCCTAACGCTATTACGATTCTTTTTTTATCCATAGGTCTCCTTTGCTATGCATACATAAAGAGCGCAGCGGATCAAACCGCTACGCTCTTTATTATATTATTTATCTTCTTTTTTCACAAGCATTATATGATGTTCTTTTCGTTAAGTTCAAGCTGCGCTATCGCTTGCTTTCACTAATCTCAAAGAACGGCCTCGCTTCGGACTTGAGCTTCGGCTTTGCCTCGCTCTCGTCTCGAAGCTTTCAGCCCCCAAAAATCTGGCTCCAGTCGTAGAGATTTCCGTAGCTGTCCTGGCCGTCCTCGTTCTGGCTGTTATCGCCGTTACCCTGCTGGCTATTACCCGAGTCATCTGATGATGAGTCATCATCCGGACGGGCTGTAAGAGTAATGGTCTTGTCAGATGCCTTGTAGTCATTCTCGACGGTGGCTACAGAAACCTTTACCTTGTCGCCTTTTTTCTTGCCAGAGATGTAGCTGGCAAGAGACTGCATCGAGGTGATAGTAGTTCCGTCAACGGCTGTTATCACGTCACCTTTCTTAATGCCGGCCTTCTCAGCAGGGCTTCCTGAAACGACTTTCGTCACATATACGCCCTGCGGCATGTTATAAGAGCTTGCCATCTCAGATGAGATATCGGCTCCCTGAATTCCTAAAAAGCCCTGTTCACTGGTAGATGATGCAGAAGATCCTGAGCCGTCTGAAGATCCCGGTCTCTTGGTGACTTTGCCGGAAGTCATCAGCTGGTCGATTATGGTCTTGGCGTTTGAGATAGGAATGGCAAATCCCATGCCCTCTACAGATGCCTCTGACGATGAACCGTTGCTAGAGTACTTGGCTGAAACTATACCGATGACTTCACCCTTCGAGTTAAGGAGAGCACCACCTGAGTTCCCGGCGTTTACAGCTGCTGAAGTCTGGATCATCTTCTGGGTGTAGGTCTTTCCGTTATCTTCGTTCTGGATAGATACTTCTCTGTTCAGAGCACTGATGACACCTGTCGTAACTGACTGGCCATAGCCTAAAGCGTTTCCGATAACGATAGCCTGCTGGCCTACCTTCAGATTTTCTGAAGAACCAAGAGTAGCTACTTTTATAGCCTTCTTAGTGCTGTCCTTTATAGAAGAAAGCTTTACTTTGATAACGGCGAGGTCGGTCTGTACGTCGGTTCCGACTACTTCGCCCGAAACACTCTTGTTATCGTTAAAAGTAACAGAGAGGCTGTTCGAGTTCGATACTACGTGATTATTCGTAGCTATGTAGAGGTATTTATCATCCTCACTTATGATAATGCCGCTTCCAAGGCTCTTCGTCGGAACTGTCGATGAAGTACCGAACCAGCTCTGTACCTGCTCGAGTGACATATTCGTCACCTGAACGATAGAAGGAAGTGCTTCGCTTGCGAGAGCTGAGACGTCATTGTCAGTGGCCGATGCTGAAGTCGTGGTCGATGAGATTTTTCCATTTGAGGAATTCGATGAGCTGTCTTCTGAAATCGACGCCTGATCATTCCCGGTCAGATGGTTCGTCAGCATATTCGTTCCAGCGGTAACAGGTCCTGCTACTGCTCCGAAGATCAGCGCCGCTGCGACTACCTTTCCGACGAACTTTGCCTTTGGATGAGGTCTCTTAGGTTTCCTCTGTGGCTGCTGATACTGGCCATTATACTGGTTTGTGTATGGATTGTATCCGTTGTCCTGCTGGCTGCCGCCGTCGTCATTTCCCGGCTGATATTCATAGTACTGATAGTTACTCATATGTATTACCTCACTTTCCAGGTGCTTATTTCCTTTTGACATTGTCTATAGTAATATTTATTTATGTAAGAAATGTGTTCTGAAAAGTTTTTATCTGTGAAACACTTTTGATAAAAAAAAGAACGGCGCCTTTCCGGCACCGCCCTGTTTTACTCTACAGTTACTGATTTTGCAAGGTTTCTTGGCTTGTCGACATCGCAGCCCTTTCCCACTGCCACATAGTAAGCGAACAGCTGGAGAGGGATTATCGCGAGCGAATTCGTGAAAAAATGGTTCGTCTGCGGTATGTAGATCACATAGTCGGCATTCTCTTCCATGCTTGTATTACCCTCGTTTGTGACCGCGAGCACGAAAGCTCCACGGGTCTTTACCTCGACGATGTTCGACACAGTCTTAGGATAAAGCTCGTCCTGGGTAGCTACAGCAGCCACCAGGGTTCCGTCCTCTATAAGTGAGATAGTCCCGTGCTTTAACTCTCCTGCAGCATATGCCTCTGAGTGAATGTAGGAGATCTCCTTCAGCTTCAGCGAACCCTCCATCGAAATGGCATAGTCTATGCCTCTTCCTATGAAAAAAATGTCCTTCGCTGCTATGTACCTGTTGGCAAATTTCTGGATCCGCTCTTTATTATTCAGCAGGAGCTCTATCTGGTCAGGCAGCTTCTCGAGATCATCGACATAAGCTCTCTCCTGTGCATCATCTATCATGCCTCTCGCTTTTGCGAAGCGGATGGCAAGCAGGTAGTGGCAGATCAGCTGGGCTGAGTATGCCTTAGTCGTGGCGACGGCTATCTCCGGGCCGGCCCAGGTATACATGACCTCATCGGCCTCTCTGGCTATAGAAGAACCTACTACGTTTACGACTGCTAGGGTTCTGATGCCGTGCTCTTTTGCAAGGCGGAGTGCTGCTAAAGTATCAGCAGTCTCACCTGACTGGCTTATGATAAGAACCAGGTCATTTTTTCCAAGGATAGGGTTGCGATAACGGAACTCACTGGCTACATCGACATCGGTCGGTATCCTGGCCATCTGCTCGTAGACATACTTTGCGGTGACCCCTGTATGATATGCGCTTCCGCAGGCTACGATATGGATACGGCTTATGGCCTTTATATCATCGTCAGTCATCTTCAGGTCATCGATCACTACATGACCCTTGCGGATTCTCGGAGACATCGTATCCTTCACAGTCTTCGGCTGCTCGTACATCTCCTTCAGCATGAAATGCTCATAGCCGCCTTTTTCTGCCGCATTTGCATCCCAGTCGATGTGCTTTGCTTCCTTCTGAACAGGCTCACCGTCTATATTAAAAAATGTGATGCCCTCCTTTGTCAGGCAGGCGATCTCCTGGTTATCGATGTAATAGACGTCACGTGTGTGTTTCAGGATAGCAGGGACGTCCGAAGCGATATAACTTCCGTCCTCTGCAAATCCGGCGACAAGAGGTGAATCCTTTCTAACCGCATAGATCTTATCAGGATGATCTGCGAAAAGGATTCCGAGAGCATAGCTTCCCTCAACCCTGTTCATTACCTTTGTGATGGCTTCGAGCGGATTTCCCTCGTAATAGTAGTCGAGCAGCTGTGCCACTGCCTCTGTATCAGTCTCAGATACGAACTCATAGCCCTTGGCAATAAGCTTATCCTTGATCTTCTGATAGTTTTCTATGATGCCGTTATGTACCACGGCGATAGTTTTATCCTTATTAAACTGAGGGTGAGCGTTTACCTCGTTCGGTTCTCCGTGAGTTGCCCATCTGGTGTGGCCGATACCGACTACTCCCGGCATGGTGGCGCCGTCGTGTGTCATCTCCTCAAGAACCTTCAGTCGGCCCTTTGATTTCTTTATCTGGATC
>JAQXXU010000031.1 GCA_029226225.1 Lachnospiraceae bacterium | reverse complement strand
CTCGACTGGGTTCCGGCGCACTTCCCAAAGGACGCGCATGGGCTTGCGGATTTCGACGGACAGCCGCTCTATGAATATGCGGATCCGAGAAAAGGCGAGCATCCTGACTGGGGCACGAAGATCTTTGACTATGGAAAGCCGGAGGTCAAGAACTTCCTGATCGGTTCAGCGATAAACTGGGTCGAGAACTACCATGTGGACGGACTGCGTGTAGACGCCGTGGCTTCAATGCTTTACCTCGATTATGGTAAGGAAGCAGGACAGTGGGTCCCGAACAAATACGGCGGGAACGAAAATCTCGAGGCAATAGCATTTTTTAAACATATCAATTCGCTGATGACAGGCAGGTACAAGGGATTTCTGATGATAGCAGAGGAGTCCACGGCCTGGCCTAAAGTCACGACAGATGTGGATAATGACGGGCTCGGATTTTCCTACAAGTGGAACATGGGCTGGATGCACGACTTCCTGGATTACATGCATCTGGATCCTTTCTTCCGCAAGGATAACCATAACCGCATGACTTTTGCGATGAGCTACAACGAGTACGAGAAGTACATTCTCGTGCTCTCTCACGATGAAGTAGTCCATCTGAAGAAGTCTATGATCGAAAAAATGCCTGGAGATGAGCCGGAGAAGTTCGCGAACCTGAGAGCCGGATACGCCTTTATGATGTGCCATCCGGGAAAGAAGCTGCTCTTCATGGGACAGGAGTTCGCGCAGACTCACGAGTGGAGTGAAGCCTGCGAGCTTTCGTGGTACGAACTGGAGAATCCGCGCCACAGGGCGATGCAGAACTGGGTGAAGGAACTGCTCCATGTATACAGAAAATACCCGGCACTCTGGCAGCAGGACATCAACTGGAACGGTTTCGAGTGGATAAACGCGAACGATAGTTACAGGAGCATCTTCAGTCTTGTCAGGAAGAGCAAGGATGGAAAAAATAACATCCTCTGTGTCGTGAACTTCACTCCGGTAGAGTACCCTGATTACAGAGTCGGAGTCGTGAGTACGCAGAAGCATACGCTGATCCTCGACAGTGATGAGCCGGAATACACTGGAGAAACACAGGAGAAAAAGAGAAAAAAGAAGAGCTATACGCCAGAGAAACAGGCATGCGACGGCCAGGCATATTCTATAGGATATCCGCTTCCGTCATTCGGAGTAGCGCTTTTCAGTTTTGATTACGACGTGTGATGAGATCATTTTTTAATAAGAGGAGTGTGATCACGATCATCGCGGCTGCGGTACTTATCGTAGCCGTGATAATTGCAGCAGTCTGGCAGAATGCCAGGTCTTTCGAAACCTACGACGTAGAAGACAGTTTCTCGATAGACGGGGCTTCAGCCCAGAACTTCGTGTCTTTCGCAGGCGGACTGATGGCATATTCACGGGACGGCGCGCAGTATTACGATCAGGAAGGAAATACAGTCTGGAATGAATCGTACAACATGCAGTCCCCGGAAGTGCTGATCAGCGGGAAAAGGCTCCTTATCTACGACAAAGATGGCAGCACTCTCGTGGTCATGTCCGACAAAAAAGAGCTTTCGGTCATTTCCACGACACACACGATAGTCCGGGCAGATATAGCGTCAGATGGCACTTCGGCTGTGCTCACAGAAGAAGAGGACACCGGATACATAAATCTCTACCGCGAGAACGGAACGTCCATGGCAGGCGGACAGGTCCATCTGTCACAGACAGGTTATCCGATGTCGATAGCTCTTTCAGATAACGGCACGAGGCTTATCATGTCGCTTTCGGTCGTAAAGACTGAGTCACTTGCGACGAGGATAAATATCTACGACTTCACAGATGCCGGGAACCAGAAAAAGGATAATATCATAGCCAGCTTTGAATACGATGACACAATATGTCCGCAGACGGCATTTTTTACAGATGGGACTGCGGCGGCGATAACAGACGGCGGTGCTATCCTGTATACATCTGGCAATGAAGTGAAAGAAAAAACGAAGCTCAAAACGAAATTTACCACGGAAAGTGTTATAATGAGCGGAGAGTATTTCGGACTCATCCATCGGGCAAAGGGGAACAGAAAAGAACTCGATGTGTATGATGAAAAAGGAAAACAGACCTGTGCAAAGAAGCTCGATGCTTCATACGACAGGTGTGAGTTTATAAGGGATGATCTGCTGATAGCCAGGACCGGGGAGAAGGTAAGACTCTTCGATGTGAAGGGAAAAACGAAGTTCAGCTACGATTTTCCGGATGCGGTCATAGCGTTTGAAGCAGCAGGAGAAACAAGGGATTATTTCCTGATCCAGCAGGAGACAAGTCAGGTTATAAAACTGAGCTGATCAAGAGGAAAAACAGTGAATTACGTACTTATAGTAACACTAATACTGCTTGTGGCAGCATTTGCGATAGGTTTTTACAGAGGACTTTTCGGACTCTTAAGCGGACTTCTGTCCTGGGTCATCATCATTGGATTTCTGTATGTGGCGACTCCACTGATAGAAGAGAGATATATGGATGGCGCAGTCTACCAGAAGTTCTATAATTCAGTTTCTGAGCATATAACCAGCGGGCTTGTGCAGAAAGAAAATCAGACGATAGATCAGATAAACGAGCAGAGAGAGGAAGATGAGGACAGTCAGGACACCTATACGACGGATGACAGCACTGACGAGGAGACCACTGATATAGGCACTCCGAAAAAAGCAAAGATAGATCTGTCAGACTCCGGCAGTCTCAGGGACTACCTGGAGAAGCTGGACATCAACCTGCCAAAGAAAGCTACTGATTTTATTTCTAAGGCGGTAGATTCCACGACTAACGCAGCCGTGGAGATAGCGGAAAATATCTCGGATGATAATGAAAAAAAGCTCTCATCGGCAAATGATACGATCACAAAGACCATAGCCGGACAGACGGCTGCCCTGATGGTAAAAGGACTTGCGATACTCACATCGCTTCTTATAGCTTTTATCATTACAAGGGTGATCTCGCTGATAGCACAGTTTATCGGTGATCTGCCGGTGGTAGGGGGATTTTCAAGAGCGCTTGGCGGTATTTGGGGAATCATCGTGGCGCTGATGATCATCTGGATATTCATGGATGTGGTTACTTGCTTTTCGATCACGCCGAGTGGCGAAAAGCTGATGACACAGATAGAAAGCAGTGGATTTTTAAACATACTGTATGTAGATAATCCACTCGCATTTCTTATAAACAAATAGGAGGTTAATAAAATGGGAAAGGTAATCGGTAAGACAAAGGACGGACAGGACATCGTCGCATACGAGATCTCAGGAGGGAGACTCCGTGCGAAAGTCATGAATTTCGGGGCAAACCTGATGGAGCTCCACGTACAGATGAAGGACGGAGAGGACCGTGACATCGTGCTTGGATACAAGGATGTCGAGCAGTATTTTGACAATGATCCGAACTATGGCTGCACTATCGGCCGTAACGCAAACAGAATTGGCGGAGCTACTTTTACGATCGATGGCGTAAAGTACGACATCGAGAAAAATGACAACGGCCATAATAACCTGCACAGCGCTTTTACTTCTATCCAGAGACGTATCTGGGATACAAAGGAAGAGGCTGCTGACCATATCACTTTTGCTTATCACAGCCCGGATGGAGACCTTGGTTTCCCAGGGAATATGGACATCGAAGTGACTTACACTGTAGACAGTGACAGCCATCTGATCCTTGATTATAAGGGTGTTTCGGATAAGAAGACTATCTTCAATCCGACAAACCACACTTACTTCAATCTCCATGGAGAAGGAAAAGGGGATATCCTCGACACTGAAGTATGTATCCACGCTGACAGCTTTTCACCGACAGACAAGGAGTCTATCCCTGACGGGACCTATGCGGCTGTTGAAGGAACTCCGATGGATTTCAGGGATTTCCACGCTATAAGCGAGAGGATAAATGCAGACTATGACCAGCTGACCTGGGCTGGCGGCTATGATCACAACTACGAGCTGACAAAAGACGAGAAGTGGCACAGAAGCGCTTTTGACCATGACGGAAAGAAAGAGTACGAGGCTGCGCAGTTCAGGCTTCCGGACAAGTCACTCCAGATAAATGTGATCACAGACCTTCCGGGAATCCAGTTCTACAGCGGAAACTATATCAGTGGAAAAGAGTATGGTAAAAGTGGTAAACTGTATGTGAGGCGCGGAGGCGTGGCTTTTGAGACACAGTTTTTCCCGAATGCGATAAATGTGCCGAAGTACGCGCAGCCGATCATAGAAGCCGGGGAGCAGTATCATTCGAAGACAGTTTATGAGATAATCTAAGGAGCATAAATGAAGATCTTAATCGGAAATGATCATGCAGGAACAGAGCTGAAGTTCGAGATCATGAAGCATCTCGAGGACGAAGGCTATGAGGTGAAGAACTTTGGAACAGACACTACAGACAGGGTGGACTATCCTAAAGTCGGTGAAAAAGTGGCCGAAGCTCTTGTCGCAGGAGAAGGTGACCTGGCAGTCCTGATCTGCGGGACCGGAGTAGGCATCACTCTTGCAGCGAACAAGGTTCCGGGTATCAGAGCAGGAGTCTGCTCTGACACTACTACAGCTCACCTGATAAGAGAGCACAACCACGCGAATATCATCGGCATAGGGGCCCGTATCGTAGGGCCGGAGCTCGCAAAGGATATAGTAGACAGTTATCTGAACGCCGAGCCGATGGGAGGACGTCACCAGGAGAGAGTAGACATGATCACAGCGATAGAGAAAAAGTACAGCAGGTAAGAAATGGGAGAAAGACTTACAGAGTCAGACGTAAAAAAAATACAGGCAGAGATCGACGACAGGAAATTCAACCAGAGACCGAAGCTGATAGCTGAGGTTCAGGAGACCAGAGCCCACGGCGATCTCTCCGAGAATTTTGAGTACCATGAGGCCAAGCGGGCAAAGAACCGTAATGAGAGCAGGATCCGCTATCTGGAAAGGATGCTCGAGAATGCGACAGTCATCTCAGATAAGTCAGAGGACGGAACGGTAGGCATGAATAACACAGTCACACTCTACATTCCGGAGGACGATGAGACCGAGAAATATAAGATAACGACAAGCATCCGCGGCAATTCCCTCGAGAATAAGATATCGATAGAGTCTCCGCTCGGAAGGGCTATCCTTGGGAAAAAAGTCGGTGACACTGTCACTGTAAAGGTAAACGACGACTATTCGTATGATGTAGTGATAAAGGACATCGACGAGTCTACGACTGACGATGATGACGAGATAAAGAGTTTCTAGCAATAAAAAAGGCTCCCTTCCGGGAACCTGAATAGCGGAGACGAAGGGATTCGAACCCTTGTGCCGCGATTAGGCGACAAACGCATTTCGAGTGCGCCTCGTTATGACCACTTCGATACGTCTCCAACGAGGTACTATTTTACTATAAAAAAACTGATTTGACAAGAGCTTTTTTCAGAAAGGAGATAAAATGGCGATCACAGACCTTCAGAAAATGCTGGCTAAACCTCTGGATGCCGTGGGTCTGACTTTTAACAAGCATGATACAGACCGTGACTCCTTTATGCTTCGCGGGGCACTCGCCAAGCAGGGATTCGACATCTGGCGGCACTGTGTTCACGGAGTCAGCGAGACTACAGGCAAAGAGAGAAGTTTTATCATAGACTTCGGCGGTGAGAACCCGCAGCTTCGTGAAGAAGAACCGGTATTCTCCGAAGACGGAATGAAGCCTTCGTGGTTTGCAGTAATGGCGGCTGTCTGCGGAGAAGAAGGATCTGTCCTGACCAGATATTTTCCGTGGGATTCGGTGAGCACCGGGACAGAGATGAATGTCCTGGTGAGTGCCGAAGACTGCTTCCTTTCTGAGACCAGAACGATGGGACGGATCGAAGTGACGGCAGAGGATGTCGAGAAAGATCCGATAGACCATCCGGAAGCTGGAAAGCTGATCTGGGACTTGAAGATAAATAAGCGGATAGCCTTAAACCTCGGATACAGCACGTCAGGCCCGCTCAGAGATGCTGAGATAATGGATGCCTACTGGCATACAGAGGGTCTGGTGACCGAGTACGACGGCATGATAGAGTGGAACGGCGAGAAATACACAGTAAAGCCGGAGACTTCGTATGGATATGCTGATAAGGTCTGGGGCAAAAATGCCGGCGAGCGCTGGGAATATATCAGCTGTTCTGACCTGATCAGCAAAAAGAACGGCCGACTTAAAAACAGCGGATTTGCCTTCGGAGAAGGTACGCAGATAAAAGTCGGACCGATAGATACGCAGAACGCTCTTGCAGGCGGTATTTACCTCGATGGCGAGACCTACGAGTTTAATTTTTCAAAGATGTGGATGCTGACCAGGAGTCAGACAGGTGAGAAGCGGAACGGCAGGAAGTGCATGTTCGCGATAAGCGAAGAGACTCCGCTGTCGAGAGTCAGACTGAAAGTCATCTGTGACAGATCACAGATGCGAGAGGTAAATGTCGAAACTACTTCGGGAGACAGAAGAAAAATGCTCGTTGGAGGCGACGGAAAAGCGGAGCTTCTGATCGAGAGAAAGAAAGTCTCTCTGAAGAACAAATGGGAATGGGAAACTGTAGACGTCCTTAGAGGGGAGCACGTATTCGTCTCCTTCATGGACAGCAAAAATAAAAAGTGAAAGGCGAAGAAATGAAGATCGGATTGCTTACAAGCGGTGGAGACTGCCAGGCTCTAAATGCGGCAATGCGCGGAGTCGTTAAGGGACTTGAAGAGATCTGCGGAGATGACCTTGAGATCTACGGTTTTTTAAATGGTTACAAGGGTCTTATCTACGGAGACTACAGAAAACTGACCGGAGCTGATTTTTCTGGCATCCTTACCAGGGGTGGAACGATCCTCGGTTCATCGAGACAGCCGTTCAAGCTGATGAGAGTTCCTGACGAGAACGGTCTGGACAAGGTCGAAGCCATGAAGTCGAACTACAAAAAGCTCGGACTCGACTGCATCGTTATCCTCGGCGGAAACGGTACCCAGAAGACCGCTAACCTTCTCCGCGAAGAGGGTCTGAATGTCATCCATCTGCCAAAGACTATCGATAACGATATTTATGGCACAGATATCACCTTCGGTTTCTATTCAGCTGTAAATGTAGCTACGACGGCTATCGACTGTATACATACGACGGCAGCTTCTCACAACCGGGTATTCATAGTCGAAGTCATGGGACATAAGGTAGGCTGGCTGACACTTTATGCTGGTGTAGCTTCAGGAGCAGACATCATCCTTCTGCCGGAGATCCCGTATGAAGATGATAAGATCATCGAAGCCATCCAGAAGAGACATCAGCAGGGCAAGGGATTTACGATCCTGGCTGTTGCCGAGGGTGCCATTTCAAAGGCTGATGCCGCTCTTCCGAAGAAGGAGAGAAAAGAGAAGCTGGCCAAGGAAGCAAAGAAGTGGCCTTCAGTATCATATAAGATAGCTGATATGATCACAGAGAAGACCGGCTCAGAGGCGAGAGTCACTGTTCCTGGACATACCCAGAGAGGTGGAAGCCCATGCCCTTACGACAGGATCCTTTGCACAAGGCTTGGGTCCGCAGCTGCAAAGGCAATCGTAGACGGCAAATATGGCAATATGGTTGCGATGATAAACGGAGAGACAAAGCTGGTGCCGTTGGCAGATGTAGCAGGAAAGCTCAAAATGGTCGATCCTGACTGCAAGATGATAAAAGAAGCGAAGAGAATTGGTATTAGTTTTGGTGAATGACCGAAAGCACAGAGATGAGAACAAGGCGAAGGTGAAGTTCGAATTTAACGAAAAGAACTTCATTTGAAGGAGGAAATTATGGCTTACATGGCCCTGTACAGAAAGTTCAGACCTCAGAATTTTTCAGAGGTAAAGGGCCAGGATCACATAGTGACGACGCTTAAAAACGAGATTTCGGCCGGAAGGATAGGACATGCGTATCTTTTTACAGGGACACGTGGAACCGGAAAGACCACAGTAGCGAAGATCTTTGCGAGGGCGGTCAACTGCGAGCATCCGCTTCCGGACGGAAGTCCATGCGGCGAGTGTGATACCTGCAGAGCCATAGCCGAAGGCACTTCGATGAATGTGATGGAGATCGATGCCGCGTCAAACAACGGTGTCGAGAATATCCGCAGCATCATAGAAGATGTCGAATATCCGCCGGCAGCAGGCAAGTACAAGGTCTATATCATCGACGAGGTGCATATGCTTAGTGCCGGGGCTTTCAATGCCTTCCTGAAGACACTTGAGGAACCGCCATCATATGTCATTTTCATACTGGCGACTACGGAGCTTCAGAAAATCCCTGTCACGATACTTTCCAGGTGTCAGAGGTACGATTTCCACAGGATATCGGTAGAGACCATAGCTGCCAGGCTAAAAGAACTTACGGAAAAAGAGGGTGTCAGCGCATCAGATGACGCCCTGAATTATGTCGCGAGAGCCGGAGACGGTTCTATGCGTGACGCGCTAAGCCTGCTGGATCAGTGCATCAATTTTTACCTCGGAGAAGAACTGACCTATGACAAGGTCCTGAGCGTGCTCGGAGCTGTGGATACAGAAGTGCTCTCACGGATCTATAATTCAGTCGTGGAGCAGGATATAAAGGGTGTGTGCGGAGTTGTAGACGCTGTTATGACAGAGGGACGGGATCTGAATTCGTTCGTCTCGGATCTGATCTGGTATCTGCGTGATATGCTCCTGTACAAAAACGCTCCGGAAATGGCCGACACCTTCGACATGACTTCCGAGAATAAAAAGAAGCTGATCGAAGACAGTGCAAAGGTCTCGCCGGAAACTCTGATACGATATATCCGTATTCTGAGTGACCTGGAAAATCAGATGCGCTACGCACAGGACAAGCGGGTGCTTCTCGAAGTCTCACTGATCAGACTCTGTCATCCGGAGATGGATTCGGATAATGACGCTCTGGTGAACAGGATAGACGAGCTCGAGCGAAAAATAGATTCCGGAGATATCCAGGTAAAAGGAGCACCGGTGCAGCAGGCGGAGCCTGTGGAGATCACGCCGCTTCCGTTAGCGGTTCCGGAGGATGTGAAAGAGGCAAAGGCAGTTCTCGATGATGTCGCAAAGTCGATGACAGGCGGCTTCAAGGCTGGCTGGGGTGATCAGAGGCATCAGCCGTTCGTAGAGAATGATAAGCTGGTCGTATATTTTGACAGTAAAAGAGATCTGAACATCTGTAACAAGGAGCTGGATGATTTTTCAGGAAAGGTCAATCAGATCATTGGAAAACAGGTGCCTTTGGAGTTTAAGTTTAACGAGAAAAATCAGACGTTCCAAAAGATGGATGATCCTGAGAAGGACATGCAGCAGTTGATCGGAACAGATATGCCAATAGATGTAGAATAGGAGTTTTAAAATGTCAAGACGTGGTGGATTCCCAGGTGGTATGCCTGGAAATATGAACAACCTGATGAAGCAGGCGCAGAGAATGCAGCGCCAGATGGAGGAAAGCCAGAAGGAGCTTGCAGAGAAGGAGTTCTCAGCGACTGCAGGCGGCGGAGCTGTCGAGATCACCGTTTCAGGCTCGAGAGAGATCACGAAGGTGCATATCGATCCGGACGCTGTAGATCCTGATGATGTAGAAATGCTCGAGGACATGATCGTAGCTGCTGCAAATGAAGCTATGAAAAAAGTCGACGAGGAAACCCAGAAGACTATGGGAAGCCTTACAGGAGGACTTGGCGGAGGCCTTCCGTTCTGATGGATTACTATTCAAAGCAGATATCAGACCTGATAGCAGGTCTGTCTTCTCTTCCGGGAATAGGCGAGAAAACAGCACAGAGACTGGCGTTTCATATACTTTCTATGCCTTTGGACCAGGTAGACAAGCTCTCGGATACGATAAAGTCTGCGAGAAGAAATGTCCGTTACTGCAAGGTCTGCTGCACCCTGACTGACCAGGAGATCTGTCCGATCTGCGCGAACCCGAAGCGGGATCACAGCACCATCATGGTCGTAGAGGACACGAGGGATCTGGCAGCCTATGAGAAAACCGGCGAGTACCAGGGTGTTTACCATGTGCTCCACGGAGCCATTTCCCCGATGCAGGGCATAGGACCGGAGGACATCAGGCTAAAGGAGCTGATGACACGCCTGAGTAGTGACGAGGTACATGAGGTCATCATAGCCACGAACTCATCCCTGGAGGGCGAGACGACGGCTATGTACATCAGCCGTCTGATAAAGCCTACAGGAATAAGGGTCACACGAATCGCCAGCGGAGTACCGGTAGGCGGAGATCTAGAGTATATAGATGAGGTCACGCTGCTGCGTGCACTGGAGGGCAGAAAGGAGCTGTGAGTAGGGGGCACGGCTTTTTTTTGTGCAACTTCTGAAAGACAATTTTTAAAGAGGGAGCTCGTGATGCGCAGGTCGGAGACATTTACTGTCAAAGACCTGCTTTCTTAATGATTTAAGAAATTTTTTTGGGGGAAGGCGGAATATTTTATGAATAAAGTTGTCATTATAAGTAGAAGGCCAAAAAAATTACGGATTAATGTAATGAGGAATCTTATATGAAGGACGCTGACATTGTTAATTTATATTGGGAAAGAAATGAGCGAGCTTTAAGAGAAACGAGGAATGCATATGGAGGACTCTGTTTCAAAATCTCATTCAATATACTGAGAAACCATGAAGATGCAGAGGAATGTGTTAATGATGCCTATCTTAAAACATGGAACTCAATACCGGAAGAACGCCCCATTAGTCTGAAGAATTGGATAAGTAGAATCATCCGAAATGTATCCATAAACAGATGGAAAAACCTGCATAGGTTGAAGCGTTTTTCTGGAATGACAGTTCTGCTTGATGAGCTGGATGAATGTATTCCGGTCACAAATTCTGTTGAGGATCAGATAGAGAAGAAAGAACTGACACAGCTCATTAACAGATGGCTTTCAGGATTGGAAATCAATGACAGAATTATTTTTTTAAGGAGGTACTGGTATGGGGAGAGCGTAAAAACAATTGCATACGACCTAAATGTACAGCCTGGATATGTATCGAAAAGACTTTTCAATCTGCGAAAAAACTTACGCGGATGTTATGAAAGTGAGGAATATGGATGAAACACAGAAGTGAAAAACTATTTGAGAGCTTGACAGATATTGATGAGCGTTTTATTGAAGAAGCAGAGCCCGAGCATTTGGAAAATGCGATACCTGGAGGAAAAGGAAAAATGCGAAGAATCTTATATCCTGTTTTAATCGCAAGTACCCTATGCTTATGCGGCTTTGGATATAAAGTGTATTCTATCATTGGCGCAGGATATACGAAAAATATTGACAGAAATCGACTTGATGTTCCTTTTGATACAAAATCATCCAGTAAAGATGTTAGTTCAGGAAAAACTGAAAAAACGAACAAATCTGGGGTAGATATCAGTAATATCGATGATGTTTTTGCGGAGAAATTTAAGCGGATAGATGTGAATAGCGCTCAGATAGAATCGCTTTATTTCAGTCCTGAGTATATGCTGATCTTTTCGGATGGTGGGAATGCCTGGAATGGCATAGAGGGAAAGACACTGCGGCTTGATTTTCAGCTTGATTATGATCAGTCTCTGCATCTGGGCTGCGGGTATATTGATAATGGTAAATACCATCAGATGGATCTTACAGAAGGAAACAAGTTTTCACTCTCAATAAAGGTAAAGAAGGGACATAAATATTATCTATGTGTAACTAACTACTCCAGCGAAAACGCTGTCATTAAGGAAGGAAGTCTTACATATAGATAAAAAGTTTTAGGCAAAGGAGGACGATCATATGCGGTCATGGATAGTAGGTATATTAGTGTCAGTAATGGCAATTAGTTTATCGGCTTCGCCTGTGTTTGCAGGCAAAGCATCAGCAGAACCGGAAGCTGAGATAACTACAGAGACATCAGATGGAGAAATCCACACAGAGAAATATCCGTTATCATCATTAGGATATGAAGTTTATGATGCTGCAGGTAATCTTGTAGATGCCAGTTATTTATATCATCTGGATTCGTATTCGATAACGGATTCGACAATACCTGTTGGAGGAACAAAATATTTCTTTCCGAGCAATAATTCCGACGGCTTTAAGTTAAGTAAAGATATTGTGGTCACAGTCAGCCTTAGATTAAATAAGGCAGTCAGGGTGAAAACATTTTTAACTAAAGGTTCTTCGCTGGAAACAACGGGTCAGAGTCCGACTGTAAATTTGGTGCCATATGAAACCGGGAGAATGAAGGTTGGCATCACTAACAAGTCAAACGAAAAGGTAACGGTAAAAAGCGGTACTATTTCGTGGTGATCATTGATGAAATTGGTAAACAAGTGTTTATCATATGGCATATACAGGATGTTCGTGCATATCACAGAAAGGAAGCGAATGTTATGGTGTGATGAGAATTGGGGAGAGCTTGAAACGTAAACCATAGACTCATAGTAGGAAAGGAGACATCATGATTAGTAGCAACAAGAAGAAAGTAGGGATTGCCTTAATAGCCTGTGTGCTTATACTAGGAAATACTCTCCCAGTTCTTGCGGATAACGTTGGAGGAGGTATCTGGGATCATGGAATCACTGTCGTTGGGATAAATAAGAAGAAAGTATATTCCAATTACTTTCATCCAACCAAGGTTCATAAATCCTCGGTTTCGATTGGAACGTTACATAATTCTAGTGGATGGGTAGACCCGGGGCAAACGTCTTATGCCAGCGCAATAGGTGCGTGGAGCAACGATACACATGCATATTACGATTATAAATGAGTTGTCTTTTTCATGGAATATGAAGGATATTATTCCGGGATAAGACTCATTTATTAGTTCAGGTCAGGCAGGTAACGATCGTTATTTGCCTGACCTTTATGCGAAACCGGAGGTTTCCTATGAAAAAAACTATTGCATTAAGTATATGCACACTCGTTCTTTCGTTGATATGTATAGGAATCGTAAAGATTTCCAATTATGATATTAGAAAATTCGGTAATCTTGAAACGACACATTGTGTTACATTTGCCATTCCGGACAATGACACAATATGTGATCCTGACACACTTTTTACAATACTTAAGAAAACTGCGCAGGACACAAAAAGTAATATAATCAGGACTTTAATAACAGATGGCAAGAGCAAGAAAAGCTATGTATTCAACAAATATGTATTGTTAACGGATACAGAGTCTGACTATTGTCAAGCGTATAGAACGGATTCTGGAAAATTTCTGACAAAAGAGGATACATTAGATAAAAATTCAGTTCTGTTTGCATCCACAGAAATAACAAAGGATGATTCTCAGACAGGGAGAATTGATGCACATATGCTGGGAACTACAGTCAATGTATATCCCTTTGGAAGAATTTTTGGCTCTTTAAAAGCGGATGGGCTCTATTATGCTGAACTTCCAGAGGGAGAGTCTGTGGATGAGTTTATGAACGCTCTTCAGTTAAATATTGAGAAGGAAACCGGTATCAAGATCGATCAGACAGATCTTAAGGGTGATGTGAGTAATGTGGGCATACCAACCAGGGATCTGACAAGTTATGTCCTGGCGTTCGCGATATTTCTCATTCTCTTTATTCTCCTTGTATTCTATTATCTGCTCAGAAACAAAAGAAATATCGCTATTATGAGGCTGATGGGAGTTGGTACAAATACGATACTTAAAAACACTTTCAGCATTTTTGCCGGATTTTACCCGACAATACTGCTTGTTGCTGCGGTTATAATAGGGATTGTTAGTAGAAATCTATCATATCTTGTGAAACTGATGATACCAGTGATCATTATGTATCCGGCTATACTTCTGTTCTTTGCGATAGCATTCTTTATTGTGAACTATCATAATAGCTATATCTTAGCGTTAAAGGGTCATTCTTTTGCAAAAGGAATACTCGTTGTTCAGTATATCGCAGAGTTTATTATTCTTGCAATCATAATTTATTCAGGGTCAAGTATATGGAACTATACTTCAGATCTTAAGGCAAGCATGAAAGAATACAGCGGATGGACATCAGCAGATGACTATGGCGTATTTTATCCGCTTTACAATGGTAATGAGCAGACATCCTCTGAAGAACTTCAAATGGAAGTAGTCTTCGGAACTGAACTTTACAGCTTCCTGAATAGCAAGGGTATGATTTTTGCAAATGCTTCCGATTTTGAAAAACATGAGGATTTTTCAGATGCTTATAACAGCCAATCAGAACCATATATGAAGAATTTTTTGGTGAATCCTAATTATCTGAAGAAATATCCGGTTTATGATACAGAAGGAAAACCGGTGGCAGTGAACGAAAACGAGACTGCCGTGGTGCTGATTGTTCCGGAATTTTACCGGAATGAAAAAGGAAAAATTGTAAACTTCTATAAGAATAGTCAAATAAACCATCGTGAAGTTGACGTGGATAGTTATGGACTGGATCCGAAGCTGCCAAAGCAGCAGGAACTTAAAATTATATGGGCTGCTTCCGGTCAAAAGGTATTCACATTTGATCCGGAGATTAATGATTCGGGAAAGATTAACATACCAATTATAACCGTATTAACAGAAAACAATTCATATGTATGTCAAAGACAGGGTATTCTGGGAAATGCGAACACTGATCCTTGTAAAATTCTTTTAGACGAAAAAAGTTCTGAAAATACGTATAAAGAACTCCAACCGGAACTGAGGAAGCTGGGGATAGATGATAATCTGAAAGCAATCGTATCGATAAACGAAAAAGCAGAAGAAGAGCAGGCATTGACCAGAAGTAATCTTCGCTTGTCACTGATTACCATGCTCGTTTTTCTTGTTCTGGCAATTTTTCTCATCTATCAGTCCAGCGCACTTGTGTTTGCCGAGAATAAGGTTCGGTATACGATCATGTCTGTATATGGCATCAGATGGACGCATATATATAAGAGCTATCTGCTGCTTAAGACAGGAGCCCTGGCCTTGATCTGTATCGCCCTGGGTTTCATTGACAGATACAGCAGTAGATTATATTTAATGGTTGCATTCCTGTTCCTGATCGCTGTACAGTATCTGATCATATATATGTGTACTGACAGATTACAGAGAAAAAATACGGTGAGTGTACTGAAAGGAGAATGAGAAGATGACTGAAAAGAGCATAAACAGCTATGAAGTTGTACGAATATCAGGGCTGAATAAAAAATATGGTGACAGAGTGATCTTTCATGAGTTTAATCTCTTAGTTCATTCCGGAGAAATGCTATGTGTAAGCGGACAAAGTGGGAGCGGAAAAAGTACCCTTCTTAATATCATTGGTATGTTCGAGCAGGCAGACAGCGGCGAGATATACCTGTTCGGAAAGAAGATTCCGAAAGCAGATTCAAAAGAAGGAAAAGCGCTTCTTAAAAACCGGCTTTTTTATCTGTTCCAGAATTTTGCATTGGTAACAGATGCCTCGGTTGATTATAATCTTGAGATCCCTTTATTGGAAAGCAGAATTCCAAAGAAGGAAAAGCTTATGATGAAAAAGAATGCTTTAAAAGAGGTCGGACTTGATTATTTATCGTTAAAAGAGAAAATATATCATTTGTCCGGCGGCGAGCAGCAGAGAGTTGCACTGGCAAGAGGCTACATCAAGAAATTTGATCTTCTGCTGGCAGATGAACCCACAGGATCGCTTGACGAAAAAAACCGAGACGCTATAATTTCGATACTTGACCGTTTTCACGATGCGGGTAAAACAATAATCATCGTTTCTCACGATCCGATGATTATGGAGCATTGTGAAAAACATGTCCGGATAGACGCTTTAAAAAAAGACGATTCAATGTAATCTTGAGTTGAGCCATTGGTTCTCCTTTCGGTACTATGCTGAATGTCGCGATTCTCATTATACCTGAAGGCTGAGCCTTTGGCTCTTTTGAATTGTTGAATTTACACCATTATACACCCTTAATCAAAAAAACTAGTTATAATGAAAGTGCCAGGTAAAATCTATTCCATTTTCAAAAGCCTTGCGATAAAATATGTTCTGTGAATCATTCACAGGATTATCTTTTGCGGAATGTGCAACTGATCTTACAATGAGTTATGGAGATAGATATAGATGAAGATTTTTACGAAGTACTTGGAGATTCTTATCATGTTGCAATAGCTGCAGCAGGTCAGTATGAAGAACTATATAAATTATGGAAGGACAGGCTGGAAAGTGAGGTAAGTTGATATGGCAAATGATATTGTTAACTATCAGGATGTGATTACTGACATAAAGGGAATTATTTCATCTAGCCGTGAAGTGGCTTATAATGCAGCAAATAAAGCTATGGTGCTTACCTATTGGCATGTAGGTAAGCGTATTGTGGAACAGGAACAGGCAGGAAAAGAAAGAGCAAAATATGGTCAGGCTTTAATCGAGGCATTAGCGGATGAACTTACAAAAGAATATGGAAAAAGCTATTCAAAAAGAAATCTGCAGTATTTTCGCAAATTTTATCTTGCTTTTCCAGATGAGAAGATTGTGAACGCATGCGTTCACAATCTGAATTGGACACATTTTAGAGCAATTTTACGTGTATCGGATGAAAATGCAAGAATGTGGTATATGAACGAAGTTGCTTAGAAAAAGCTCCTGTTCATTCCTTTGTTCATTAAGAAATCAGGATTTTCTCCGAAATAACTACTAGAGAGTATTTCGGAGGAAGAGAATGCAGGTAGAAGACCTTTTAATAAAGCATACAACAGAAAATAATACTGATAAAGCGGCTGAATTCATACAGGATAAGAATACCAAGGACGCAGGCCTCAGGGTGAGCGGCACCGGGATGGATTCGGCTCAGGTCAGGGTGGAAAAGGGAGAGAGGGTATATCAGGCTCCGATCTATAATAAAAAGGAGATAAAAACAGCAGCAGAGGCCTATGAGAAGCAGATGCGCTCCGGTGCGGGAGAGAAGAACCTGCAGAATGAGATGATACTTGCTGCGCATACGATGTCGAAGCAGGATTATAAAAAGATGCAGGAGGCAGGCTTTGACCCGGCTGATACCGATTCGAAGACCTTCGTGACGATAGCTGATAAGATCCGCATCCAGATGGCGAAGGCAGGAAAAGACATGTCGATCACCGGCAAGGTATCGAGGGCTGCTGTAGAAGCAGTATCGGGATCACAGGCAGAGGCGAATGGCATAGAAAGCGACCTGAAAAGCGCCTCAGGCAACAAAGAAGCTCAGACTGACGCAGTCAACCAGACACAGGAAGCGCTGACACAGGCAGATCTTCCGGTAACTGAAGAGACAAGTACACAGATAAGTGAGACTGCAGACAGGGTGGCAGAGCTTCCGGACACTATAACTAAAGAGACAGGTGTATATCTGATAAAAAACGGACTGGAGCCGACAGTAGATAATGTAATCAGGGCTTCATACGCCGGTAATACAGATATATCCTCACAAGCCACCATATCAGAACAGGATATCACCCAGCTGCTCCCACAGATCAAGGGAATAATAGAAGACGCAGGATATACGGCAGATCAGGCACAGATAGAGGGCGCAGTATATCTGCTGAAAAACGGTGCTTCACTTACATCTGAAAGCATACAGGAGTACAACAGCCTGACAGGAAAAGCGACCATAGACCTAAGCGACCTGCCGCAGGCTGTGACAGATACAGTGCTCGAGGGAAAAAATGCCTCGGATGTGATGGCAGTGAGCGGTTTTTCAGCTATGGATAAGGCCAGGGAGGCTATGTCGACAGTGAGTGAGGCCACGGAGGATGACGCAGCAGCTGTGATACTCTCCGGCAAGACACTGACAGTAGATAGTTTAAGGGCCGTGAGAAATCAGAAGCCAGAGGATATAGCCGCAGATCTGACTGAGGCAGACGAGCTAGAAATAGTAAAAGCCAGAAGGCAGCTCGAGGAGACCAGACTCCATATGACGACCGAGGCGAATTTTGCGCTGATAAAGCGCGGAGTGTCTATAGATACGACAGAACTGTCTGATCTGGTTGATGAGCTTAAAGCACAGGAGAAGACACTCGGCGAAGCACTTTTTCCAGATGATATCACTTCGGCGAATCTCTTCGATGACACGACTGAAATGCTTCAGAGCGCAAAAGGGGCTCCGGCAGCTCTGATCTCGTCATACAAGGCATTTGACGGCATTTTTTCAAGTGATCTGGGCGAAGTGGCAAAGGGAAAAGCCACGACAGATCTGCTCAAAAAAGCTGGCGAGGCGTATGAGACGCTCGGCACAGAGGTGAGGCCGGATCTCGGCGACTCGATAAAGAAGGCCTTTTCGAATATCGACGATATCCTCGATGAGACCGGTCTTGAAAAAAATGACGAAAACCGCCGGGCAGTCAGGATCCTTGCATATAGCAACCGTGAGATAACGGAAGAAAATGTGAGTGAAGTAAAGGCTGCAGACCAGAAAGTGCAGAAAGTCTTCGATAACCTGAAGCCAGGTGTCGTGATGAAACTGATAAAAAAGGGAGAAAATCCGCTTAAGCTCACAATGAAAGAGCTGTATGAAAAGACCGAGGAAATAAAGAAGGTCATGGCTTCAAGCGGTTCCCAGGCTGACAAGGACGCATCCGACTATGCAGATTTCCTATGGAAGGCGCAGCAGAGCGGAAAGATAACTGACGACGAGGAACAGTCGTTCATCGGACTTTACAGACTGATGCATCAGATAGATGTGACGGACGGAGCGCCAATTGGGGCACTACTGTCAGAAGGAGCGGAAGTGACTATGGAGAATCTGATGCAGGCTGTCCGCTCTACACGGAATGAAGGAAAGGATTACCGGATTGACGACAGTTTCACAATACCGGATTCTACGATAACTAATTCGATAACTGATCAGATAAGCTCAGCATTTGAGACCGAAAAAGAATTCCAGACCCAGCGTACACGTGACGCCAAGGCTCTCGCGACACCTGATAAGCTCCAGGCAATCGGCGGTGAAAAGGCGTATATGCCGATGTCGCCTGACAGGCTGGCCAGTGCTCTGGAAGCGCAGGACAAGGCGCAGGAGTCTGAGGAGACGGATGAGAAGCTCTATCAGACGAAAAAGGCGGAGATAGAGCAGGCAGTTGCAGAGGCGGACCAGAATACATACCAGATATTAAATGATGCAGGAGTTGCCGACTCGGCTCTGAATCTTCAGGCGATAAACCAGGTGCTGAAGACTCACAGATTTTTCTACACGAAGCTCTATGGGAAAAATGGCCGGCAGCCGTTTGATGTGCTCTCAGAGAATATGGTGGAAGGCCAGGATATGACCCTGGACGACGGCTGGGAAAAGCTGATAAATGATTTTTCAGAGGC
>JAQXXU010000030.1 GCA_029226225.1 Lachnospiraceae bacterium | reverse complement strand
AGGTGGCTTTAGCATACAGATGGGCTGCTGACTACGCAGAGTCAGGTCAGATTCCTGACAGATCAGAGCTTAAGAAAAAGAAGAATATTCTCTTAGATGCCGGAACACGTGCGGGAAGTACAGACAGATACCTCTACGCACATAATGACACGGATATGGTAAGCATTGCGGACTCATCTTTTAAAACGAACGGTGCTTCATCAGTTTATCTTAAAGAAAAAAAGACTATAGCCATAGCCTGCCTTACAGCACGTGTTGGAAAGCCGTTTTCTGTTACGATAGAAAACGAAGACGGATATGTGGAGGTAAAGGGGCCTGTAGTCGATAAAGCCAGAAAGCCACGTGATATCTCAGACGAGCTCAGGGAGAAGATCAGCCGGACAGGGGATGAGCGAATCTCTATAGAGCAGGTGATCCTGGACATAGATGATGACGCCTTTATACCGGTGGGAGTCGTAAAGGACCTGCGGAGACAGGCAGTATCTGAATTCCTGGGAGGGGTGAAAGTAGAACGAAATGAGCCTCTTCCTTTTAAGCCGCTTCCTGAAAAACGCAGTGTTAAAGATACTGAAAAAAATCTCCTTATCACCTGTATCAGTAAAGAACAGCTTGAAGAAGCCGCTGACTTAAAACCTGACGGTTTTTCTGTTATAATTACTGTAAATTATGAGCTGTACAGGAGAATGCCTGCAGAGACATTTGCAGGAAAAGGCTTCTATCTCTGTCTTCCTGATATCCTTCGGTTTGACAGGGATTTTTCTACAGTCGATGAAGAGATAAAGAAACTCTTCGCAGGCCTTGTGGTTTCATCATTCGATGAGATAGAATACGTGCAGGAGAGGCTTGACGGCATGCCGTTTATATGCGACGAGAGGATCTATTCCTGGTCTGACAGGAGCAGAAACGAGATCCTGAAGACTGGTGCCATGGCTATCTCAGCTCCTTATGAACTGAACGACAAAGAGCTTCGGCATCTGGATAACAGCTCCTCATTTATGACAGTCTATGGCAGGACACCTGTCATGTACACGGCGACCTGTCAGCATAAAAACGCAGACGGCTGCGACAGAAGGCAGACGACACTTATCCTTAGGGATGAGAGAAAAGCAGAGTTTCCGGTCGTTAATTTCTGCAGCTCATGTACAAACGTGGTCTACAACAGCCTTCCGACTTCACTTCTGCCATACATAAAGCAGATAGAGCAGATGGGATTTAAAGGACTGCGGATAGACTTCACGGTTGAAGACAGAGAAGAAGTAAAAGAAGTTTTAAGTATTTTTTCTGAAAATATAGACGGTGCCACTGATGATGTCAGAGCTGATGTTACCAGAGGACACTTTCACAGAGGAGTAGAGTAGTGCTGCATTTAGTTACAGAAATATCCAGGGTGACTTTTATAGTCATCTTCGCAGTCTTTACCTATGACTGCTTTAACGCGTTGAAAAAGAATACATCGGAGGACAGGGCCAGGGCACTCTATTCCAGACAGACAGCTATGATCTACCTGTTCTTAGTGAACGGAAACCTTCTTCTCTATTTTAACACCTTAGAGCCGAAGATTTTCATACTGGCACTAGCGGAGATAGTCTTTGTGACTATCGCGATGATCATCTATCGTAAAATCTACGAAAGTGCATCACCGGCTGTCGTGAATAATATGTGCATGCTCTTATCCATCGGCTTTATCATGCTGACTAGACTCGATCAGAGCAAAGCCATAAGACAGCTGTTCTTTGCCTGCATAGCCCTGATACTTACCTGTGTGATACCGCTTTTCTTATCGAACGTAAAGCTTATAAAGGGACTTAAGCTCTTTTACATAGTTGCAGGAATCCTGCTTTTAGGGGTTGTGGCTGTAGCAGGCAAGATGACATACGGCGCGAAGATAAACATCCGTATCGGAGGCGTCGCCATTCAGCCTTCAGAGTTTGTAAAAATACTAATGGTACTTTTCATAGCCTGCATGCTAGTGACAGACGTGTCGAGAAAGCAGGTATTTAAGACTGTAGTCCTCTGTGGACTGATGATCCTGATCCTGGCGTATTCGAGGGATCTGGGAAACGCGATGATCTTTTACCTGACACTTCTCGTGATGGTGTATGCAGCGACACAGAAGCCTGTGTATCTGGCAGGAGGAACAGGACTTTTTGTGCTTGCGGCCTTTGTCGGATACTTCGCTTTTTCGCATGTCAGGACGAGAGTCATAGCCTGGAAGGATCCGCTTTCAGTAGTGGATTCGGCAGGATACCAGATCAGCCAGTCACTTTTTGCCATAGGATCTGGCGGTTGGTTCGGAACCGGACTCTATCAGGGAATGCCGAAACGGATACCAGTGGTCGAGACGGACTTTATTTTTTCAGCTATATCAGAAGAACTCGGAGGACTTTTTGCCCTGTGTCTGATCTTTATCTGCATAGCAAACTTCCTGATGTTCTTTAATATAGCGTTAAAGATCAATAACCGTTTCTATAAACTGATAGCCTTAGGACTTGGCGCACTCTATGCATCGCAGGTATTTACGACCTTAGGCGGAGTTACGAAGTTTATACCGTCTACCGGAGTTACGCTTCCTCTGATAAGCTACGGTGGAAGTTCACTGATGGCTACGATGCTTATGTTCGCGATGGTAGAGGGACTTTATCAGTACAGAGGAGACAAGGAAGAAGCAGATGAGACAAAGAACTACCAGGAGAGGTACACAGAGAAGAGAAGAAAACGCTGAAGATAGCAGAAGACGGCACACCTTAAATGTCGAGACATCGGTCATAGCCTATGTATTCTTAGCACTATTTCTGGCGATGGTGGCGTACTTCGTGTATTTCATGGCTTTTAAAAGCGAGGACTTCATCAATAATCCGGCAAACCCTAGGGTCAAGGGATTCGAGAAGCTGGTAGTGCGGGGCGAGATAAAGGCAGCTAATGGAACTGTCCTGGCACGAACTGTCACAAGAAACGGAAAAGAAGTGCGAGAGT
The DNA here is from genome assembly GCA_029226225.1 of Lachnospiraceae bacterium. GTDB lineage: Bacteria > Bacillota > Clostridia > Lachnospirales > Lachnospiraceae > Weimeria. Next base: position 13,068 of record JAQXXU010000030.1, on the reverse strand, counting down.
ACCCGAAAGGCCGGGAATACGCCCATGTAGTGGGATTTAACTCAAATGGTATGAGCGGTATAGAGTCTGATAAGAGCTTTTATATGCTGCGTTCTCATTCATTTATCGTAAACCGCATAGTAAACGATCTGAAAAATCAAAAGAATCCAGGTGATAACGTCGTGACCACGCTTGATACGAAGCTTCAGGACGCGGCGTATAACGGGATGGGTTACTATCAGGGAGCGGCAGTTGCCATCGACTGTAATACAGGCGGAATACTTGCTATGGTATCAAAGCCGGACTTCGATCCGAATACGGTGACGACAAACTGGAAGAACCTCTCATCAGATGAGAACTCAGCACTGTTAAACCGGGCTACTCAGGGACTTTACCCTCCAGGCTCGACTTTTAAGGTCATAACAGCACTCTCTTACTTAAAAAATGGCGGAAAGCTTACTGATACCTTTGACTGCCAGGGCTCATATACCGAGGATGGCTACACTATCCACTGTTATGATGGAGAAGTTCATGGCAGACAGACATTCAAGCAGGCATTTGGAAATTCATGCAACGTGGCATTCTCGAAAGTGGGATTGTCGCTTCCAAACGGAGCACTAAAGAGCACAGCCCAGGAGTTCTTATTTAATAAGACTATACCGTCTGACATCTCAAACATAAAAAAAAGTCAGTTCACCCTGAAGAGCTCTGACTCAAAAGCGCTTGTGATGCAGACTGCCATAGGGCAGGGAAATACCCTCGTGACTCCACTTCATATGGCGCTTATAAGTGAAGCAGTGGCAAACGACGGAGTTATAAAAGAACCATTCGTAGTCGGCCATATAGAAAACGATGGCGGAAGGCTCGTAAGAAGTCATGTAGACAGAACAGAGCGCATATGTACAGAAGGCGAGGCATCGACGCTGAAGCAACTGATGCGCTATGTCGTTACCAACGGAACGGGCCGTGTCGTAAACTCCTCATCCTATACGGCATACGGAAAGACAGGAACAGCAGAGTTCTCATCGAATAAGAATGAAGCCCATTCCTGGTTCATAGGATTTGCTAAAAAAGGCAGGAAAAAAATAGCAGTAGCTGTTATAATGGAAAAGGGGGGAGCAGGCTCATCGCATGCAGCTCCGCTTGCAAAGAAACTGTTTGAAACCTATCTCTCGGAGTGATAAATGGCAGTAAGGATCATAGTCACGGTTCTGCTTGTAATCCTCGCTCTGTTAGTGTATCTTATATTTATTCCGATAGCGTTCGGCGTGAAGGGAGACTTCGATGCCAAGACTTTTAAGGCATATGTCCACGACCCGCTTCGGTTCATAGATCTACGGTACGACACTTCTCTCGAAGAAAAATTCTCTCTCCGCCTTCTTTACTTTATAAAGATCGGCGGAAAGAAAAAGAAGGAGAAGCCTAAGCAGAAAAATAAGAAAAAGAGGCAGAAGAAAAAAGAAAAAAAGCCGGAGGATAAGAAGAAAAAGCTCTTTGGCTTCATAAAGAAAAAGCTGAAGCCTGTCATCACAAGCATCATCGGCCTCCTGAAGAAATGCCATATCCACCTGGATGACTGTGACATCTCTTTTTCTACAGGAGAACCGGATACGACAGCCCTGATCTACGGCGGACTGTCATCCCTCCCATTCATGTACACTAAGTCAACAAGCCTGACCTGTGACCTGATGAGTGATGACGCATACATACACGGACACCTCGGCGTCCGCGGCACCCTGCATATAGTAGTTGTCATCGGCTATCTTCTTAAAATCCTGTTTTCTGGAGATTAAGAAGAAAAGCATATAGATCGAAAAAGTAACGAGATTATACTTAAATGAAATAAAGGGGCTTGAGGCAGACATACATCTCAGGACCCTTATGGGACGCCGGCGCTTGGCGGCTGTTTTTTAGCCGCCTATGCGTCCGCTGCGTCACATACGGAGCGAGAGCGTGTCCTGAGATGTATGACTGCCTCGAGACCCAGGACTGCACGGTGGAGACTCTGCCGCTCACCATCATAAAAGGAGAACTGATTATGACACGAGATACATTTGAGACAACAGTTAAGGCCCTCCTCGAGGGCATGAACACAAACTTTTCCACGAAATCCGTCGTCGGCGACCCCGTCCAGGTCGGTGACACCACGATCATCCCCTTAGTTGACATCTCGGTCGGCATGATAAGCGGATCATTCAATGGAGAGAAGAATTCAAACAGTGCCGGCGGTATCGGCGTAAAAGCCCGCCCGCAGTCAGTCATCGTGATAAAGGACGGTTCAGTACGTCTGATGGATATCGGTACGAGAAGCGGTATGGACAAACTCCTCGACCTGATACCGGATTTCATAGATATGTTCAAAGGGAAGAAATCTTCGAAGACCTCAGATAAGGCAGAGGATAAGGAAGCACGCGAGGCGGCAAAGGAAGAGATAGAGGAACGGGTACAGAAAGCTTCGGAAACTGATTAAAAAACCATAACACCGGGTTACTGTTCAAACCCACCTATAGGCTCTAAAATCTGATTTTCATAACCAGTTTTTACAATAAATATTGTCATAAAAATCCAGGAAAACGCTGAGGAATCAGCACTTTCTTGGATTTTTTGCCTGACAGATATATGGTTACACGATATAATGCACACATAACCATATAATAGGAGAATGACAATGGCTATCATAAAACAGCATGACAAAAGATCAGGTATAACATATGCCTATGAATTCCATTCATACTGGAATCCTCAGAAGAAGATGACCCGCGCAAAAAGAAAGTTTATCGGCCGGGTAGATCCGGAGACCGGTGATATCATTCCAACAGTTGGCAGAAACCGTAAGAAAAGTGAAAAAACAGTTGAAACATCCGAACAGGATTATAAGAAGCTCTATGAAAAACTTCTGTGTAAATATAAAGCACAGAAGGCGCTTGTTTTTAGGCGTCCAAAACCAGAGCCCGAAAAGAAAACCGATAGCAGTGACTCATAGATCCTTATGGTCTGAGTCTACACTATCGGCCTTTCTTTGTCTACATGGTGTGTGAACAGTAACTAAAAATCAACGATGAAATGAAAATATATCTCATTTCGGCGTTGATTTTATGGCCATTACGTGATAATATACTGTAGTTTAAACATTGACACTGCTGAGGTATATTTATGCTTATACAGTTTAATTTTTCGAACTTTCGTTCATTTAAAAATGATACTTCACTTGACTTATCGGCGACACGTATCTCTGAGCTGCCATCTCACGTGATTGAGACAGGTGGTGACAAAGTGCTTACATTTTCGGCCATCTATGGTGCAAATGCCAGTGGGAAATCAAATGTATATAAGGCATTTGAATTTATGTCAAAATATGTGATAAACTCATTTTCGTATGGCGGAGATAGTGATAACGATAATGATGAAAAAATAAAAAAACAGACAGCTGAACCTTTCCTTTTTAATAAGGAATCAGTGAATGAGCCAAGCAGTTTTGAAGTCTTTTTCACTGACAGTGATGATCCGCATGAAAAAGTGTATCAGTATGGGTTCCTACTGGAAAAAAATGATATACTAGAGGAATGGCTGTATTCGAAAGCGAAAACCGCAAGAGAATACAGAACGATTTTTTATAGAAAAAGAGGTGAACCATTACAGGCGGATGGTCTCTCAGAAAAAGATGAAGATCTGATATCTGTAGCATTAGAAAAAGAAACACTCATTGTTTCATTAGGCTCTAAACTCAAGATAAAAAAGCTAAAGTTTGTTAGAGAATGGTTTCTTAAGAATGAAATACTTGATTATGGAAATCCAAGGGAAAACTATGTGGTATCGCATATATTACCCACCGATTTTGATCATGATAAAAATGCACAACAGGATGTAGTAAGATTTTTGTCGACATTTGATGAATCCATAAAAGACTTTAAGGTAGAAGCTATTCCTGATTCAGATAAAGAAGGGACGTACTATAGTGTGAGGACAGTGCATAAAGTAGAGGATGATTCTTCATACACCTCGATTGCACTAGAGGATGAATCAAGTGGAACACTGAAAATGTTTAGTTTGTATCCTTTTATTAAAGATGTGTTCAATCGTGGCAGTGTATTATTTGTTGATGAGTTAAATTCAAGACTTCATCCGCTACTTGTGCGTAATATAATTCTGGCCTTTGCGAATAAGAGAATCAATACAAAGCATGCCCAGCTTATATTTACATCACATGATCTGAGCCAGTTTTCTAATGACATACTGCGTAGGGATGAACTTTGGGTTACAGAAAAAAACAGACAGCAGGAGTCAGAGCTATACTCGATTGTAGATTTTAAGGATCCAAATGGTAATAAAACCAGAAAGGATGAGGCACTTTCAAAGCATTACTTATATGGGGAGTTTGGGGGTATTCCGTCATTATCACCATTTGAGGTATTAACACATAAAGGAGAGCGGGATGGGTAAAGGTGGACGAAAGCCTGGAAAACGAGAAGACAGAAACAAAAGAGTAGGAAAAAGAACGCCAAAACTAGGCTATTATCTGATAGTTACAGATACAAAAGAAACTGAGCGTAATTATTTTGAAGGACTTCGTGACAGTTTATCCTCAGAGATAAAAAATCACCTGGTAATAAAAGTAAAGGAAGCAAAAACCACATATAAGCTTATTGAGACTACAGATACACTGGTGAATAACAGTTCACAATACTGCATCCCGTGGATTGTCTTTGATAAAGATCAGGTGAAGGATTTCGATAACCTGATCAAAGAGGCTGAGGCCCAGGGCATTCATGTAGGATGGTCGTCACCATGTTTTGAGATCTGGTTTTTTGCATACTTTGGACAAATGCCAGTATTTAATAGCTCCCAGGAATGCTGGAAAAAATTCAAAGAGTATCTGAACAAGAACTTTAACAAAGAATATCAGAAAAATAATGACAACATATATAAATTGCTGGTCACATATGGTGACAGTAAAATAGCTATAGAAGCAGCCGAAAAAAGGTATATTAATGACTTTACAAATTCTGGTAAGAAACCGTCAGAGACAAATGCTGTAACCGCTGTGTTTATACTGGTAAAAGAAATTCTTGAAAAGATAGGATAGCATATAGAAAGGTGACTGACTTATGATGTTCTGCATGCAGACTGACAGCAGACATACTGAAAGAATAAAGGAGGATATAAAAAAATACGTGTTAGCGGGCAGTGAAGAAATATTCATGCCTGTGACCGAGAGAATCTGGAAGATAGAGGGACAGTGGCAGAGAGTACTGGTGCCGATGTTCAAAGGCTATCTGTTTATCAGCTCAGATGATCCGACAGGACTTTTTGGGCGCATTCATGAGTCTCTCGGGAAGACCATTTTTCGTTTTGTGAAGCTGTTAAAGGACGATGAGTACATAATTCCGCTGTCGGATTCAGATGAGAGCATGGTAAAAGAACTGTCAGATGAAGACCATGTGATCAAGGCTTCTATCGGCTATCTGAAGGGAGATACTCTGATAGTGACCGACGGTCCGCTTAAAGGCCATGAAGGTCAGGTAGTAAAAATAGACAGGCATAAGCGCATAGCAGTTCTGTCTGTAGAATTCTTAGGAGAGAAGCGAAACCTTACCGTAGGACTTGAAGTAGTGAAGAAAATATAAATAGATATCAAAAAAGCTGCCTATAACGGGCAGCTTTTTTTGATAAATCGTAAGCTCAGAACTAATAGTTTCTGAACCTGAAGTTCATCAAGCTCTCTCAACAGCGCCTGAACGAAGACAGGAAGTGCAGACGTATAATCTCTTAGGAGTACCGTTAACGATACATTTAACTGATTTCACGTTTGATTTCCAGATCCTGTTAGACCTTCTATGAGAATGGCTCACATTGTTACCGAAGTGAGCGCCTTTTCCGCAAATAGCACACTTTGCCATACCAAAGCACCTCCTATCTCTTAAAGAATGATCTGAATTAGATTATGCCGTTTCACGACACAACTATTGTATTTTACCAAAACTATATATAGATTGCAAGTACTTTTTTTAGTTGAAAAAAATTCTTTTTTAGATATAATGGTATTAGCAGTTTTTTGAAATAAATAGATTTTTTTATATGGAGGAATTTATGCAGGCACAGGGTCAGATGGAAAATGATCTCGGAAAGATCATTATCGACACCGATGTCATAGCCACATATGCAGGATCCGTAGCCGTAGAGTGCTTCGGCATCGTAGGCATGGCAGCGGTCAATATGAAGGACGGACTCGTAAAGCTTTTGAAGAAGGAGTATTTAGGACACGGCATACAGGTACACTATAACGACGCCGGAAGCATTTCACTTGACTTCCACTGTATCGTAAGCTATGGTGTATCGATCGCGGCAGTGGCTTCAAATCTCCGTGAGACCGTAAAGTACAAGGTAGAGGAGTTTACTGGCATGTCAGTAGACCAGATAAATGTATATGTAGAGGGCGTTCGCGTCATCGATTAAGGAGGATACAGTGGCAGTTAATTCAATAGATGCGGCCCAGGTATCCAGAATGTTTCTGGCAGGCGCCCGTTATCTCGAAAATCAGAAAGACCATATAAACGAACTGAACGTATTTCCAGTACCGGACGGTGATACCGGAACGAACATGACAGCTACCATCATGTCTGCGGCTCAGGCTGTAAGTGCCATAAAGGACCCGGATATGAAGACTCTCTCAAAGGCTATCTCATCAGGTTCTTTAAGAGGCGCCAGAGGAAACTCCGGAGTCATTCTTTCCCAGCTGTTCCGCGGATTCACGAAAGTCATGAAGACTGTGGATTCTATCGACGCGCAGGTTCTGGCTGAGGGAATGCAGAAGGCTACGGAGACGGCTTACAGGGCTGTCATGAAGCCGAAAGAAGGTACTATCCTTACAGTAGCGAAGGCCGCAAGCGATGAAGCAGTGGATGCGGCTGAGCAGACAGATGATCTGATAGAGATCGGCGGCAGGATCGTAGACGCAGCTACAGCAGCATTAGAGTCTACACCAGAGCTTCTTCCTGTCTTAAAAGAGGCCGGAGTAGTAGATTCCGGTGGCTCAGGACTTCTGGAAGTGTTAAAGGGAGCCTATGATTACCTCTGCGGTAAGGATATAGACATTACTATAGAGGAAGAAAAGCCTGATGAGGCTGAGATCGAGAAAGACGAAGAGGTAAAGTTTACCTACAGCGTGGCTTTTTCAGTAAAGGCTCCGGAGCGCTTTGCGGCTGGGGTAGATGCTGATCTGAGCACTTACCTTTCCGGAATAGGTGAAGAAGTAAAGCTTTCATCAGATGGTGAGACGATGAAGGTCTCTCTACTCACGAATGAACCGGGAAAAGCCATAAACCACTCTATAAAGCTGGGTGAAGCTTTTGATATCCACATCACGAATGTAAAGCTCGACGGTAAGCATACCGCATCTTCTGATCTGGTGGATGAAAAGCCAGCAGAGAAAGAAACACCTGATAACTCCTGGAAGGAGATAGGCTTTGTAGCTGTATCCTGTGGAGAAGGACTTGATACTATTTTTAAAGAGCTGGGTGCTGATGTAGTCATCAAGGGCGGTCAGACCATGAATCCATCCACTGATGACATCCTGAAAGCTGCTGAGAAGGTAAATGCTAAGAATGTCTTCATCCTCCCGAATAATAAAAATATCGTCCTTGCAGCCAGTCAGGCAGCAGAGCTTTTAGATGATAAGAAAGGCATAGTGCTTCCGGCCAAGACCATTCCTCAGGGGATTACGGCATTAGTGAACTTCATTCCTGACCAGTCTGTAGAGGAGAACCAGAAGCGGATGGAAGAAGAACTCTCTAAGGTAAAGACCGGCGAGATCACCTATGCAGTCCGTGATACTTCCATAGATGGCAGAGCCATAAAGGCCGGTGATTACATGGGACTTACAGATCTGGGCATAAAGGCTGTAAACACATCTATCACAGAGACCTTTAAGGAAATGCTTACCCAGATGGTAGACGACGATTCAGCACTCCTTACTATCTATACAGGAGTCGATGCGAAGGCAGAAGAGACTGATGCGATAAAGGATATGATAAAGCAGGACTATCCGTCACTTGAGATAGACATTCAGGACGGCGGACAGAATGTGTACTACTATATAGTAAGCGTTGAGTAAATGGATTTAAACGACGATATCACAGTTATAAAAGGAATCGGACCTAAGACGGCCGCCCCCTTCAGGAGGGCGGGCGTTTTTTGTGTATATGATCTTCTGACTTATTATCCTTCGTCTTATAAGAGTTATCCGGAGGTGTCCACGGCTATAACCGCAGATCAGGGTGCATCAGTGGCTCTTGCTGCCCCTGTGAAAAATATCTACGAGCGCTTTGTGAATGGAAAAACTCTTACTACCGCGACATTAAGTGTCATGGGCCTTAATGTAAACCTCGTCTGGTTCAATCAGCGCTATCTGAAAAAAAGCTTGAAACCAGGCATCCGCTATGTGTTCTATGGAAAAGTCTCTTACAAAGGGAAAAATCCGGAACTGGTCCAGCCACAGATTTTTACGATAAATGACTACCAGAAAATAGTTGGTTCAAAGCTTCCGTTTTATCCGAAGGTCTTTGGTCTGACTGATAAGATGATAGAAAAGGCTGTCATAAATGTACTTGAGACGATAAAAGTCCCGGAATATCTGCCTGAGGCGGTAACTGAGAAATACTCTCTTACTGACATAGACACTGCATTCCGCAATATCCATTTCCCTTCAGGCGATGAGGCACTATCTGATGCAAGAAAAAGGCTCGCCTTCGATGAATTTTTTACATACATCATGTCGCAGAGGCTTACGGCAGAGGAAGAGACAAAAACCCAGAATACCCTAGAGCCATTCGACATTTCAGTATCAGAAAAAATCCAGAATTCCCTGTCATATGAGCTTACTAATGGGCAGAGAAAAGCGTTAGACGATGTACTTGATGACTTTAACGGGAAGTATATAACGCAGCGTCTGATCCAGGGAGACGTCGGGAGCGGAAAGACCATCGTGGCTTTTATAGCTATGGCTGTGATGGCAGACAACGGCTACACTTCAGCTATCATGGCGCCAACTGAGGTGCTTGCGAGACAGCATTACGAGAAGTTCGTATCGCTCTGTGAGACTGTGGGACTTGATATCCCCTGCGTCCTTCTGACTGGGCATGTAAAGGGAAAGGCCCGTACTAAGGCACTTCATGACATAGCTTCTGACGTTCCGTCATTTGTGATAGGAACCCACGCACTCTTTCAGGAAAAAGTAGAGTTTAAGAACCTGGCCTTAGTCATCACTGATGAGCAGCACCGTTTCGGTGTAAAGCAGAGAAATGCTTTAGCAGGGAAGGGGGAAGAAGTATTTTCTATCGTCATGAGCGCAACGCCTATACCGAGAACGCTCGCACTGATACTCTACCAGGGGCTTAACATATCGACTATCACCGAAAAGCCTTCGATCAGAAAGCCGATAAAGAATGCAGTTATAGATCCGTCACTCCGGAAAAATGCCTATGCACTTTTTGTAAGAGAGATAAGGGCAGGACACCAGGGAGTTATCATCTGTCCTCTGGTGGAGCCATCTGAAAATGCTGAGGGAGAGAATGTAGAAGAGTACTATGAAAAAATGAGGCAGATGATGCCGCCTGATATCACGGTCGGAAAGCTTTATGGACCTATGCCTTCTGACGAAAAAGAACAGGTGATGTCTGATTTTGCTTCTGGTAAAACTGACCTGCTGATCTCTACGACTGTAATAGAAGTGGGAGTAGATGTGCCGAATGCTACAGTCATTATGATAGAAGATGCCCAGAAATTCGGTCTTGCCCAGCTGCATCAGCTGAGAGGAAGAGTAGGACGCGGTGACGCACAGGCGTACTGCATGTTCGTAGACACAAGCGGCTCAAAGACACCTTCTAAGCGGCTCGAAGTGCTGAAAAGATCAAATGATGGCTTTTATCTAGCGAATGCAGACCTGAAAATGCGCGGCCCGGGAGATACCTTCGGAGTCAGGCAGTCAGGAGATGTATCTTTTAAACTCGCGGATATCTATAATGACGCGGACCTGCTCCGGGAGGCATCAGAAAGTGTAGAGATGCTTCTGGATTCAGATCCGTCACTTGACAGCATCCCTGATCTAAAAGCTCATCTGAAAGAGCAGTCAGACAGGCAGTATTCAAACCTTTAGGCTTTTGTTACTCCGGTCACCTGCGGATGGACAGTCATAGAATAATTCGTATGATAGATGACGAAACCCGGAGCACCTCCGTTGGTTTTTCTTAGCTCTTTTCTCTGCACATAGTCTACTTCTGTTTTGTCGTTGTCACGGCCTTTTGAGTAGTAGGCAGCTATCTGAGCGGCAATCTCAAAGACGTGGTCAGGGAGCTCGCGACCACCAGATTTTACAATTACGTGAGAACCGGGGATTTTTTTGGCGTGGAACCACCAGTCGTCCGGATCTGCTTTCTTAAAGGTCACGAATTCATTCTGGTAGTTATTTTTCCCTACGAAGATATCAAAACCGTCATCTGTTACGAAGTGGAGGGGCTTTGCCTTTACATCCTTTTCTTTCTTCCCATGGGAATTTTTATGGATAAAGCCTGCTGCGACAAGCTCTTTCTTTATCTCGGAGAGGTCACCCTCGTCCTCGGCCAGGTCAAGAGAGGTAAGCACAGAGTCAAGCTGCTCTATATTTTTCTTAGTTTCTTCTATCTGGACGGTGACGGCCTCTTTAGTTCGCTTCAGCTTATCGTATCTCTTGAAGTAGTTTTTGGCGCACTCTATGGCGGTTTTCTCCGGGTCAAGCGGGATAGTAAGAGGCTCGTTTGTGTAGTAGTTAGTCACTTCTATGGATTTAGCGCCTTCAGGAGCAGAGTAACCATAGGTGTGGAGAAGCTCACCATATATGCGGTACTTATCCATTTTTTCAGTGCTCTTAAGCTGCTTTTCCTGGAGATTTAGCTTCTTTGACTCACGCTCTAAGAGATTTTTTACATTCTTCCGGAGATCAGCTGAACGCTGCTTCATGTTCGAATAGGTATTCTTCGAGGAGTAGAAGGTATAGAGCATCTCGCTTACGGAAGAAAGCTCCTGCACATCGGAGTCCTGATACGCTAGAAGCGGCCAGGCTGAAAACTCCAGGGGTTTTTTGGTGACAGGATCAGAGTAGATCACAGGTTCTGCCGGGGCGTTCTCTATAGTGTAAAGCAGTTCATTAAAGGCCTGATATAAGTGCTCCTTATCATCGGTCGTAAGGGCGGCTGTAGAAATGCCCGGATCTACCTGTGCTTCGAGGCAGAGCTGATTTGATGTCACAAAAGAAAATCCCACTACTCCTGAACTGATGGCCTTTGCGCATTCTGCAGGCCGGCGCAGGATGTCCTCTTTAAACATGGTCTCAGTGATCTCAAACGGGTTATACTTATCCTTCTGTGCCGGGATAAAGTAGTCCCTGCCGGGAAGTACTTCCCTGACACTTGAAGTGTTGGCTCCGACCCTTTTTATAGAATCGAGGATTTTTTCATTATCATCGGTGAAGATGATGTTCGAGTATTTTCCCATGATCTCAATGTAGAGATTTTTGTATGCTTCGTCGCCCATCTCATCGAGATGACGGATGCGAAGCCTGACTACACGCTCGAGTCCCGGCTGGGAGACTTCTTCTATGATACCGCTTCCGATGTATTTCCTGAGAAGCATCAGAAAGCCAGGAGCCTTTAAAGGCGAGACTTCGTTTGTCTGTGTCAGATATATGAGCGGCAGAGAAGCGTTAGCGTTCATCAGGAGCAGGTACTTACTGCCGTTATTTTTTACTGTGATAATAAGTTCTTCAGGCTGTGGCTGGGCTATTTTTACGATGCGCCCACCCTTTAAAGCTTTGTTTAACTCACGTGTAAGCGCGTGAACTGTGATTCCATCAAATGACATAATGTAAACACTCCTTTATCATAGAAGTATATTTTATACGTAACGCCAGAAAATGACAAGGGTATTTGACTAAAGGGGGTATTTGGCATATAATACATTAGATTGTGTTCTGAAAACAGGAGGCATTTTATGCAGTTTATAAATATCGGATACGGTAATCTCGTAAACTCTGAAAAGATACTGTGTATAGTGTCTCCTGATTCGGCACCGGTACACAGGCTCGTTTCCAAAGCGAAGGAAGAGGGCTTACTCATCGATGCTAGCCAGGGCAGAAAGACGAAAGGCGTTATTTTTTCTACCGATGGAAGAGTGATCCTTTCGGCACTGGTTCCAGAAACGATCGCAGGAAGACTTAATACAGAAGAGGTAAAGGCTTAATGGCAGAAAAGAAAGGCCTTGTAGTGGTGCTCTCAGGATTTTCCGGAGCAGGCAAGGGAACTATCATGAAGCATCTCCTGAACAAATACCCGGGGATGTATAACCTGTCTATCTCGGCTACTACGAGAGGAAAGAGACAGGGGGAGGAAGACGGCAGAGAGTATTTTTTCAAGACGAGAGAAGAGTTTGACCAGATGGTAGAAAAAGGCGAGCTTTTAGAGCATGCCACCTTTAACGGGAACTCTTACGGGACGCCTAAGGCCTATGTACAGAAGCTTATAGACGAGGGAAAAGACGTAATCCTGGAGATCGAGGTAAACGGCGCCCTTCAGGTAAAAAAGATTTTCCCGGATGCGCTGCTTCTTTTCGTGACTCCGCCATCAGCTGCAGAGCTTAAGAACAGGCTAGTAGGCAGAGGAACAGAGACACCTGAGGTGGTAGCACAGAGACTTGCCATCTCGTCTAAGGAGTCGCTTCTGATGCCTCAGTACGATTACCTGGTGATAAATGACAGAATAGAAGACAGTGTTGAGAGAGTTCATGAGATCATTCAGAGCGCTCACTACGCTACAAAGATAAACGGCGCGCAGATAGCCGAATTGCAGGAAGAGCTTAAGGCATTTTCGAAAGGAGAAAATAAATGATACATCCGTCATATGTGGAACTTATGAAGGTAGTAAATGAGGGAACTGACGTAGGAGAAGAGCCGGTCGTAAACAGCCGTTACTCTATAGTCTGCGCTACCGCAAAGCGTGCCCGTCAGATCATCGACGGTAAGGAGCCGCTTATCGACTACCACGAGAAGGATAAACCGCTTTCCAT
>JAQXXU010000029.1 GCA_029226225.1 Lachnospiraceae bacterium | reverse complement strand
GCTTGCTCTTTACTTCTTCCAAGGCTGCGTCTGCTGATGCAGCGTAACTGACTGCCAACTGGCTCTTCATCTGTGCTGCCCTCCTTTTCAAGCGGCCTCTCCCTGTGCAGACTCACACAACACTATTTTATTTTTTTATGGAGCTTCTGTCAACCTGTTTTCACTAAAAAACCGCCAGAATCATGAATTCCGGCGGGATTTTTTACTCGTTTATAAGGTCTGAACCGAAGTATTTGACCGACAGTTCCTTGAGGGTGCCATCATCACGCATCTCTTTTATGGCCTTGTTGATAGCCTTGCGGAGAGAGTCGTTCTGTTTGCCCTTTTCGAGCGGGATAGCGTACTTCGTAGCTTCTGGTGTCGTAGCCGCCACTTCAAGCGGATCATCCGGGTTTGACTTCATGTAGTCACCGAATGAGGTTGAAGCGTTTATAGTCGCGTCTACCTGTCCGTTCTTTACCATCTGAAGTGTCTCGACAAGAGTATCAACGCCCTTTACCGTGGCACCATACTGCTCGCCGATCTCCTGGTAGGTAGAGCCTATAGAGTTTGCCGTAGTCTTTCCCTTCAGATCATCGAAGGTCTTTATATCGGTGTTACCTTTCTTTACGATAAGAACCGTGTGATCGTATGCATACGGGTCTGAGAAATCATACTTTTTCTGGCGTTCTTCTGTCACATCGACTCCGTTTACGACGATGTCGTATCTGCCTGAATCCATTCCTGCGAAAAGTCCGTCCCACGGGCCTTCCTGTATATCAGCCTTTACTCCGAGCTTCTTTGCGATGTTCTGAGCCACTTCTACATCGTATCCAACAAGCTTATCATCTTTATCATGATAAGAAAATGGCTGCCAGTCACCCTCCAGGCCTACGACTATTTTCCCGGCAGATTTTATTTTTGCCAGATGATCTGCGCCGCCGTTTCCTGATGCGTTCGATGCGCTGCTGCCTGATCCGCAGGCGCTTAAAAGTACGGTAGTTGCTGCAAGTACAGCTGCAAGTAATCTCTTTTTCATTTAGTTATTTTCCTCCAATCTTAAGAATTCTCTGGTTCGTTCTTCTTTCGGATCCCTGAAAAATACGTCAGGTGTTCCACTCTCGACGACTACTCCTCCATCCATAAAAATGACTTTGCTCGAAACATCACGCGCAAAGGACATCTCATGCGTTACTACAAGCATCGTCATCCCGTCATCTGCCAGCTGTCTCATGACTGTAAGCACCTCTCCGGTAAGCTGGGGGTCAAGCGCCGATGTGGGCTCATCGAAGTAGATGATCTCGGGCTCTGTCGCCAGAGCACGCGCGATAGCGACTCTCTGTTGCTGGCCGCCAGACAGCTGTGAAGGAAACTGCTTCGCGTGGTCAGCCATTCCCACACGTTCAAGCATATCCATGGCCTTTTTATCTGCCTTATCATGTGACATTTTTCTTGCAGATGTAAGGCCAAGGGTGACATTATCCAGGACATTTTTATTCCTGAAAAGATTATAGTCCTGAAACACAAACCCAGTATGCTTCTGGATTTCAAGGATTTCCTTCTTTGAGATAGTCTTTAAGTCATACATCTGTCCGTCGAATTCCATAAGTCCCGAATCAGCCTTCTCGAGAAAATTCACACACCTGAGAAGCGTGGTTTTTCCAGAACCTGATGGCCCGAGTATCGAGACTACATCGCCTTTATTTACGCTGAAACTGACGCCGCGGAGGACTTCGGTGGAATCGAATTTTTTACGGATATTTTTTATATCAAGTAATGCCATTAGTTCCTCCCGTATGCTCCAAGCTTCTTCTCACCAAAACGCTGTATCAGTGAAAGCACTGTCGAGAAAAGCAGGTAAATGACTGCGACTTCGATGTATAGAGCCATCGTCTGGTAAGTACGTCCCGCAATCCTCTGTGCCTGGAAGAACATCTCTGTGACTGTGATATTCGCGGCGAGGGATGTATCTTTTACCATCGAGATCAGCTCATTTCCAAGTGCCGGGAATGCTGTCCTGAAGGTCTGCGGCAGTATCACGTGCCACATGATCTGGATATAGCTCATTCCAACGCATCTGCCGGCCTCCATCTGTCCAGCCGGAACACTCTCTAAGGCGCCTCTGATGGTTTCAGCCGCATATGCTCCTTCATTTATCGAAAAAACGATAACAGCCGCCGGGAAAGCGTCGACATTTACACCTATCGATGGCAATCCGAAAAATATCACGTACAGCTGTACGAGAAGCGGTGTTCCTCTGATGACCCAGATATAAAATCTGCATATCTGACGAAGCACCGGGATCCGCGCGAACTGCACCAGCGCCACTATGACCGCGATGACAAGCGCTATCGCAAACGATATAAGTGTAAGCGGTATAGTCATAGTAAGACCGCGGTACATAAGCTGCGGAAATGATTCCACTATGACCTGCCATACATCCTGCATAAAATCCTCCTATTCCCTTACTCTGTCCCAATGATGTCCTGCCAGATGCGTCAGAAAAAGGATCCCGCGCACCATAAGCTCCGTACACATAGCTATCCAGACTCCGCGAAGTCCAAGCCTCGTAGACAGGATGGCCGCCATCGGGATCCTGACTCCCCACATACTTATGATGTTCCTGATCATCGACGAAAGCGTGTCTCCGGTTCCGCGGAAAACTCCGCTCGCCACTATCGAAGCTCCGAACATCGGCTCCGCAAAGGCTTCTATACGAAGTACCGTCGTGCCAAGTCTCCTGATCTCTGCATTCGGGCTAAGTATTCCTATCATCTGCGGCGCGAATATATACATCAGTATCCCAGCCGCCGTCATGACCACTATGCCGCTTATTGTCGTAAGCCAGCCGAGTTTTCTAGTCAGCTCATGCCTTTTCGCGCCATAGCACTGTCCTATAAGTGTCACCGCCGCCGACTGTATGCCATACCCTGGCATGTAGCAGAGACTTTCTGCCGTCACTGCGAAAGAATTCGCCGCGATCGAAACTGTCCCGAGCGGTGCGACTATAGTAGTCTGTACTACCTGCGCTCCTCCCATGATAAGCGACTCTATAGCCGATGGTATTGCTATCCTGAAGGCTTTTTTAATGGTAAGTTTTACCTCATGCATCTTCTCCCCGGCTCTCAGATGAAGTGACGGAGATTTTTTCAGCAGATAAATAAGTCCTAAAACCGCCGCCACAGCCTCAGCAAGAGCTGTTCCAAGAGCTGCTCCCCGGATAGTAAGGCCGAAGCCGAATACCGTGATCCCGTTCACCTGCCTGGTAGGGAAGATCAGGATCATATTAAAGATCACGTCAAGAACACACTCGAGGATCCCTAAGAAACTCGGAAGCCGCATGTTCCCAGATGCCTGGACCATTCCGGATGCCGAATACATCATCTGCATCGCCGGAAGCGCTGCCGCGTATATCCTGAAATACTGGCTTGCTCTCAAAGCCACTTTCTGACTGCCCCCGAGCCAGACCGGTATCTCTCCTGAAAAAATGACGCAGAATCCTGATATCACTAAGCTTATCAGAAGAGCCACTATGAGGCCGATTTTTACTATATTCCTCGCTTCTTCATCCTCTCCCGCTCCTATCCTGTGTGCTATAAGCACTGAAAATCCCACGCAGGCTGCTGTACACATGCCTCCGATAAGCCAGGTAGTCGAAGCCACCAGCCCTATCGCCGCAGAATCCACAGCTCCGAGCTGTCCTACCATCGAAGCATCTATGTACTGCATGATGATGCTGGACAGCTGGGCTACTATCGCCGGGAGCGCGAGCTGCGCAATAAGCAGGATTTCTTCTCTGTTTGTCAGCGTACCTCCCGCACGCATTTTTCCAAGAAGGTTTTTATGCCCTCTCATCTGTACATTCACCTCTTAAACAAATATAGAGGCTATTATATAATAAATTGTGTACAATGTAAAATTAAACTTTACTAAACACCCCGTGGGGGTATTTTGCGTTTAATGAAAAAGGGCTGCCGAAGCAACCCTTTCGTATAAGTATAGTATGTAGTATAAATAGGAGGATGATTTTTATTTAAGTGATTCGAATCCCTGCTCGAGGTCCTCGATGATATCATCGATGTGCTCGGTTCCGATAGAGAGACGGATCGTGTTTGGCTTGATGCCCTGATCGCGAAGTTCTTCTTCGTTGTCCTCTGAATGAGTTGTTGAAGCCGGATGAATAACGAGTGACTTGACATCTGCGACATTTGCGAGAAGTGAGAAGAGCTCGAGATGATCGATGAACTTCTTTGCTGTGTTCTCATCGCCCTTTATATCGAAGGTGAAGATAGATCCGCCGCCGTTCGGGTAATACTTCTTATAGAGTTCCTGCTGCAGAGGATCCTTTGATGCTGCCGGATGTGAGAT